>NZ_JAMYLR010000023.1:0-91443 GCF_040318155.1 Mesorhizobium sp. M1307 | reverse complement strand
CGGCCACCCGCAACCGCTTTTCCACCTCGGCCAAGGCCAGAACGCCGCTGTTGGACGACAGCATGCCGCCGTCGAAACGGGCGACGACGGACTTGCCGCCGACTGATGACAAACCGCTCAGCGGCAGCGCAAGATCGTTCATGGTGGGTGTGGTCTCCGGGAAATGGTTCGGATCGGCTTAAGCAACCAAATCCTACGTCATTTCAACGATCAGATCCCGAGCAGCCAGTCAGTATTCGACCGTCGCTGGCGCCTCCGCCCACTGAGGCCTTGTGCTTCCTCCAGCGAGTCAAGCCGATCACCATGCGTGTCGCCAGTTCTGGTGCTCACCCACGTGCCATTTGCGATCTTGTGTCGGTGAGAGCACCGCAAGCACCTCCCCTGCTAGAGCGCAAGGCGGCTTGCGTCGCCCGTGTTGTTACTATTCTTCGCTGTGGTCGGAGTTTTTTCCTTGGCTTCGGAATCGGGACATTCGGCTTTGCAAAAAAATAGGCCCATCGTGGTCGATCGTCACGCCCCCGAGTTCGGCGGCACGATGGGACGACAACGGCAGCGCAAGCTCCATTTGCGCGAGGGGCTCGTCCCTTCAACTACTTGATGCATTTGCGCTTTGCGTACCTCCGTGCATGTTGCTCGATGCCAGGCGGAGATCTCCGTCTCAAACGATCGCGCATCGATGCAACGCCCACGCGTTGATCGCCATGATCGCGGCGATCGCTTTGCCGCGATCGCCGCCGCCGTTTTCGAGCACGACAATCATGCCGGCGGTTCGGCAGCGATGCGCATGCAAAAATTCACAGATGCATTCTGGCCAAATGCTAGCTGCCCAGCAAATGTCCGGCATTTCGCAAGGCCCCTAGGAAGAGACTGGCATGGCCGTTGGCATCGATCTTGGCCTGCATCGACAGGGGCATGCTGTGCCAGGTCTCCAAGGGCGCAATGAAATGTGAGAACGTACCGTTGACGATGCAATGGTGGGTAACAAGGCCCTGTCTGTCCAACGCCAGCACGCCGATCTGGTCGCCCTGATATCGGATGGCTGCGACCCGCTGGACCCCCGCATGACCGTCGACCCGCACGTCGAAAAGCAGGATGCCGCGGCTCCTGGTGGCTACCTCGGCGGCCTTTTCAGCGAAGCTTAAGGAGAGCGAGCGGACGCTTTCGACCGCCAGCCGTAAAACCATCAAATCCAGTTCATCCACTGCCATAAGGTACCTGCGCGCAACACATGGGTGATAGCAATCGACCACACCGCTTGTTCACAGATGTCGGCTCACGACCGATCATTCAGGGTTTGCCGGTCGTCCATTGACCGAGGGCGTGCTCCGGTTCGAACCGATCCTGAAGCGGAATGCGCTGGATCTACGGAACCCGAGGCCAAAGTTGCCGCGACAATTGATGTCGTGATCATTCCAGACATCTGCATCGGCGTCGCTGAACATCCCACTGGTAAGTCCGTTCTCTTGCGGCAAGCCCATCTTCGGGCCGTCTTGTACCTGAAACCCTCGCGGTGGCGTCCCTCGAAGCTCTGGACCGCCGGGCGCTTGATCGTCGAGAACTTTGTTTACGAAGGTCCGGACCTCCTGCAGAGCATATTCCGGTGCGCTCGCCTTTGAGCATTCCGCTGAAGCGTGACGTTTCGCTAGTCCGTGTTCCTTGCAGGCTCACCGCGAGGGCGCCTTGCACACAGCGGCACGTCAGCGCATGAAACTCGTCCCCCGTTCACTTCACAAAATGGATTTCCTGAAGTACTGGGAGCGCAGAGAAATCTCCGGTCGCAGCCTACCCGGTTAAAACAAGGACCCAAAATGAAGACTCTCGTCGTCTGCTCCGGCGGATTGGACTCCGTTACCCTTGCTCACAAGGTGGCAGCGGAGCACGAACTCGCCGGCCTCCTATCTTTCGACTACGGCCAACGGCATAGGAAGGAATTGGGCTTCGCCGCCCTTTGCGCGGAGCGACTGAGCGTCCCGCACCGCATCATCGACATCCACGAGATCGGCGGCGGCCTTTCCGGCTCCGCGCTGACCGATAATGTGGACGTGCCCGACGGGCACTACGCCGAAGACACGATGAAGGTCACGGTGGTGCCGAACCGGAACGCCATCATGTTGGCCATTGCCTTCGGCTTCGCCGCAGCGCACGGCGCTGAGGCGGTGGCGACGGCCGTGCATGGTGGGGATCATTTCATTTATCCCGACTGCCGTCCGGCCTTCATCGACGCTTTCCAGATGATGCAGGACCACGCGCTCGACGGCTACGCGGAGATTCGCATTTATGCACCCTATGTGAATCTCACGAAGGCGGACATTGTTAGGAATGGAGCAGCATACGGCACGCCGTTTGCGCAGACCTGGTCCTGCTACAAGGGCGCCGAGCGTCACTGCGGGAGGTGCGGGACCTGCGTCGAGCGGCGCGAGGCGTTTCATCTCTCTGGGCAGCCGGACCCCACCGACTACGAGGACTCCGACTTCTGGCTCGATGCGCTGCGAAGGAGGACCGCGTAATGTTCCGCATCACCAAGGAATTCCACTTCTCAGCCTCGCATCAGCTCACCTCGTTGCCACCCGATCACCAATGCGCGCGCCTGCACGGGCATAACTACATCGTTGAAGTGGAGCTTTCAGCGAATGGACTGAACGACAACGGCTTCGTGCGCGACTATCACGATTTGGCGCCATTCAAACGCTACATCGACGAGAGCTTCGACCACCGACATCTCAACGACGTGCTGGGACATGAGCAAGTCACGGCGGAATATCTGGCCAGACATTTTTATGAATGGTGCAAGGCACGCCTGCGCGAAACCTCGGCCGTGCGGGTGAGCGAAACGCCGAAAACCTGGGCGGAATACCGGCCATGACCGATACGCATCCCGCAATCCGCGTGAGTGAGATTTTCGGGCCGACGATCCAGGGCGAGGGCGTGCTCATCGGTTTGCCGACGGTCTTCGTCAGAACCGGCGGGTGTGACTATCGCTGTTCCTGGTGCGACAGCCTGCAGGCGGTGGACAATCAATTCCGCCATGAATGGGAGATGATGTCCATTGGCGCGGTGTGGCAAAACGTGCTTGCGCTTTCCGGTGGCCGCCCGCTGATGGTGTCGCTGTCAGGCGGCAATCCGGCCATCCAGCCGCTCGGCGCGCTCATCGAGCGAGGCCATGGTGAAGGTTACCGTTTTGCGCTGGAAACCCAAGGTTCGGTGGCCAGGGACTGGTTTGCCGACCTCGACGTGCTAGTCCTCAGCCCAAAGCCGCCGTCAAGCCAAATGACGACCGATTGGGCCGCTTTCGAGGCGTGCCTCCAGGCGGCACAAGGCAGGCCGCAAGTCGTGCTCAAGCTCATTGTTTTCGACGAAAGGGACTACGCCTACGCGAAAGACGCCGCTGCGAGATTTCCGCGACTTCCGATCTATCTGCAACCCGGCAATCACACGCCGCCACGCCCCGCAAATGAAGACGCGCCTGTCGACCTTGACGGAATATTGAAGCGCATGGAGTGGCTGGTTGATAGCGTGACCCGCGACAGGTGGTTCGAAGCCCGTGTGCTGCCGCAGCTGCACGTTATGCTCTGGGGTAACAAGAGAGCCGTCTAGCCTGGGCCCGCTTTTCACTGAAACTGCGCCGGCGGATATTCGGGTGGACGGGTTGTCCCACGCTTGACGGCGCTGCCGGGGTGCTTGCGGACTTTCTGCCACCGGCACCAGGAGCGTGGCCAGCCGCTTACGACTCGGAATGTTGCCGAGGCTCGGTTTCGACGGGCGTCGGCTTGGCGCGAACCAATCAAAGGTTAGCGCGAGCCACGGGTGGATAGTGTGGTGGTGCGATGCGGCGGCGCCTGCTGCAGCTGGCAGGGTCCTTGCGGATTCTTGTTGCAAGGCCGAAGGGAGCTGTCGGCCGACAACCATGATCTGGCCAGGACGATTGTCGACTGCTTCCGATACAGAAAAGAGGCCGGACTCGACGTGGCGCTTCAGGGACTGCGAAATGGAATACGGCGCCGGAAGGCACGACCGGACGATATCGTCGCTATACCAAGACGCGTCTGGTCCGCTCCGAATCCTGTCTCGACACGACGGTCGCCGATCAACAGTGAAAAATGTAGCGCAATCGGTTCACGATCGACTGAGAACCATGACCGTTCCTCTGCGGTGCTCAGACTGCCGCTGAGTGCCTGGCCGTTCCACTTTCGAAATATTTGTCGAACTTTGCCGCGATGCTCCTGACAAAGGGCCGGCTTTCCGCAGGCACGACGAAGCGGTCACCATCAAGTTCAAGCAACCGCGCAGGATCTTGGAGGGCCGTGGAACTCGCTCGGACGAGAAGTCTTTGGCCGGCTTCGCCAAAGCGCTCCACCAGCTCAATCGCCGAGAAGGCGAAGTCACACATCAATCGCTCGATGATCCAGCCGCGAACACGGTCGTCGTCAGAAAGCGCGATACCCCGAACAGCGGCCAGCCCGCCATGAGCAACCATGCGTCCATACTCGGCGGTCGAAGGCATATTCTGTGCATAGCCCTGGCGAAACTGGCTGATGGACGATGGGCCGAGGCCGATCAATGTCTCGTAGCAGTCCTCGGTGTAGCCTTGGAAGTTCCGGTGCAAAGTCCCGGCGCGGGCCGCAAGCGCCAGCGCATCGCCGGGCTTGGCGAAATGATCGAGCCCGATTGCTTCGTATCCCTGGTCCATGATCGCCCGCGCTGCCAATTGCGATTGGGCAAACCGCTCCGCCGGACCCGGCAACCAGGCCTTGTCGATCATCGTCTGATGTTTCTTGAACCACGGCACATGGGCGTAGCCAAAAAGCGCGATCCGATCCGGTTCCAGGGTCAGTGCCTGTGCAACCGTGGAGGCGACGCTCTCCCTGGTCTGATGCGGCAGGCCGTAGAGCAGATCGAGATTGACGGATTCGACGCCGCGCGAACGAACGCCATCAACAACCGTCTTGGTCTGCAGAAAGGTCTGCTCGCGGTTGATCGCTTTCTGCACCTTCGGGTCGAAATCCTGGACGCCGAGGCTCGCCCTTGTCATGCCGATTTCGGCAAGTGCATCGAGGCGGGCATCGTCCATATCGTTGGGTTCGATCTCAACGCTGATCTTTGCACCGGGGAGAAACGTGAAGCTGTTGCGCAGGACGGTTCCCAGCGCCACGATATCTTCCGGTTTGAGCATCGTCGGCGAACCGCCGCCGAAATGAACCGCGCGAACTCGGCCCTTGCCGGTGACAAGACTGGAGACGGTGGCGATCTCGGCATGCAGTGAACGGAGATATGTGGTCACTGGTTCGTAGTGGCGCGTCTGTTTGGTATGGCACGCGCAGAACCAGCAGAGCCTGTCGCAATAGGGAATATGCAGGTAAAGCGATATCTCGTCACCACCTTCGAGCGCCTCCAACCAGCCTCGGTAAACGACGGCATCGACCCCCGCATGGAAATGCGGCGCGGTCGGATAACTGGTATAGCGCGGGACGTTCTCGCCAAGTCTGGCAGCTAGCTCCAGTCGCATGTCGTGGTCCACCGTGTTTGCGTCGCCGGAACTGTGGATGCTTGGATGAGCCTAAGCCCTGATTTCGATCAGCGTTCAGCACGGACAAACTGCCGCAAGGATTTTTCTACCGTCGATTGCTATCCTGCCCGCACTGGACAAGTAGAGCGATCGAATGACATTACGGCAGGACATTCACAGTTCCGGCATTCCCGTTCTTTGCCTGTCTTGCGAGGCACGGCACCGCGGTGTCTGTGGTGCGCTCGAACCAGACCATTTGGCTCAGCTCGCCAAGACGTCGTCGCGGCACAATATCGAGCCGGGGGTCGAACTGATCGGCGACGCCGAGGCGGTCGACTGTTATTCAAACGTGCTTTCAGGCGTGGTGAAGCTGACGAAGAGCCTTTCGGACGGCCGCCAGCAGATCGTCGGTCTCCAGTTCGCGCCGGATTTTCTGGGACGGCCCTTCAAGATGAAAAGCGCGATCAATGCGGAAGCGGCAACAGCTGTCTCGCTATGCTCGTTTCCGAGAGCGGCCATCGAACGGTTGATGAAGGAATCACCGGAATTTGTGCATCGCCTGTTCAAGCAGGCGCTGAACGAACTCGACGAGGCACGCGAATGGATGGTGACTCTGGGGCGCAAGACCGCACCGGAGAAGGTGGCGAGCTTTCTCCTCATGATCGCCCGGAACATCGATTCCAGTGTTGACCCGGCGGCTAGGTCGGCGTGCTTCGAGCTGCCGATGACGCGTGCCGACATCTCTGATTTCCTTGGAATTACAAACGAGACCGTGAGCCGTCAGCTGACCAGCCTGAGAATGGACGGCGTGATTCGGATCGAGAACAACCGCCGTGTCACCGTGGACAGCATGAGCCGGCTGGAACGGCGCTGCGGCGGCCGAGGCGCAACCGCCTTTTGAATGACATCGAAGCTGCATGGCCTACGTCACTTATTTCGTTCGGGGCAGGGCATGCTCGCGTTGGGCTTAGAAGAAGCCGCATAGCGACAGCCCGCTCTCCATCCGATCGCCTGAGCCAGGTGTGTTTCGGCCAACTCGTCGGCGAAGCATCCATCCTCGAGGTGCTCGACGTGCAACCGGCTGTTCCAGGCAGGATTGCACTCGGCCGAAGTCAATACGCCTCATACGCAGGGGAAAATCGCCGTCTCCCCGAACCATGAATGTCACGAAGGCAGCGCAACGCTGGCGCTGGATGTCCCAAGGCATTGAAACGATCGACGTTCGGCAAGGCATCGGCCTACTTTCCAGCGTCACAGAAGGCGCGCTTCCCCACACGCCCGCGATCGCCTCCATACCCGGCCCGACCGGGGACGCGGGGCCTGTCCGTAAGCGTGGCGGCCGGTGCCGCGCTTCCACATTCGATCGCCACAGTCTGATCGCACCGAACTCGATGCTGCTCGAAGCAAAATCGTGCGGCTCTGACATGGATCAGGGCGAGCAGGCCACGGCTGCGCAATAAGGCACTGCGGTTGGCGCCCGCCGGAATTGGAAATCGGGGCTTGCGATGAAATTCGGCACAGAGATCGTCCTTCTAAGCCTGTTTGCGTTTGCGGCCCTGGTGGCTGCCGGCTTCGGCGTAGATGAACCTTTTCGCCGGCATATGTGGGTTTTGTTCTTCGCCGTGGCTGGCTTCACTGCGATTCTGTTGCGCAACACGGAGTTCAAGCCGGCAGTTCCGATCGACCCCGCCGCTTACATGGATGGGCCGATCCGCTACGGTGCCATCGCCACCGTATTCTGGGGCGTCGTCGGCATGCTGGTCGGCGTGGTCATCGCCCTGCAGCTCGCCTACCCCGATCTCAACATCCAGCCCTGGTTCAATTTCGGCCGACTGCGGCCTTTGCATACTTCCGGCGTGGTTTTTGCCTTCGGCGGCAATGCACTCATCTGCACGTCACTTTATGTCGTGCAGCGGACCTGTCGTGCCAGGCTGTTCGGCGGCGATCTCGCCTGGTTCGTGTTTTGGGGCTATCAGCTGTTCATCGTCATGGCGGCCACCGGCTACCTGCTCGGTATCACCGAGAGCCGCGAATACGCCGAGCCCGAATGGTATGTGGACCTGTGGCTGACCATTGTCTGGGTCGCCTATCTCATCCTGTTCCTCGGCACGATCCTAAAGCGCGAGGAACCGCACATCTATGTCGCCAACTGGTTCTACCTTGCCTTCATCGTGACCATCGCAATGCTGCATGTGATCAACAACCTGTCGATGCCGGTCTCCTTCCTGGGCTCCAAGAGCTATTCAGCCTTCTCCGGCGTACAGGACGCCCTGACGCAATGGTGGTACGGCCACAATGCCGTCGGCTTTTTCCTCACCGCCGGCTTCCTCGGGATGATGTATTATTTCGTGCCCAAGCAAGCCAACCGACCGGTCTATTCCTACCGGCTGTCGATCATCCACTTCTGGGCGATCATCTTTCTCTACATCTGGGCCGGTCCGCACCACCTCCACTACACCGCCCTGCCGGACTGGGCCCAGACGCTCGGCATGGTGTTCTCGATCATGCTCTGGATGCCCTCGTGGGGCGGCATGATAAACGGCCTGATGACGCTCTCGGGCGCCTGGGACAAGCTGCGCACCGACCCGATCATCCGTATGATGGTGATGGCCATCGCCTTCTACGGGATGTCGACCTTCGAAGGCCCGATGATGTCAATCAAGGCCGTCAACTCGCTCTCGCACTACACCGACTGGACCATCGGTCACGTCCATTCGGGCGCGCTCGGATGGGTTGGCATGATCTCGTTCGGCGCGATTTATTTCATGGTCCCGAAGTTATGGAATCGCGACCGGCTTTATTCGCTGCGGCTCGTCAACTGGCACTTCTGGCTGGCGACGCTTGGGATCGTCGTTTACGCCGCGGTGATGTGGGTGTCCGGCGTCATGCAGGGCCTGATGTGGCGCGAATACAACGAGCAGGGCTTCCTGGTCTACTCCTTCGCCGAAACCGTCGCCGCCATGCATCCCTACTACATCATGCGTGCCATCGGCGGCGCGATGTATCTGTCGGGCGCCCTCATCATGGCCTGGAACATCGCCCTGACCATCCTCGGCTACCGGCGCGAGGAGGATCCGATGCCGCGCTCCATCCCCGCCCTCCAGCCTGTGCGATCAGGAGCCAGAAAATGGGCCTGATGGACAGACACGCGGTCATCGAGAAGAACGCCACACTGCTTCTCCTCGGGTCCCTGCTGGTCGTAACGGTCGGCGGCATCGTCGAGATCGCACCGCTCTTCTATCTCGACAACACCATCGAAAAGGTCGAAGGCATGCGGCCCTATTCGCCGCTAGAGCTCGCCGGGCGCAACATCTATGTGCGCGAGGGCTGCTACCTCTGCCACAGCCAGATGATCAGGCCATTCCGCGACGAAGTCGAGCGCTACGGCCACTATAGCCTGGCGGCCGAGTCGATGTACGACCACCCGTTCCAGTGGGGCTCGAAGCGCACCGGGCCGGATCTCACCCGGGTCGGCGACCGCTACTCGAACGGATGGCACGTCCAGCATCTCACCGAGCCGCGTTCGGTGGTGCCGGAATCGATCATGCCGAGCTACGCGTTCCTGAAGGACATGCCCATCGAGGTGAAGGATTTCTCGACGCATCTGATCGCCAACAGCCGTGTCGGTGTGTCCTATTCAGACGACATGATCGCTCATGCCAATGCCGATCTCATGGCGCAGGCCGATGCGAATGCCGACACATCGGGCCTGGAGAGACGCTATCCGAAAGCCAAGGTTGGGGACTTCGACGGCGATCCGCAGCAGGTCACCGAAATGGATGCGCTGGTCGCCTATTTGCAGATGCTCGGCACGCTGGTCGATTTCAGGACCTATGACGAAGCCGCCGGTTACCGCTGAGGAGAATGGCGATGACCTACAATTTCATGCGGGAGTTTGCCGACAGCTGGGGCCTGCTTGCCATGGCGCTTTTCTTCCTCGGATGCGTTGCCTTTGCACTTCGTCCCGGCAGCCGCAGGCAAGCCGAGAGAGCCGCTCACATTCCTCTCAAGGACGACTGATCATGGGCAGCGAGCATATCGACGAGGTTTCGGGTATCTCGACGACCGGCCATGAGTGGGACGGCATCAAGGAACTCAACAACCCGCTTCCCCGCTGGTGGGTCATCACCTTCTACATCACCATTGCCTGGGTGATCGGCTACACCGTCGTCTATCCGGCATGGCCGATGCTGACTTCCGCGACCAGGGGTGTGCTGGGGTATTCGAGCCGCAGAGACGTCAAGAATGAACTGGCCGCGGCCGAAGTGGCCAAGGGTAAATTTGTCGCTGCCATTCAGGCGAAGACCGTCTCCGAGATTACTGCCGACGATACGCTACGCGAATTCGCCGTCGCCGCAGGTGGCGCCGCGTTCAAGGTCAATTGCGTGCAGTGCCATGGCTCGGGCGCTCAAGGGTCCAAGGGTTTTCCCAACCTAAACGACGACGATTGGCTGTGGGGCGGCAACGCCGAACAGATCCAGCAGACGATTGCGCACGGCATCCGCTTCGCATCAGACCCGGATACGCGCCTGTCGGAAATGCCTGCTTTTGGCGACATCATCACGACGGATCAGATCAAGCAGGTCGGCGCCTATGTCGCAAGCCTCTCCGACCCTGTTCAGGACACAAGCCTGATCGAACTCGGCGCCAATGTTTTCGCCGAGAATTGTGCGGCCTGTCATGGTGAGAATGCAAAGGGCAACAGGGAGCTCGGCGCACCCGACCTGACCGACGCGATCTGGCTATACGGGTCTGGCGAAACAGCCATCGCCGCGCAGGTCCGCGCGCCGAAGCACGGCGTCATGCCGGCCTGGATCGGGCGTCTCGGCGAGATCAAGGCCAAGGAACTTGCGGTCTATGTCCATTCGCTTGGTGGCGGAGAATAGGTACGCAGCCTATTCTCGTCCTCCCCCCCACCGCCAAGCGACGAGGCCCGGCGCGAGCCGGGCCTCGGCATCATCCAGAAACCGATGGGTCGCTGGTGACTGGAGCTTCTCGTGCTCGATAACACGCAAATAGAACGGCTCGAAGCCGATGCGGTCAACTCCGCCAAGACCCGTCAGCCGCTCTATGCCGCACGCAAGAAGATCTTCCCGAACCGGGCCTCTGGCAGTTTCCGCCGCTTCAAGTGGTCGGTGATGGCAAACACGCTGGGGATCTACTACCTGACACCTTGGCTGCGGTGGGATCGCGGGCCATTTGCCCCGGACCAGGCCGTGCTGGTCGATCTTGCCAACCGCCGCTTCTATTTCTTCCTCATCGAGATATGGCCGCAGGAATTCTACTATGTGGCCGGCCTGCTGGTCATGGCCGGCGTCGGTCTTTTCCTGGTTACGTCGACTGTCGGTCGTGCCTGGTGCGGCTATACGTGTCCGCAGACCGTGTGGGTCGATCTGTTCCTGGTCGTCGAGCGAGCTATCGAGGGCGACCGCAACGCGCGCATGAAGCTCGATGCCGGGCCTTGGACCGCCCGCAAGCTCGCGCTGAGAATATCGAAACACGCCATCTGGCTGATCATAGGTGCAGCGACCGGCGGCGCCTGGATCTTCTATTTCGCCGATGCGCCGACCTTGCTCGTCGAACTCTTCACCGGCATGGCAGCGCCTGTCGCCTACATCACCGTCGCTGTGCTCACAGCGACGACCTATACGTTCGGCGGGCTGATGCGCGAGCAGGTCTGCACCTACATGTGCCCATGGCCGCGCATCCAGGCGGCCATGCTCGACGAGAATTCCCTCACCGTCACCTATAATGACTGGCGCGGCGAACCGCGCTCGCGTCACGCCAAGAGGGTCCTTGCCGCCGGGCAGCCCGTCGGCGACTGCGTCGACTGCAATGCCTGTGTCGCGGTGTGCCCGATGGGGATAGACATTCGTGATGGCCAGCAGCTTGAATGCATCACCTGCGCGCTCTGCATCGATACCTGTGACGGTATCATGGACAAGCTCGGCAGGGAGCGCGGACTGATTTCCTATGCGACGCTGGCCGACTACAACGTCAACATGATGCTGGCGACCCCGGGCGGCTCCGGTTCAGTCAACCCGTCACTGGTCAGGAGCGCTGACGGCCTGTTCTCCGACAAGGTGGCCCGTTTCCATATCCGCAAGATCTTTCGCCCGCGCACCTTCATCTACATGGGCGCCTGGTCGGCGGTCGGTCTCGCGCTGCTCTATTCGCTGCTGACCCGCGAACGGCTCGAATTGAATGTCCTGCACGATCGCAACCCGCAGTTCGTGACGCTGTCCGACGGTTCGATCCGCAACGGCTACACCGTCAAGCTGCTCAACATGATCCCCGAACCAAGAACGATCATTGTCACGATGCAGGGCCTGCATGGAGCCGAAATGAGCGTTGTCGGCATCGACCTGCCGGCGGATCGCTCCTTCGCCATCCCGGTCGAACCCGACCGGCTCAAGATGCTCAAGGTTTTCGTGCGTCAGCCGGCAGATCAGGTTCGGGGTGCAGCGCAAAGCTTCAAGTTCCGGGTCGAAAACAAGGCACCGTTCGAGTCGGACGAATACACGGCCACTTTCAACGCACCGGAGAGCGCCAGATGAGCGACACCTCGCGACAATCTCGCGAATTCACCGGCAGGCATATGCTGTTCACCATCCTTGGCTTCTTCGGCGTGGTCATAGCGGTCAATCTGACGATGGCGACGCTCGCCAACACGAGCTGGACCGGCCTTGTCGTCGAAAACACCTATGTGGCGAGCCAGCAGTTCAACAAGAAGGCCGAGGAGGGGCGAGCTCAGGCAGCCCTCGGCTGGACTGGCAAACTGACCATCGCAGGCGGTGAGGTCCGCTACAGCCTCACCGATGCTGTCGGCAAGCCGGTTGCCTTGCATGGCGTCAAGGTGCTGTTTCGTCATCCCGCCTACGAGGCCGAGGACAAATCCGTCACTCTTGCCGCTGCCTCCGGTCAGATATTCGCCGCGCACCACATGCCCACGGATGGCGTCTGGATCGTCGAAATCGACGCCGATGCGAGCCTTGCGGAACCCTATCGCGACGTTCGCCGGATCATGATTTCCCACGGGGCGCTGCAATGAGCTGCTGCGCGCCAGGCGCCGAAATGGCATTGGACCTGGAAAAGGTCACACTGGTCCTGCCTTCTGGCCAGGAAATCAGACTGGCGAGCCGCTCGATTGGCGAAAATCTTCGCCAGACCGACCTCTCGGTGCCGGCTGTGCATTGTGCCGCCTGCATCCAGACGATCGAGACGGCGATCGGCAAGCTGGATCGCGTCGAAGGCGCTCGTGTCAATCTTTCGACGAAACGTGTTTCGGTCCGGTGGCGCGGCGAGGAGGTTCCGCCATTCGTCGCCACACTTGGACGGCTGGGCTATGGCGCGCACCTGTTCGATCCCGAGGCTGATGGGAAGGACAAGACGCTCTCGGAACTGATCCGCGCCGTCGCGGTCGCCGGCTTTGCGGCGGGCAACATCATGCTGCTATCAGTCTCCGTCTGGTCCGGCGCGCAAGGCGCGACCCGCGACCTGTTCCATTGGGTCTCGGCCTTGATTGCCATTCCTGTGCTCGCTTTTGCCGGCGGCATCTATTTTCGCTCGGCCTGGAATGCGCTGCGCCACAGCCGCATGAACATGGACGTGCCGATCGCGGTCGGGGTATCGCTCGCTTACGCGATGAGCCTCTACGAGACGATCAACCATGGCGACCATGCTTATTTCGACGCGTCGGTGTCGCTGCTGTTCTTTCTGCTGATCGGCCGCACGCTGGATCACGTGATGCGGGAACGGGCACGGACGGCCGTAAACGGACTGGCTCGGCTAGCGGCGCGCGGCGCCATGGTGCTGCGCGAGGATAGTTCGCGCGACTACTTGCCGGTTGGCGAGATCGAACCAGGAATGGAGCTCTTGATCGCGGCCGGCGAGAGGATGCCCATCGACGGCAGGATCATTGGCGGGGCGTCGGATCTCGACTGTTCCCTGGTTTCCGGGGAAAGCACGCCCAGAACGGTGGGCCCGGGGGCGCAGGTCCAGGCCGGTACACTCAATCTCACCGGTCCGCTGACCATCGAGGCGACGGCCGCCGCGAAGGATTCCTTCCTGGCCGAAATGGTTCGGCTGATGGAAGCGGCAGAGGGCGGCCGCTCCCGCCATCGCAGGATCGCCGATCGCGTCTCCGCGCTCTATGCCCCCGTGGTCCACCTCACCGCCTTTGTGACGTTCCTCGGCTGGATGGCGGCGACCGGCGACTGGCACCGGGCAATAACCATCGCCATCGCCGTTTTGATCATCACATGCCCGTGCGCGCTCGGTCTCGCCGTGCCGATCGTGCAGGTGGTCGCTGCGCGGCGGCTGTTTGAAAGCGGCGTCATGGTCAGGGACGGCTCCGCCATGGAGCGCCTGGCGGGGATCGACACGGCATTGTTCGACAAAACCGGCACGCTTACGCTCGGACTGCCCAGGCTGATCAATGCGCCGTCCATCGATCCGACGATGCTCGCCATGGCGGCCGAGATGGCAGCGCATTCCCGCCATCCCTTTTCGAAGGCAATCGCTGGCAATGCAGCCTTTGCCGGCCAGCCGAAACTCGCGTCCGTCAGCGAGCATCCGGGCTTCGGCATCGAAGCCATCGCCGAGGGCAGTACCTGGCGGCTGGGTCGCCGCGGATGGCGTGAGTGGAAAGCCCGCACCGTCGGCGAAGGCAAACAAGGCTATGGCGGAACCGTTCTGACGAAGGACGGGGTCATTGTCGCGACTTTCGATTTCGAGGATGAGCTGCGTGCCGATGCCAAGGCGGCCATCGAGCAACTGAACGGCGCCGGCGTGTCGGTGGAGATGCTGTCGGGCGACACAGAAGCTGCCTGCGGCGAAGTCGCGGAAGCACTGGGCGTCGAGCGCTTCGTTCCCGCGTTGCTTCCCTCCGGGAAGGTCGAACACATCGAAGCATTGACGCGAACTGGCCACAAGGTGCTGATGGTCGGCGATGGGCTCAACGACACGCCTGCGTTGGGCGCCGCACACGTTTCGATCGCTCCGGCCACGGCGGCGGATATCGGTCGCAACGCCGCGGATTTCGTGTTCCTGCGTAAAAGTCTTCTGGCGGTCCCACTTGCTTTAGACATTTCGCGGAAGGCCGGACTGCTGATCCGGCAGAACATCGCGATCGCATTCGTTTACAATGGCATCGCCGTGCCGGTCGCCATTCTGGGGCACGTTACGCCACTGATCGCGGCGGTCGCGATGTCCGCCTCGTCCCTCCTGGTCATCGGCAATGCGCTACGCCTGCAAGGTTTCGTGTCAAATGCATCGGTGCAAGATGCCCGACATGACAGGCGCTCGGACATTGGCGCACTGGCACAATCCTCATGACGACGCTCGCCTACCTCATACCTGTGGCCCTGTTCCTCGGAGCGCTTGGGCTGGCGGGGTTCCTGTGGGCCTTGAGGAGCGGCCAATATGAAGATCTCGATGGCGCCGCCGAGCGGATCCTGATCGACCGCGACGAGCCACGCAGTTGACCCAGCCTGCCCTGCGAGGACTCGCTCGAATATTTTCCGCGGTTGCTTCGCGTCATGCCGATTTCGGCGCGCGACGGGTGCGAACGGATCAGCCAGAATACGTTGCCGAACTTTCGGCCAGGAAAGGGCCGCACCGTACGGGAAGCCGGCCATTCCATGATGACCTGACCAGACCATGGCGTGGCGATCGACCAGTCGACCGTGAACCCGCCGTTGCCGCGTTTATCGAGCCTGGTTGATCCACATCAGGGTTATCTCTTCATCGGCATGGTTTATTGAGCATTTTTGAACGGAGAACGGATGTCTAACCGACGGTTAGGTCGCGTGGAGACGCTTGGGGAGATGAGCCGCAAACCGTGGATCGATTGCGATGCGTTCCAGTGCCCTTCGTCGCAGATAGCCGACGCAATGGCGGCACGCTGATGGCCGGCTCTGTCGATAGATTCGACGTTATTGTCGTCGGAGCCGGGCCGGTCGGACTTTCCTTCGCCGCGTCGCTTGCCCAGAGCCGACTCAAGGTGGCAGTGGTTGAACGGCAGTCGCTCGAAAGCCTGGCGAATCCGGCTTTCGACGGTCGCGAGATCGCGCTGACCCACGCATCGGTTGGAATCCTTCGCGAGCTCGGCGCCTGGGATGCCATCCCCGCTTCGGACAAATCACCGCTACAAGGCGCGCGCGTGCTCAACGGATCGAGCCCTTTCGCCCTGAGCTTCGATTCTCCCAGCGGATCTGGGGAACCACTCGGAATTCTGGTCCCAAATTGTCGGATCCGCGACGCCCTGTTCAAGATTGTCCACTTCCAGGGTCATGCCCAGCTGCTGTGCGGCCACTCGGTCGTCAATGCAACAACCAGCCACAAAGAAGCAGTCATAAGGCTCTGTGATGGCAGGCAATTGGCCGCTCGGCTGCTCGTTGCAGCGGATTCGCGTCTGTCCGCGACGCGCGACCTGCTCGGCATTGGGGCCGACATCAATCGGCTTGGCAACTCCATGCTGATTTGCCGGGTGAGGCACGAGCGCGCCCATCACCAGATCGCGGTCGAATGGTTCGATCACCATCAGACGATAGCGATGTTGCCGCTCATGGAAGGCGTGTCGTCGCTGCTTCTCACGTTGCGCTCAAACGAGGCCGACAGACTGCTTGCTCTCGACGACGATTTGTTCCTGATGGAATTGACGAACCGTTGTCGAGGACGCCTCGGAGAGATGACCTTGGCAAGCACCCGCCATGCCTATCCGCTGGTCACGACCTGGGCGCACAAGTTCTGGGCTCCGAGTGCGGCACTGATCGGCGATGCTGCCCTCGGCATGCACCCGGTGACCGCGCATGGCTTCAACATCGGCCTCAGCGGCCAGAAGCAACTCGCCGATGGAATCCTGGCGGCATGTCGCGAGCGCCGCGACATTGCTGATCCCGACATGCTCGGCAGATACGAAAGCCGGCTGCGTCTGTCGGCGGCACCGCTCTATCATGCTACGAATGCACTTGTCGCTCTCTACTCAGGCGAGCACCCGGCGGCACGGCTTGCAAGACATGCAGGGCTTCGCTTTGCCCAATATCTTCCCTTTATCCGCCATGGCATTTCGGCCATGCTCAGGCGGTGAATCGCAGGCAGCGCTGCCGCTCTGGAACGCTATCTCGGCCCGGCTTCCTTTTGTCTCGCCGGGCGCGTTTGAGCCGTTCGTAAGGCTGCTTCCATGGTGACGTTGCCGATCCTGGGATGGTTCGGATCAAGGCACGCGTGCGGGCAAGAGCTCGATGATCAGACGGCAAGGCCAAGAGGCAGACGTGCGCCCCGAAGACATGGTGAGCACACTGGTTATCCCCGCTGGATAGTTAACCCGTCCTTCAGTGGGCCTGCGTAGGCTTGTCCTCGCGAACAACGATGGGAGCAAGCTGGTCCGTCCATGGCCCCGAAGAATGAAGACACGCTGGAGGCCAAAATCCGTCAGGATCAGCTTGCTGACCTGAGGGCCGGCCTCTTCGTGTCGATGCCGATAAGCGCTATCCTGTCAGGCCTGATTTGGGCGGTGCACGCCCTTTCTGGCAGCGGCTTTGCAGCTGCAATCTGGTTCCTGGTCGTCAATGCGATAAATGCCGCCCGCCTTGCACTCGCGCGTTATCAGCTAAAGGAAACGGGGCGCCATGACGGATTAGTGGGGGTTTTGCCGCGGCTTCGCTGGTTTGGCATCCTTGCTCTTCTGGCAGGGTTTGCCTGGTCCTTCCTGGCCGTCCTGACTGTTGGATACACGACACCTCAAGCACCTCTGCATCTGGTCATTCTGGCGGGCATTTCAGCTGGTGCGGTTACATACGGCAGTTCGTATGCCGCGGCGGCGACCAACTTCATCACACCTCCGCTCCTCATCACGGTGGCTTGCCTTTTGGCGAAAGGCAATTTTGAAGACTACATTCTGGCTTTTACCGTTCTGCTCTTCATGGGCGGCTTGGTTCGAGCTTCGTTTGTTGGGCAAGCACGGTTCCGCGAAGCGAGCCGCCTGAGGCATGAGGCCGAGCGGCTTGCGGCGGAGATGAAGGCCAGTTCCAGGCAGGACCACCTGACGGCCCTTCTCAACAGGCGTGGCCTCGAAGACGCAATCGGACGTTTCGAGACCGCGGATGGCCCCTTCGTGGCAATGCTGGTTGATCTGGACGGGTTCAAATCCGTCAACGATACCTACGGTCACAGGACCGGTGATGAACTGCTTGTCAGGATCGCCCGCCGCATAGAGGAGGAAGCACCGGAAGGCTCAACGCTCGCTCGTATCGGCGGCGACGAATTCGTGCTGTTTTTTCCCTCAACGAGGGTTTCGCTTTCTGCCAGTGATCTCGCCTCCAATATCATAGCCAAAATTGCCCGACCCTATATCGAGGTCGCGTCCGTCCGTGTCGGGGCATCGATAGGAATATACCTGGCGGAAAGCCCGGGCCTGACCGAAATGTTGTTGCGGGCGGACATCGCCCTTTATACGGCCAAGCGTCGTGGCAGGAACGAATTTTGCCTGTTCGATGCCGAACTCGACAGGGAACTGCAACGCCGCCAGTCCGTCGAACGGGACCTTCATTCGGCGATAAAGACGAGAAGCTTGCAACCTTGGTTCCAGCCGATCGTGAAACTCGACACCGAGGCCGTGGTCGGTTTTGAAGCCTTGCTGAGGTGGTCCCATCCGATTCATGGTGCCATCTCTCCACCCGAAATCATCACAGCTGCACGCGAAACCGGAATGCTTCAGCTGCTGACGCAAACCGTATTCGCCGACTGTTGTGCTTTTATCGACGGCTTGGTGAAAGCTGACTGTCGTGATTTCCGTGTGGCGATGAATGTTTCGCCGCGCGAACTGGAAGCCGGCGATATCGACGACATGGTTTTGGATGGTCTGGCGGCAAAAGGCCTCCCTGCAACGATGTTCGAAATCGAGATTACCGAAGAATCCCCGGTGGACCCGGACAGAGTGGATGAAAAGCTCGGACGGCTTTCACATGCCGGCATTTCCATCGCGCTCGATGACTTCGGCACCGGCTTTTCTACGTTGGCATCGCTCAAGGACAGTCGGATACGCAAGGTCAAAATAGACCAGGGCTTCATTCGCGGCTTGGCCAAGTCCCGAGAGGACCGACTGCTTGTCAAATCGGTCATCGATCTCGGTAACATGCTCGGGATCGAGGTCATGGCCGAGGGCGTCGAAACAGAGGCGGATCGGCAAACCCTGCACAAGCTTGGCTGCCGAACCGCTCAAGGCTTCCTGTTCTCCAAGGCTGTGCCTCTGAGCCAAGCACTGGAAATGGCAGTCAAACAGCACGCGAACCAGTTGTGACCGCTCCCGCCGCGCCGTCTCTCGCGGCCGTGCGCTCATGAGTGACGGGTATCTGAACTTCCTTGTTTGAAGAGCATGACAATCCGTGCTGTGCGTCAGCCGGCGAACAGTTCCTTGTAGCCGGTCGTCACCATCCAGTTCGCCCGGTCGATATGGCTGCGAAGAGCCTTGCGGGCGCGGACCGGTTCAAGGGCCGGGTCGATGCCGAGAATGAGATCGGCCATCTCCTCTTCGCTGGCATTGTCGGCGCAGGCATCCAGGATCCGCAGGTAGATCGTGAAATGCTCCCTGTCGTAGCTCGTGAGGTTCTCCGACCAGGGGACTTCGTCGCACAGAGTTGAGTTTCGAGTCTCATCTGTTCCCATTGATCGATTCATGCCTGCGAACCTCGCCTGTTGAGCGCCCGCAGCATATCCCAAAATGGGATAATCCGAAACCGGGATTAGTCGCTGATCCGGTCTTTACCCGACCGGTTCGCCTACATGCCCAAGTCTCTTCGATCGCCCCGCCACCAGCGGTTTCTGGCCCAGCTGGTTTCCCTGCGCAAGGCCAAAGGCCTGACTCAGGCGCAGGTGGCCGAGAAGCTTGATCGTCCCCAATCCTTCGTGGCCAAGTACGAGGGTGGAGAGCGTCGTCTCGACGTCATCGAGTTTCTCGACTTAACTGCGGCGCTTGACGCTGATCCGTGCGAGATTCTGTCCAGCCTGCGGTCCTAGCGGGCGCCCGCGCGCCTAACGGCTCGCGCCGGTGCCGTGAACCGAGCGCGCTTTTCTTCGGCAAGCTGCCATTCCGCTGCGGGTGGGTCTTTACCAGGCCATGCCGATATAGGATGATAATCCTAGGTGGGGCGATTCCTCAACGGAGATCGCAATGGCTAGGACCAAACTTTCCAGGCAGCTTTCACAGGCTGAAATCGAGCGCTTTCTGGCGGAGGCGGAACGGCTGCACAAGAGCATCGTCCAGCCGCTTCTATCACCTAGCAGCGACCATTACCGGGCTCTCCAACGCACCCATGACGCGCTGTTAAAGACGGTGAAGGATATCACGGGTAAGGATGCGCCGTTCATTCAATGGTTCGGAACAGGGCCGGTGAATTAGACCAGACTTATAGACTCCAGGCTGCAAACGTCGCATTCTCTCTTCGGGGAGAAGGGGCGTGGGCAACCATCGCTATCAAGACAATCGGTACAACCGTCGCAGGTATGGCGAGCGCCATCGTTCGAAGGACGTTCCGTTGTGGGCAAAGATCGTTGCTGGTGGAACAATCCTGGCTGGCTTTCTTGCCTTCGAAATCGGCCCTGCCGCTGTCGGCTGCAACATCAAAGCCAATATCAGCTACAACACGGGCGAGCGCATCTATCATGTTCCCGGACAGGAATATTACTGGGAGACGCGCATCAACCTGTTGAAAGGCGAGCGCTGGTTTTGTTCGGAGGAAGCCGCGCGCAAGGCTGGGTGGCGGAAGTCTCGGGTCTGAGCGTCCGTGGTAAATGCTTGCGAAAATGCTGCATCGCACATGTTTTCGGTGCAGCATTCATTTGAAGTATTTATCGCGATCCGTTCGAAAAATCTGTCCAGCCTGCCGTCCTGGCGGGCGCCCGCGCGCCTGACGACGCGCACCAGGTGCTCGTGAACCGAGCCCGCTTTTCTTCGGCAAGCTCAGGCGGTCTCGGCCATTCGGCTTCGCCCCTTCGCGTGGGCAGCCCTTCGGGCTGTGACGGCCGCCGCCCTTGCGGGCGGCGCGGTTTGTCTGTTGGCCTTTCCCGGTGGCGCGGGGTGGGCGGCACCCCCTTCTAGGCCCGCCGCGGCAGCCCGCAACCCTTCGCGTGCCGCTCAGGGTCCTCCTCTTCGTTCCGGTCCTTCGGATGCGGTCCGCCTCCCACGGCGGGCCTTTCCGGTCGCGACTCGCCGCCCACCCCGCTTCCGGGGAAAGGCGCGGCGATTGGCGAGCGGAGGATGAGACGATGCATGCAAACAGCAAGCGTTCCGCCAGCACAGAGGCTGGCGCAGGCAAGGGCGGGCGCCCCAGCGCCAGCCTTTATCAGGAGATCACGGACCGCATCATTGCCGAGCTGGAGCGCGGCACCGTGCCATGGGTCAAGCCATGGGGCAGCGCAAAGGCAGGCCTTGGCCTGCCGAGGAATGCATCCTCTGGGCGCACCTATTCCGGCATCAATATCCTCATCCTGTGGGGCGCGGTCATCGAGCGCAGCTATCCCAGCCAGAACTGGCTCACCTTCCGGCAGGCGCTCGTCCTTGGCGGCAACGTCAGGAAGGGCGAGCGCGGCACGACCATCGTGCATGCCGACCGCTTTGTCCCCAAGGACGAGAAGGAGCGCGCACGCCACGAGGGCGATGAACCACAGGCCGTGCCTTTTTTGAAGCGCTTCACCGTCTTCAATGTCGCGCAGTGCGATAATCTTCCGGAAGACCTCTACGCCGCCGCCGAGCCGCTGCCTCAGTGCGAGATCGTGCCGCAGGCCGAGACGCTCATTCGCGCCAGCGGTGCGGATTTCAGGGTCGGCGGCGATCGCGCTTTCTACATGCCGGGCAGCGACCACATTCAGGTGCCGCCGCAGCCGGCGTTCCATCACCAGATCGACTATTACCGGACCTGCTTTCACGAGCTTGGCCACTGGACCGGCCACCGGACGCGGCTTGCTCGCGACCTCTCCGGCTCGTTCGGCTCCAAGGCTTACGCGCGTGAAGAATTGGTCGCCGAAATCACTGCCGCCTTCGTCTGCAGCAATCTCGGTATCGAGCCGACCGTGCGTCATGCCGATTACATCGGCTCATGGCTAAAGGTGCTGCGCGAGGACAATCGCGCCATCTTCCGTGCCGCCAGTCTTGCCTCCAAGGCCGCCGATTTCCTGCTTGGCCTTCAGGCCGATGCCGAAGGCGAGGCGCAGGAAGGGATTGCGGCATGACGATGCGCGATCCTCAACTGACCGCGAGCGAGCCGACGCCGCAAGGCGAGCAGATGCTCATTCCCGGTGTCCGGCCGATCACCACGCGCGATCGGCTCACCCTCCTGATGGACGCGCCGATGTGTCCGCGCGCGGCGCAAAAGCCGCTCGATATCGGCCTCTTCGATGAAGCCAGCAGAAATCAACTCGACCTGTTCTGACAAGGAGTCTTTCCATGATCCTGATCACCGATCCATTGCGCGCACGACTGCTCGCCAATGGTACTGCCGACGCCGACATCGACCATTTTCCCGTTGTGAAACTGTTTAATCCCACAGGTGCCGCCACGTGGCTTCTGAGCGAACTCGGCGCCGATGGCGACACGCTGTTCGGCCTTTGCGATCTCGGCTTCGGCTTCCCCGAACTCGGCAGCGTCAGTCTGGCCGAGCTTGCATCCGTAAAAGGTCCGCTTGGCCTCGGCATCGAGCGCGACCTGCATTTCCAGGCGCGCTTTCCGCTCTCCGTCTATGCCGAAGCCGCCCGCATTTGCGGCCACATCACCGAGGCCGAGCGACTTCTGCGGCAGGCAGCAGACGCCCTTTCAAAGCCCCATTCCGAGCTTCCGCCCGACACGGCGGAACAGCAGCGCCGATAGGCGCAAAAACCGTCCCGCCGCGCCGGCCTTCGGCCTCTGCGGCGGGACAACCTCAACCAAAGCGAAAGAGAGTAACCATGCAGCTTGCCCACATCCCCTTGGATCAGCTCAATATTTCCGCGCTCAACATGCGCCATGGAAAACGCGCGCCCGACATATCCGACATCCTGCCGTCAGTGCGTGCGCGCGGCGTGCTGGTGCCTCTCCTTGTGCGGCCCAACGGCCAGCCGGAAACCTTCGAGATCGTTGCCGGCAGGCGGCGCTATTTCGCCGCGAAATCGCTTGCCGACGAGCGCGGCGAAGGCGATCCCTTGCCCTGCGCCATCATGGAGGACGGTGATGACGCCGATGCGCTGGAAGCTTCGCTGATCGAAAACCTCGCCCGCCTCGATCCTGACGAAGTCTCGCAATGGGAGACGTTTTCGCGGCTCGTCAGGCAAGGCCGCACCGTTCCCGATATCGCTGCGACCTTCGGCATCACTGACCTGAAGGTCAAACGCATTCTGGCGCTTGGCGACCTCTTGCCCAAAATCCGCGAAGCCTACCGGCGCGAGGAGATCGATACCGAGACGGTGCGCCATCTCACCATGGCGTCCAAGGCGCAGCAGAAGGACTGGCTGGCTCTGTCTGCCGATCCCGATCAATACGCGCCGCGTGGCTTTCAATTGAAGCAATGGCTGTTCGGCGGCCAGTCGATTTCCACCAAGGTGGCGCTGTTTGCCATCGACGAATATCCCGGCCTGATCACCTCGGACCTGTTCGGCGAGGACAGCTATTTCGCCGATGCCGACCTGTTCTGGCAAAAGCAGAACGAAGCGATTGCCACCAGACGCGACACATATCTCAACGAGGGCTGGAGCGAGGTGGTGCTGCTGGAACCGGGCCAATATTTCCACCCATGGGACCACGAGAAGACCCCGAAGAAGAGGGGCGGCAAGGTCGTCATCACTGTCTCGCATCGCGGCGAGGTCGAGTGTCACGAGGGCTGGCTGTCACGCAAGGAAGCCCGCCGCGCCCGCGAGGGCGGCGAGCAAGAAGAAACAGCCGCCAAGCCGCCGCGCCCCGAACTCACCGGCCCGATGCAGAACTATCTCGATCTGCATCGCCATGCTGCCGTGCGTGCGGCCATGCTCGACCATCCCGCCGTGGCGCTGCGCCTCGTGGTGGCGCACGCCATCACCGGTTCCGGCCTGTGGCAGGTGCGCCGTGAGCCACAGCGCGCAGTCAACGAGACGGTGACTGCCAGCCTTGCCGGCTGCAAGGCTGAAGCTGCATTCGGCAAAAAGCGGCGCGAGGTGTTGGCCCTGGTCGGATCACCGGATGAGGATGGAGTGGTGGCCGGCAGCAATGGCGACGCCTTTGCTATCGCCGGCGTGTTCGCCCGCCTCTTGGCGCTGTGCGACGACGATGTCATGCGCGTTCTCACCCTTGTCATGGCCGAGACGCTTGCAGCCGGCAGCGCCGTCATCGAGGCGCTCGGCAACCATCTGAACGTGGATATGGGCGCATGGTGGGAACCGGACGATGCCTTCTTCGACCTCTTGCGCGATAAGGAAATCGCCAATTCGATGCTCGCCGAGGTCGGCGGCAAGCTGGTCGCGGACGGCAATGTCGCCGAGAAGGTCAAGACGCAAAAGAAGATAATCCGCGACTTCCTGGCGGGCGAGAATGGCCGCCAGAAGGTCGAGAGCTGGCTGCCGCGCTGGATGAAATTCCCGGCCGAAAGCTACACCAGCCGCGGCGGCTTCCGCACCGCCGATCAGTGGACACATGTACAGCCGCTGTTCGTCCGCGAATAATCGATCAGGGCCCGAGCGGCGGTTCTCTCGATTACCGCCGCTCAGGTCGCGCGCGCCGCTCCGGGTCGCGCCGGCTGCCGATTGGGCGTCTTGTCGAGCCAGTGCCGCGCGCGAGAAATCCCGACGCCAATTCGCGCCCGTTTCGGCAGCCCTGCACCGCGCCGGGTTGCTTGCTGAGGCGCCAGGCGCATGGGGCCAATTGTCCGATCGGGTTGCCGACAGAGCCCGCGCAGCCGGCGCCCTGTAATGCCGCCTGCTCGTTGTGCCGCCGATCGCGCCACCTGCCTCCATGTGTCTCAGGGACCATTCCCCTGCGGCTGGCTTGACGACCTATGGGCGGATCCGGCCCGCCCGAAACCCTCGCCAGCAGCTTTTTTCCCCGCCGCCTGCGGCGGCTTCCTCGCGCCGCTTCGCTTCAAAAAAGCTGTCCGCTCGGGTCCTCCGCTATCGCTGCGGCCGTCCCGGTTCCGCGGTCCGGACGCGCCCATCACGGTCCGCCATCGCAGGGGAATGGTCCCCGGCGAGCACCAAAAGGAGACTGAAAATGACCGCGATCGGATACGTCACCAAACAGGAAAACGGCGGCTACAAGGGCCAGCTCAAGACGCTCAGCGTGCGCGCCGACATCGACATCGTGCCCAATCAGGCAAAGAGCGCCGACACCCATCCCGACTTCCGGGTGCTGACGCAAGGGGTCGAAGTAGGGGCCGGCTGGATCCGCACCGGCGAGACCTCCGGCAAGGACTATGTGAGCCTGTCGATTGCCGCCCCGGAGTTCGGCCCGCGCAAGCTCTACGCCAATCTCGGCCGCGCCGCCGGCCAGGATGATGACGACACATACGCCATCATCTGGAACCCGGTCGACTGAACCGCCTGCCTCGAGCCTCGCGCCGCAACCGGCGCGGGGCTCTTCTCAAGAAGGGGCGGCGAAAACTCGCCCCCCACTCTTCGCCCGTCCCCAAAACGATCTCGCTCGCCGATCCTCGCCTTCGCTTGTCCGTAACGAAACGAGGACCATCATGGACGACGAAAACGAACGCGCGGCCCGCGCGAAGAAGGGCAGTCCGTTTCTCAATACCGCGCAGGCCGCCTTCTATATCGGGCTGTCCCAGCGCACGCTGGAGAAGATGCGGCTCAAAGGCGGCGGCCCGCAATTTCGCAAGCACGGCCGCTATGTCCGCTATCACATCGACGAGCTCGACGACTGGTCGAAGGGACGCGCGCAGGAGACCAGGCCCGAGGATGCCGGGCACGATTCCGGCTCGGCCGGTGAGGGAGGCCGCTCATGAGCCGGCGTCCCACTATCCGTCTGATCGGCAGCCATCTGCGGCGCATTCGGGCGCGCAAGACGATTGCCGTGGCCACCATGGGCCTCGGCCTGATCGGCTTCGCCGCTTTCGACAACCCATCGCCCTGGCTGGTCTGGAACGGCTCGGCGAGTGCGCCGGTCGGCCTCTATCGCCTCGCGTCCGGATCGCCGGCTCGTGGCGATCTGGTGCTCGTCCGCCCGCCAAAACCGGTCGCCGATCTCGCCGCTGAACGCTTCTATTTGCCCAGCAACGTGCCGCTGGTCAAGCGCCTTGCCGCGCTGCCTGGCGAGCATGTCTGCGCCTTCGGCGACGCCATCATCATCGGCGGCGAGATTGTCGCGCGCCGGCTGGCAACCGACACGCAGCACCGTCCGCTGCCTTGGTGGAATGCCTGCCGCAAGCTCGCCGCCGCCGAGGTTTTCCTGCTCGGCAACGATAGAAACCGCTCCTTCGACAGCCGCTATTTCGGGCCGGTGCCGGCCGAAAATATTGCCGGGAGGCTCGTGCCGCTATGGACCGAGTAACCCTCCTGATGCTGGGCATGGTCGCGATAGCGCCATGCGCCTGTTCCGCCGCGACCGACGCTGAGCCGGCCGCCATCTCCCGTGGTCCGCAGCTCCAACGATGGCAGCACTTGATAGCCGAAGCAAGCCGGCGATTCAGCATTCCACAGCCCTGGATTTATGCCGTCATGGATGCCGAAAGCGGGGGGCAGACAATGCTGGACGGACGGCCGATCGCCTCACACGCCGGCGCTATTGGCCTCATGCAGGTGATGCCCGGCACCTACGAGGAGATGCGCGCAGAGCTTGGCCTGGGAGCCGATCCGCACGACCCTCGCGATAACATTCTGGCAGGTACTGCCTATCTGCGCGCCATGTATGACCGCTTCGGCTTTCCCGGCCTGTTTGCCGCCTATAACGCTGGGCCGGACCGCTACGAACAGCATTTGCAGCGTGGGCGACCGCTGCCCAGCGAGACGGTTTCGTATCTGGAAGAGCTCAAGGCGGCGGGGATCGCGGCCGCCGACATGGACGCGTTCACCGGCAAATCCCGTTCCGGAAAAGCGCCGGAAATCCCGTCCGGGCAGTCGCTGTTTTTCCTGCGAAACGGTGTTTCCGCGACCGATCCGAATGGCCAAATCGTGGTGCCGCTCGGATCGGAGCGAGCAAGGTCAGGCCGGCCGGATCGCAGGTGAGGGCACGGGTACCATGGGTCGGGCGGGGCAGGGAGGCAGGGAGGCAGGGAGGCAGGGAGGCAGGAGGCAGGTCCGCGGAAGGCAAGATAAAGGCATCGCCTCCTGGAGGCGGCGAAGTCTTTGTCTGCACATCGTTTTCCACGGAGGCTGCCTTCAGCGTCAGGAGAGCTGCAGCCGACAAACCTCTGATATTGCTTAAGATTACTAGGAGGCTCAATGCAGGATGAAGAGTTCAAGCCGAGCCTGGGCAAAATCGGATCGCGCGGCTCGAAGGCAGGCAAGCGTTTCGCCGGCCAGATCCGCGCCGCGATCAACCGAGCCGGCGGCGGCAGCGGTCGCCGTGGCCGCTTCATCGGAAGCCGGGCGGGGCGCGGCGGGGCTGCTGCCGCCGTTCTCAGAGCGCGCGACCCCCACGCGGCGTTTCGGCAGCGGCGCGCCGTCGTCAAGGCCCGTATCGTCAAGCTGGCCGGCAAGGGTGTTGACGGGGCACGTGCACACCTTAGCTACCTCCAGCGCGACGGCGTCACCCGCGAAGGCGAGCCTGGCGAGCTCTATAGCGCCGACAGCGACCGCGTCGATGGCAAGGCCTTCATCGATCGTGCCGATGGCGACCGGCATCAGTTCCGCTTCATCGTCGCCCCTGAAGACGGCATCGAGTATGATGACCTGAAGCCGCTCACGCGGCGCCTCATGGCGCAGATGGAAGAAGACCTCGGCACTAGGCTCGACTGGGTGGCCGTCGATCATTTCAACACTGGTCATCCGCATACCCATATTATCGTCCGCGGCAAGGACGACCGCGACGAAAACCTCGTCATCGCGCGGGACTACATCTCGTCTGGAATCCGTGAACGGGCGGCCGAGCTGGTCAGCCTCGACCTTGGCCCGAGAACGGACCGCGAGATCGAGCAACGCCTGCGCCAGGAAATGGAGCGGGAACGCTTCACCAGCATCGATCGGCAGCTGCTCCGCATGCGCGACCATGAGGGGCATGTCTCACCGGCCAGCCGAGACACGTTTCGCCAGACGCTGCACCAGGGCCGCCTGCGCAAGCTCGAGCGGATGGGTCTGGCTGAGGAAGTCGGCTCGGGCCGCTGGCGCCTTGATGGCGAGCTTGAAGCGACACTGCGCCGCATCGGCGAGCGGGGCGACATCATCAAGACCATGCACCGCGAACTGACCGGCAAGGGGCTCGCCCGCAGTGCCGCCGACTATGTTGTCCATGATCGATCTGCAGAGCAGATGCAGCCTGTCGTCGGCCGCATCATTGCGCGCGGCCTGGCCGACGAAATCACTGACCGCCATTACCTCGTCGTCGACGGCGTGGACGGCAAAAGCCACTATGTTGATATCGGCAAAGGCGAGGCCATCCAACCGACGCCAGAGGGCTGCATAGTGCGGGTCACGCGGAGGGACACCGGGCCAAGGCAAGTCGACCGCACAATTGCCGAGATCGCCACGGCCCATGACGGGCGCTACAGCGTCGATATCCATCTCAAGCATGACCAGTCGGCCACCGAACGCTTTGCCGAAACGCACGTGCGGCGACTGGAGGCGATCCGCCGGGCGACCGGTCGTGTCGAGCGCGAGCCGGACGGCACCTGGATCGTCGCACCGGATCATCTCGACCGTGTGTCTGACTACGAGCGTCAGCGGGCCGGGGCCGAGCCTGTCACGGTTGACAAGCTCTCATCGACGCCGCTGGAACAACAAGTCAGCTTCGACGGCGCCACCTGGCTCGATCGAGAGCTGGTTTCCGACATACCGGAGGCCTTGCACAGCTCTGGTTTCGGCCGCGATGTCCGAGAGGCGCAAGGCCGCCGACGGCAGTGGCTGATTGCGCAAGGTCTTGCTCGGGAAGAGCAGGACCGGATCGTCTATCGCGCCAACATGCTTTCGATGCTGCGCCAACGCGAGTTGAACCGCGTGGCCGGCCAGTTGTCGAACGAACTCGGTCTGCCCTATTCTGAAGCCCAGAGTGGAGATCGAATAGAAGGCACGCTCCGCCGCTCCGTCGAGCTCGCCGGCGGAAAATACGCTGTCATCGAGAAATCGCGCGAGTTCACGCTGGTGCCATGGCGGCCGGTGCTTGATCGGCATATTGGCAAGGAGGTGTCTGGTGTCATGGGTGAGGAGGGGATTTCATGGACCATCGGCCGGCAGAGAAGCGGACCAAGCATTTCGTGACATGGCTACACAACTTCTTTGCCCGCGTTGAAACGGGTACTCAGTCCGGACGGAGTTCGCCTGCTAATTGCCCGCGGCATTGATCTCGCGAGGGATAAATGGCTGGTCGTGCAAGACTTATCGTTCGCTCTACAAAAAGCGCCCCAATCATTCATCGTATTCCATGGTTCTGAGCCAAAACCCTCCTGCGCCACCACGGCACTCTTCCCGGTGCCACGGAAGCCCCGCCGACGACGGCGGTGCCGGCCTGGTTGCGCAGGGCTGCCCCCGACCCGAACAGTTGCGGCGCATGAGGACTTGCAATCACTGCAGGTGCGGCCATCGGCGCGCTCGATGCGATGGTCCGCCAGCTAGAGAGGTGGGCTGGCGCCTGGTGACACCGCCTAGGGCTTTCGGCGGCCGCGGTACGGCGAGCAGGCTCGCGGCGTCGAGGATGAAGCCGCACTTCGCGATGTTCTTCTGCTCACACGACCGGGAGACGAGGTCGGCCCCGCGGGCCGGATGCTGTTGGCCGGGCGTGAACTGGCTGCCCATCCCGCTGAGGATCTTCTAACGGGAGAAACCTCGCTGCGGTAGGGAAGATTTCGGTCGTCGCCCGCGACGACGAGGCGGTCAGCGACCTGGCCAGACGAGCTCGGCAGCTTTCCGCTGCGGCATGGTGACCGGCGCGATCATGGCCGCCGAATGAGATCGCTTCGAACGCACCGTCGGATGCTGGCTCGCCGACGCTTTACTGGCGCAGCGCCTGGGAGGGGCAATGCGGTGCCGCTACTGGGCACCGAGGCAGCTTTGGGCATGAGACCCGATCAACCGCGCCGGGCCGCGACGGTCATTGCGGCATCTGGAGTCGAGGCCGGGTCAGACCGGGGGAAAAACTGCTCGTCGCGTAGGAGCCCCGCGTTGCGCGCCGTCGATCTTTCCGCCCAACTCGGCGCCGCGCTGACCGGGGCCTGCCATTGCCCCGAAACTGAGGCCAAGGCGACGGACCCGCCCTGCGTATACCGACGCCCGCCGCGCCGCCGTCGGCGGAAACGAGCGGGCCGTGGACCTCACACAATCTGAGGTGCTGGTGACGATGTGCATCGCCTACTTCCATCCGCACTCCTACCCACGAGCTCACCCGTGCGCCCGCGGTGCTGCGAACCCGCCGGCGAATATTTGGCAGAAGCCGGAGTGGGCGCTCACCCGCGACGATTTTTTGGCCTTGACCGGGCCGGGGCGGCGCGACCCGAGCGTCGGGACAAAAAGCCGGGAAGGGGAGGGCACCAGCCCGGTTGAAGCCAAGGGCATGATGATGTGAGGACGATCTGCTGGCAAGAATTTGCGGAGATCGATGCTGTCCTGGCGCGCTCGTCGAAGATTCTGAGCGGCGCCGACGTGGCTGCTCGAGGGGAGAACACTTCAGTGCAGGACCGGCCGGACCTGATTACGATCTCCATTGGAATAAAGAAGAACGACGGGCCGAATGGCAGGGTTGATCGCCAAGATGCGCGATCTGCCGGCTGTCCTGCGCGCGTGCGGGAGACGCCACCATGAGCTTTACGACAAAATTGCCGGCACAGGCCGATTTCAAGAAGGTGTTGCTCCAATGCTATCGAGGAGGCGATCGCACGCACCGCGAGATCGGCCAGTGCGGATTCTTGGCCAAGCTGCTCGGCCGCGTCGTGAGATGTTGTCCGTCGGGTGGGTGACGCTTTAGATCAGGCGGATCTCCACCCAGTCGCCGCGCAGGTCGAACCCAGCGATTTTGTGGCACGCCCTCGAAAGGTGCTGCTCCGCGGGAATCGCCGCCTCATCCATGCACTGCAAGATGCGCATGTATCCATCATGCGCATGCGTTCCATAAACACTATCGATTTTACCGACTAGAGGGAATAGCGGATACCGTCCGTTTCTTGAGGAAGGCTTATGGAACGACCGGCGCCGCTTGACCATTGGAAACCAACCGAAGTTGGCCGGCGCGAGCCCTGAGTTCCGGTTGATCTACATTCCAGGCGGCGGCACTGCCGCTATTGAGGCGATGAGGACGAAGTTCAATGGAAATATTGCGGCCTTCTAGCCCAGAACAGGCCTGTTCCGCTTGTGTCGTGCTGCGGCCCTCCATCCTCTCCATTACCGGCTGCATTGGGGTGCGACAATCCAGAATGGGATCCGAAGATGCCGTGCGTGAACCACTCTAGAAGCAAAGTGGGAGCGGTAACGGCAGGATATCGGCTGGAGGTCTGATGCTTAATCACAAAACAGTCGGTTCGAAGGGGCGAGACTCGCGCCCAGAAGCGGCAAAGGCCCGAGACCTAAGCTTCGATTTCGCCAAAGGCGTACTCATTATCTTGGTGATAGTTGCCATCTATTGCAATATGTTGTCTATCGAGGCACCGACGCCTTTTGGCTGTCGCCATATTTTAAGTCGATCTACATGTTTCACATGCCTCTGTTTATGGCGATAAGTGATATCTTTCTTCGGGAGCGATTCTGCGCAAATCGTTCCCTCAAGGCGTCAGTGATCGAGCAATGCAACTAGTATTGCCAATGCTTTTTTGGTGTGCGTTGATTTGGATATCGAAGGCCGCCGTAATGTCTTCGGCGAACAGTTTAACCAGTGGAATGTTGGATTTTTTTAGGGAGTTCATTGGCACATACTGGTTCATCTGGGCAGCTTTCGCGTCCTTCGTCCTGATAAAGTTGCTCACGACTTTCAATGGCTCGTCGGTGTGGATCATAGGCGCATCTGCAATTGCGATCGCATTCGCGCCCGTCCCGTGGTCAATAACCCCGTTGGTACGATACACATACCCATTCTTTTGTTTGGGGTTCTTGTTTGCGCAGCCGATCGGATGGCAGGCAGCTAGCATCAGGCGCCACAAGGCTATTTTTGTGGTGTTACTTTCGATGGCTGCGTTCACGTGCTTTGGGGAAAGGAAACGTACGTCTACAACAATCTTGTTTTGATCTACGATGCACAGTCGGCCAAACAAGTGTTGCTGATGTTCGCTGGCTCGGTAGCAACTTCTGCAGTGGCGATGCAGCTTATATTCCTATGCTGGAGAGTTGGCTATTCAACTCGCGTAGCTCGCTTTGTCGCGCTGGAGCTTGGTCAGAGCACACTGCTGCTTTACCTGCTTCAGGGTGCCGTGTTTCGCTTCATGGATCTAATACCGTTCGGAGAGCTTTGGGATCTCGCGAGCAGAATCGAGTTCGCCACTTTGCTTGGTTTGGCGATTGTTGTCACAGCGATGACAGTTCGCAGGATTGTGCGCCACCTTGGATATGCGTCGCGGAGCTATGCTTAATTTATGATGTGACTGCCGACAGTTGGCATTGAAGTCATTGGCGAGCCATGCCGGCGTGGCATTCCCCTCACGGATCACTTGATCCGCCGCCCGAAGTAAGGCGTGCCTGTAGGCCGGGATCGGTCCCGAATGCTCGTAGGACGGCAATTCGCTCGGGAGCCCGATCAGATTTGAAGCTCCGCGACCGTCTGGCGCCGACCGCAGCCAATGAAAGAGCGTCTGACCGATCGTCGCGTCATCTCCAGAAGCCCGCCTAGTATGTTGTGACCACTGCTGTGGCAATGCAGCAGTCCTGGATGGCTGCATCAAATAGGTCCAAGATGCCCCGGGTGCGCTTCCACCGCATCACCGGGACCTTCGCTGCAGCTAAATGCAGAAAATCCAGGCGCGGGCTGAAGCACCGTGAAAAATTCATGGATTATGTCAGCTGATAAAATGACCCGATCCAATTTCAGTCGATCAATCAGCGCCCTTCGTCGGGGCTGTCGGTCCGCATCGCGCCTGGCGACGGCGCTATGCTGGTGCCCCTACGGCCGCCCTGTTGAACCGCTTTCTCCAGCACCGAACTGAATTGGTCCCGCTGGCGGACATTTCGATGCTTCCGCCTTGCGGGCCTTCTTTGTTGCGGCCGGCTCTGCGGCACGGCTGCGCCGACGTGAACGTGCTTGGCGGCACGTTTTGTGAGGGAGGGAAAGAGGCGCGCGGCCCTCTCCCTGCAAGTCGCCGCTGGCGGATTCCTCCGTCTGCCCGCTTCGCTCCGTGCAGACCGGGGAGACCCCTCCGCCCCCTTGCTCGCGCTGCTCGCCACGATGCCGGGGGACAGGCGACCTGAACCCGTGCCCAAGCCGATCTGATGGCAGCGGTGGGGCTGGACATGGGCCCGTGGTGGACGTACGTGCCACACAAATCCTCATGCTCGCCTAACCGGCCGCAACGTATGGCAATCCGGGCAGTCCCGACTAAAGATGGAGTAGGTCTCGGCCATTCCCGTGTCCGAACCCAGAAAAGTTACTGGTTTCCTTACGGGCGCGATACAAAGGGCACAGGCTGGACTTGGCTGCCGCGGGCGGGGCTTGTCGACCGCTCGATCGAAAGTGAGAGACGAGGAGGAGAATCACCGACCTGCAGAGCGGCAAGGCGCTCGCCTACCTCCCTGTCAGTCACCGTTAGCCGATGGTTCAGACGAAGATAGTCCGTCCATGTCGGCGTGCGGAATGTCTCGGTCCAAAGAGTCGAGTTCTGAAGATCGCGCTGGAGAGTCCAGTCCCGCGCACCGGCACGGCTCTGAACGCGCCGCCTTTCGCGCATGCAGCTCAGAAATTCCTCGATATTCTCCTCGGGTATCGAGTACTCCACCTTGATCACGATCGGGCCGCTCCTGGGCTTCAAATCGAGGGCCAGTTCTGGTGGCCTGAAGTCGAAGGCCCCCCCTTGATCCGATTCCTCCCATAGCCGTACCGGCAATAGCTTTCCCACGGCTGCAACCAGCAACAGCGCCGCTGCAGCACCTTCCAAAGCCCACGTCAGGGAATAGTACTGCGCGACAGCACCCCAGATCCAGCTGCCCGCTGCCATGCCGCCGTAGGTCAGGGCGTAATAGATCGACAGGGTGCGACCAACGACCCACCTTGGGCTTGCCAACTGCACACACACGTCGGTTCCGGTCCAGGTGACAACCCAGCCTGCGCCAGCGATTGCAAGCGCGATCGCTGCTACAGCCACCGATGATGTGAGAGCCAGTAAAAGGCAACACGTTGCGCAAGCAACGGATGCGAGCGTGATCAATCGATTTTGGGACGTGATGCGTCGCAAGTAGCTATTGCCAATGCCCGCGATGAAGGCGCCTGTGCCGAAGCCGGCTAACAGGACGCCGTAAACAATTGGCCCCCCCGCCAGTTGGTCGCGAACCACGAGGGGGAGCAGAGCAAGGATCGAGATGCTTGACAGCCCGAACAGGGTTGCGCGCACGATCGCCACTCTGATCTCCGAGGAGATTGCCGTGAAGCGCATGCCATCATGAATGGCCGTCGTCATCCGCTCGCGCGGAAGAGGCGAAGAGCGAACTTGCCACTTGGAGCGCAGCACAGCGCTCAACGGGACCAGGTCGGTCAGCGCAGCGAAGGCGAAAGCCGTAAGGGGGCCCAGCAAAGCCAAAATTACACCGCCCAGCGCCGGTCCTATACTCCGAACCACGTTGTACCCCACCGACATCAGCGTCACTGCAGCGGGTATGTCGCGCTTTTCCAGGATGTCGCCGACCGAGGCGTGCCAGGCTGGATCATTCAAGGCAAAGCCGCATCCCGCCAAGAAACTCAGTCCCAAGATCAGCCATGGACTGACAAAGCCCAGTCCAACAGAGAGAGCCAGCGCCGTGGATGCCAGTGCGATCAGGCAATGTCCGGCAAGCATCACGCCGCGGCGGCTGAAGCTGTCTGCAATCGCTCCAGCAAGGATCGACAAGAAGAAGGCGGGCAGTGTCGATGCAGCCTGCACGAGCGCAACCATCAGATCGGAGGCTGAAATCGTTGCCATAAGCCAGCTTATAGCCACGCTCTGCACCAGCCAGCCAAGGCTGGATATCTGCGTGGCTGTCCAGATCGAACGAAAGACCGGATTCTGAAGAGGGATCAGTGTGTTTGCCGCAAAGGGCGGGGAATCTTGACGCCGCATGACTTCTCACCTCCACCACGTAGTTCTTTCGCTCACTCACTTGCTGACAGCGGTGCGCTTACGCACAGCTGCGTCACAACCAAGTTCCGATATCGCGCTCGCAACAAAGTAGATGTCGCATCCACGGTGCTGATGCGCGATGAGTGTGCCAGTTGGGCGTCAGCTGGTCTGGGTCGCGCAGCCCGATGGGGTGCGGTCTGCCCTGCGACTCTTGGCCTTGGACGGTGCTACCGCCCCGATGGCCGGGTTGTCAAACTGCCACGGTGCTAGCAGCGAATCCTCTGCCGATCGTCGGCCGCAGGATCGCGGTGGTGGCGGACGAGTATTCTGATCCGGAGAAAGGCAGCGGCGCGGTCAAGATCACGCCGGCGCACGACTTCAACGAATTTGAGGTCGGCAGGCGCCATAAGTTGCCGGCGATCAATATTCTCACCGTAGAGGCGGCGGTCACCCTCACGGACAATGACGACTGTCTCGCCGGGCTGGAGGTGACGCCGTAGCGCCATGCGGTCCGGGACGAGCTCGACGGTCTGACGCTTACATCTCGCCGAACTGGTATCCAAGCAAGCATGAATTCCATAACCAGGTGCCGACGTGGAACTATCTCGTCGTCCACGCCCACGGACGCATCACTGTCCGGGATGATGAGCGCTATGTGCGCCGTAACGTGGCGAAGCTCACTCACATGCATGAAGCCTCGCAGCCTGCCCCGTGGAAGATGGGCGACGCGCCGAAGGACTTCATTGACACGATGGTGAAGGCGATCGTCGCCCTGGAAATCGAGATCACCAGCCTGGTTGGTAAATCAAAACTCAGCCAGAACAAAGAGGTGCGCGACATTCAGAACGCTGGTGAAATGCTGAATGCCCGAGGCGTCAATGGGATGGGAGAAGCGATGCTCGCGGTTGCGGCGGCCAAATCCCAATAGCAACTATCTTGTCCCGACAAGCCGCTGGTGCTGGATTTCCAACGGGTGACCTTGAGAGACAAATGCTTCGGCTCGCCGGAAACGCGACCAGCATCTGACCACCCGCTATGCGGCAGATGGACAAGAACTCAGGCCGCCATCGCCAGCCACATCCGCAATGCCGCCGGATCGATGGAAGCTGCTTACCCCGCCAGTCTCTCCGGTCATGCCGCCTGCGTCGTTAATACCTTGAACAGCAGCCTGGCGGTTAAACCGCCTTGCGTGTTCGGTATGGCGGCACAGCGGTTTGGAGATCGGCGAACGCCACGCCCCACGGTAGCGATGCCTCGCATGACCAAGCAGCGGCATGTGCGGCAGGCTTGCACCCGCTTCAGATGCGAGACGGGTCAAGACAATCATCCTGCACAACGCCACGCGGCGGTGAGCCGGTTTCGAAAAGGGCCGGCCCCGGCCGTTCATACAAGTGGAGTTGGGGGGGCGGGGCCGGATCAAGCCTATCGCGTTGGACCCGCCGGGACCGCGCGTACATCATCCCGGCAACGCCAGGCGCTCGCCTCGCGTCATGCGGGCTTCGGCTTGGCGCGCCGAATGTCTGGACCGGCATCGCGGAGCAATGGCGCACCAGTCTACGACATGGTGCGTAGTCGCCATGCTGCCCCTGGCCAGATCGTAGATGACCTCGGCTTGTTCGCCATGGCGAGCCGAAGCACGTTGACGGCCGTGCCGGGTGATGCGCCGTCCCAGACTATCATCCCAAAATCGGCGCGCGCCATCTCCCGGTCTTTGGCGGCGTAGATCCAGTATCCTCTAGCACCTTCAGGAGACGGGACCCGGTAGGCAGCCCAGTCGCCCAGATCATTGCGGGGTTCCTTGGCCGCATGGAAGACCCCGACATGTTTGTAGCCGTAGCCCGCGAGCAGGCCCTGCGCCTCGGCATCGGCTCCAGACGCGTCGCCAATCAGCACGCCGTGCACGGCAACCACGATTGGGCGGATCCGAGCGACGGCAGGTTCCGTCAGCTCAAATATCTCGCGTGAACCCCCTATGAATATCATCGACATCATGACTTTCCCTTCTCTCCAGGGCTCCCTCGCTCTGACCGCCGTCTCCCTCTGGCCCTGCGTGAGGGGTCACCCGAACGCCGAGACGGCGAAGCCGGCTCGGGGAGCGGCGGGACGCCGCAACTAGAGCCCGGTCGGCGGCAGGCCGGCGCGCAGACCTGCCGCTTCCGGAGGCGCTACGCGCGCGGAGCTAGTGGCCTTTGTCGGCCAGCCAGAGGCTCACGTCCTGGATCGAGCGCATGAGCACCGACGGATTGTCCCGCGCGGGAATGAAGCCCCAGCTCTGCCAGTAGCGCTCTGCCTCGGCGTCGATCGCCCGCACCACCACCGCGCGGCCGCCGACGATGTCGGCGCCGGCGACGCAGCGATACAGCGCGTCCTTGACCAAGTCGCTACCGACGCCTTGTCCGGCATAGCGGTGGTCGACGGCGAGTTGTCCGATCAGCAGGCAGGGGATCGGATCGGGCGGGCGTCCGGTGCGGATGGCGCGCGGTGCGCTATTTGGCTGGATCACGCCCGGCGCGAAGCCGTAATACCCGACGACTGTTCCCTCGTCGTGAACGACCAGGACGCGGGTAAACCCGCGGGCCTGGTTCGTTCGCGCGAAGCCGGCCAGCCAAGCATTGAGCGCCGGCTTGCCGCAATCGAAGCTGTCGAGGCGGTGTGCGTGGTCGAGGAGTTCGATGCCTGAAAGCGCCACCTAGCGGTCCCAGGGCGGGGACCGACGCAGCCGCTCGGCCGCCTTCGCCGGGGGCGCAGCGGCCGGGGCTGAGATCGCCTGCATGAAGGCGTCATAGGCTTCCGGGGACACGCGGATGACGGTTTCGTTGAGGATGGCCGCCTGCGCCTCGTGCAGCGCGGCGCGCCGCATGAACTCCGTGCGCGACAGGCCGAGCAGCTCCGCGCCGCGGTCGATGATGGTGAGATCATCGTCGCGAAACCGCATCGAGACGGGTGCTTCCTTCCTGGTGGGTGTGGTGGCCATGGCGCGCTCCTGTGCTGCGGACGTATATACGTTAGTGTAACGCGGAACGCAATGCTACGTTCCCTGGCGACGTCTCGTGGCGGATGGTCTGAGGATTTCTCGCCGCATCGGTTCTTCTCGGCTTCTCGCCCCAGTCGCCATTGCCGCAACCCAGAGCAAGGTGGCTTTGGTCAGCTCCGGCGGATCAATTACGGCTTAGAAAGCGCATTTGTTTTTGGCGGCCGGATGAGCGGGTCCAGAAGCGAAGTCGCTGCCATGACTGTCGCCGGACGAGCCCCGGCTATCCCGAACCTGATGAACATCTGACGCGATGGCGACTTTCGGGCCGTCACGCCACAAAGGAGGAACGGCTATGAAGGCTGGGCGGCGGCACTTTCATTCTCAGGCGCCGCTCTATGCCACCTGTCGGCCAATGTGACATCGCCACTGCGGTCCTTCGAACAAGTCGATTCGATTCTGAATTTCGGCCTTTAGATGATTGTAGCGATTGAATCAGCGACAAGGGCTGGGCAATCGCGGTTGTGGTGACCGCGAGCCACTAAGCTTGTGCCGTACCCTTACAATGATTCATCAAGGCGTTTACCTCGGCAATCACGAGATCCGGCGTGATGTCGAACTTGCATCGGACTTTGACCGGACAATGCCGCACTTGGTCCAGACCACATCCGCGACATTCAATAACACTCATAAGCATGCTGACCAAGGGACCTCGAAACCCCCAAATCTCCGGTAGATGTGACGCCGTGAAAATGCCGATAGTAGGGCGGCCAAGCTGGGCAGCGACATGGCCGGTGCCTGAATTGTTAGAAACGACGAGCGCGGCCGAATTCACGAGACAATTGAATTCCAATTCTGACAAGTCGACGGCCGTCCGAATGTTCGCGGCCCCACGTTCCCTAGCTATCTTCGCAACCTCCTCAAGCGCTTCCAGGCATTCGCCACGGCCAACGAGGACCACCTCACCACGGGTCGAAAGAGCAGCGATAACTTTGCCAAAACTTTCAATCGGCCAATCTCGCAGGCTGGAATTGGAGAACGGAGCCACGACAATCGGGGCATTGCCTGTAGTCGAATTCTGTGGGTGACCCGCTCCGCTTTCGAAATAGGCAGCTGCCTTTGCGACCAGAAAGAGGAGGATTTCTGACACATGCTGGAGACGCACCTGCTTACGGTCAATGAACCAATCAAGCCATCTACGGGGGATTTTGTTAGCAAGCCCTATTTTTTGGACCAGCTTGTAGAAAATGGTTCTGCGCAGTTTCAGATTGAATGGCGCTATCGCAATATCGATCTGATGCATGCTGTACGGATCAACTATCGCCGCACGGTGCCTGGCGGGGACTTCAAGCAAGATGGGCCTTGTTTCTTCCGGAACACGCATATCAATGGCAAGATCAAACTCGCCAGTCAGCAGCGGCCTTATGTCGGCGGCTTCTTTGCGCGTTTTGACTTTGGGGTTGCGAGGAAAAAAGTCAAAAGCAATGTGATCGTCGGCGAGGTCGAACTGTTTTGCAGTAGCGATGTTCCAGCTTCCCACCACCAGCGTAATGTGGGCATGCGCAAAACGCTGACGAAGGTCCTTTAGGGGCCCTAGAGACATCCAAAAGTCGCCGACATGATCAAGCTTGAGGACCAAAATTCTCATCCTTGCGCTTGACTGTTCCGGCTCTTCCCAGCTGCGGTATATAATTTGATTGCCGTCGTGCTTTGTAAAATATGCCATTGCCATTCCGAAGATTATACGGTCAACACTGATAGCCCAGTGACGCGTGTGTAGGGTTGGAGTGCTCCCCACTTGTCCGCGTCTCCGCAAGAATTCTGCCATTAGATCCAAGCCGCGCTCCAGCAGGACCTGTCGGGCGAAGTCTGCATCTCTAGCGGTGGTAGCGCGCCAAGAAGCCAGCTATGTCCCGACCCGCAATGTGAAGGGCTTCGTCACGGTCTTGCATGCAGTGAGTTCGAGAAACGCCGAGTAGACTGCGTTCGCCAAGCCGCCGTCCCCAGATCTCGAGCATAACGGCAGTGGCCTCGCTCTTTGGTCGATGCTGATCCTGAATGAGACCGTCGCCGCCGGCGACGACATCGCCGGCCGGATTGACTGTCTCCGGCACGCCCTGTCGCTGTGGTCCCGCATCATGGTGGTTACAAAGGACCCGCCGCAGGCGCTTTTTTCTGCGCGTCCGGGTCGTCCAACATGAAGTGGACGAATCAACCCTGTGATGAAGTCGACCGCCTGCCAGCGGTGAGCTGGTAGGCGGCGTCGATGAACACCTTTATTCGCCGAGCTTGGATAGCGGCATCCCTATCACGCTGAGAGCCTGTTATGCTGGTCCAGCGTTTGATCGCAGTCTTGATCCATGCGAGCAGCTTGTGAGGGATGCAACCGAACGAGGCGCTGCTCCCACAGTCGTCGCAGGCCCTCCATCACAGCGTCACGCTTACCCTGATCCGGCGCAATTGTATTGAGGAGATCTCCCAACATGGCTTCGCCCTCAATCCGCATCAGCAGATTAAACAAGTCGTGTGAAATTCGTACACTGTCACTGCTGAAGTGGGTCGTGCTGATCTCGCAGTGAGTCTCCCGACGATCTGGCGCTTTGTAAGCGCGGGTTTGATGGAGGGACACATAGGGCGGCAACGAAACCGCAAGCGCAGTCCAATCCTGCAGCGTTGCAGCCCGCTTTTTTACCAGGAAGGGCCCGACCACAAGTCCATCCAGCTCTGTCGTCAGAAAGGTGGCAATCGCGTCTGCAACCGAATCCACGATCGGTTCGGCATTGTTGTTAAAGGACGTATTGAGCAGAATTGGAGTGCCTGTGCGCTTCTTGAACGCATTGATGACCTCCCAGTACGCGGGATTGGCGTTGCGCGATACTGTTTGCAGGCGAGCGGTACCGTCGACGTGCGTGATGGCACCGAGCAAGGCGCGCTTTGAGTCACGCACGCGAACGACGAAATTCATGAATGGAAATTCGTGCCTACCGTCCGGGAGGTCGAAAAATTCGCTCGCATCCTCCTCCAGCACAGATGGCGCGAAGGGCCGATAGCCTTCGCGCTTCTTGACCATCGCATTGATCCGGTCCTTGTTTGCGGCGGGCCGAGGGTCGGCAAGAATGCTGCGGTTGCCCAGCGCACGTGGCCCAAACTCCGAACGACCCTGCACCCAGCCGATCACGGCGCCGTTGGCGATCCAGTCGGCTGCACTGCTTGCCACGTCATCAGAGCGTTCAACCTCGAGATGTCCGGCCCATGCATTCAGTTCCTGTTGCACGGCGCGCTCGCTCCCGAGATCAGGACCCCAATAGACCTCCTGCAGTCGCTCACACGGCGCGGGGCGGCCCATCTCGTTAGAGACTATCAGCGCAGCTCCCAATGCGCAGCCAGCGTCGTGAGACGCGGGTTGCACGAAAATGTCTTCGAAAAGCCCTGAATACAGCAGCTTACCGTTCATCGTGCAGTTGTGGGCCACCCCCCCCGCCAGGCACAACCGCTTCATGCCGGTGGCCTCACGGTGATGCCGGAGAATGTGGAACACGATCCGCTCAAGCGCTTCCTGCAGTGACGCACTCACATCTCGATGCTGCTGGGTGAAGGGCATTCCCTTTCGCCTGACCTCGATATTGCGGAGCAACGCCGGACCGATGCGGTCGAGGTGAACACGGTAGCCACCGCCGTTGGCGGAGAGCTCGTAGAACTGCTCGAAGAGCTCGCGATAGGGAGCGGGGTCGCCGTAGGGCGCGAGTCCCATTACCTTATACTCGTCGAACAAGCCGTAGCCGAGATAGCGGATCGTCTCGAGATAAAACAGCCCAAGAGAATTGTTCTCGGGGAAAGCCTCGAGTTGCGTAATTTCTGTGCCAGACCCTACCGCCAAGAGGCCCGATAGGAAATCACCAGAGCCATCAATCGCTAGAATGAGACTTTGTTCGAAGCCCGACATTGCAAAGGCGCTCACGGCGTGCGCCTGATGATGACTTACGAATGAAATACGCGAACTGTCCAACTTAGTGCCGAACTCACGCGTTAACAGATCCTGCACCAACGTTTTAGCATCCAACGGAATGGAGAGAATGTCCGGGTGGGATGCGGACATACCTTCAAGCATGGCGTTGGCATAGGGCTCGCTGGCGTAGAGCGCGACACGATCAATGTCGTTGAGCTGAACCCCCGCCGCTGACAGACAGTATTGAATCGAACGAATTGGGAGCTTGTTGGAGTGTTTCATCCGATTGAGGCGTTCCTCTTCGACGGCTGCTATCACCCGTCCGTCTCGGACGAGCACCGCGGCGCCATCGTGCATAAAGGCGTTCCGAAGCTCGAATCGGTTTTCATGGACTTGGTCAAGTCCGCCGCTAATTCCTAGACACAGCATTTCTTTCTCCACATAGTGACGGGCAAGCCAAATTGGCCTGCCTCAGACCGTTTCCAACTAAATAGGCCGCGTTGTCGCTTGCAGCTGCAACCGCCTGTCAGGCATCACCGGCATCAAAGAACGCCTCATAAGGGTCCGCCTGAATCAACATGAGATGCTTCGATCGTGGCGCCTGCCGTTCCATGACGCCGAGAGCTTGGCTGGATCATCGAATCTTGAGCGGCTGCTGACTTGCATGCCGGCGATGCCGTTTTCATCTGCAGCACGAACTTGTGACGCGGGCTGCCTATATCCTTGCGAAGGGGCGGCTGTTGACAAATAATGCCGCGCCGTGAACTGGCCCGATTTCATTCCCCGAACGACCGTCGCACAGGCGACTGACATGTGCTGCACTGTCCGCCTGCTTCCCGGTCGCACATCCGATAACGCCTTCGCTTGTGCAGGAGGCCGCATCGCGTCATTCGTCGGCCAAACATGGCACCGACTGGAAGCCCGGCAATACCGCGTAGATGTAAAGTGCGCTGATGTTGTATGGTAGCGCTGCCGGCCGGGTCTCCAATCCGCTGCCCAAACGAGCGGACTGCCTGCGGCAAAAAGCCCGCCACAAGCAGAATCGCGCTGGGCAGCTGGCTCGCCTGCAAGACTTCGCAGCTCAGGAACATTGGGGACGACTAGCGTCGAACCGCCGACATGATCGGCCAGTTGCAACTCACTTCTCGGCACGACCTCCACTGCACGTCAGGGCGCATGGAAGATTTTCTCCTTTGGATGGGTGACCGGTGCGGACGTGCTTTTGTCCATGCAAGATTTCCGAAGAGTTATGAAATCGTTTGTTTCGATCAAAGTCATCCACGCTATGAATAGCTGCCGGACATGCGCTTCAAAGGGGCTTCAGGCTTCCCGGATGGCTACTCCGATTCGAAGCGCGTGGCATTCCATGCGCTCTATGACAACATTTTTCAGCAAAGGGTATGAGAGCAAACCCACACTTCTTTTTCAGAAGTCGCTTCGAAGCAGCCGAGGCCTTGATGGGCTTCTTTACCAAGTTCGGCGATGGTGCCGCAGACATTCTTCCTCTTTCCGGGCTGAACAAGCGCAGAGTTCGCGCCTTGGCAGTGTGTCTGGGCGCTCCGTCTGATCTTGTTGAAAAGATCCCGACCGCCGACCTGGAGAACCTCGTCCCGGTCTCACATACGATGAGATTGACGACTTCCTCGAAGGCCAAGAGATCAACGAAGCGGCGCACAGGCGTATACTTCATGCGCATTCCAGCACAGCCCATAAGCGAGCGCTTCCCGTCACAACGATTGCCATGACGGGTTCGATATTTAGGCATCGGCAATAGCGTCTCAACATACACGATCGATGGGCTTGCCGCAGTTAGGCAGCTAGCGGCCTGAATTACCGCTGGAGCGAAGCGCTGCTCTTTCAGCCCGCATGCGGTCATGAGGTTGACAGTGTCGGCACGTATCGCCGAGGCCGGCACGCGAACTCATTCTCCCTGAATGCCTGCTCTATCGATCTTCCGCAGCGTACCCACTTGACCGGTCGCTTCGACATTCCAGGCACCTGGATTGTAGCCGATCCTTGCCGCTCTGCTTCGGCCGGTCGCAATCTTAGACGTATGGCCGTTGCACACGACGCAAGGCCTGTTGTCAGGTGCATGACGCGGTGCGAAAGCAGCCTTGGCGATGGCGGGCGCGCTGCATTGTTGATATTCTCCGCACGGAACAGGCGCGCAAATGACACCGGATTCAGAAAAGGCCGAGGCGGTCGAGCAGTTGCTTGATACACCTGAGCTTGCAACCGCACTGGAAAGCGAACAGTTCAAAAAATTCCTTGACCAGGTGCCGATCGCCATTGCCGTTGCGAACCTGGCCGCTGAGGAGCGCGTAGTCTACGCCAACCCGGAATTCGAGAAACTGTCAGGCCTGACGGCCGCTATGCTCACACGAGGAAACTGGGCAGCCCTTTTGGGCAAAGGCCTCCACGAGCAGAAGGACCGGCCACTTGCCGAGGCCGTGGTCGAGGAAACCGATTTTGTCGGCACCTACAGGCTGGAACGCAACGAAGATAAGCCGACGATCGTGGACGTTTATTCCAACGTGATCGAGGACGACAACGGCAAGATGTGCTTCCGGCTGGTGGCGCTGGTCGACGTATCGGCCCATGGCGAGGCGGGAGATGAGCGCTCGGTGGAGGAGCTTGTCAGCGAGAAAGACACACTGCTGCGCGAACTGCAGCACCGGGTGAAGAACAACCTACAGATGATCACCGCACTGATCCGGCTGGAAAGCCGCAACGCGACCGAGGCCGACCGGAGACGGTTTGAGCGGCTTGCCGGTCGCGTCGACGCTTTGGCGATCCTCTACCAGACGCTAACGGCCGACGAGCCGAAAGAGGAGGTCGATCTTGGTGTGTATCTCAGCCAGATTGCGTCCGCGGTGATGAGCTCGCATGCAGTCGAGGGGATCCGGCTGGATATGAAGGTGGATACATATCCGGTGTCAATAAACGTCGCCATGCCGGCGGGGCTGGTCGTGAACGAATTGCTGACCAATTCACTAAAGCATGCCTTCCGGGGGCGCGACGGCGGCACGATAACGCTGCACAGCATCGTCGATGGCGACGGCTGCCGGGTTATAGTGGCGGACGACGGAATCGGCCTGCCGGAAGGCGAGGTGTGGCCCAAACCAGGCAAGCTCGGAGCGCTGATCGCGCGATCGCTGACCGAGAACGCCAAGGCGCAGCTAGCCGTCGAGTCCAGCGCCAACAAAGGGACGAAGGTGACCATCGTTTTCAAGCGGTCGGCGGCAGCAAGCTGAACGGTTGCTGTCGACTAGCAGGCTGGCGGCTGGCTTCATGTCGCGGCTTTGAGCAGGTGGCTGCAAATAGGCTAGGTCGCCCTTCACGGCCTGCTTCACATGGTCGAGGTCTTCCATTATGCTCCAGGCTTGCTGCTTCTGACTTCTCCATCCCCACCTAGCGGAAGGCACTCCCGCCTGATTGCGTTGCGGCTTGAGTCTTGACGGCGGGGGCACCTGACGCCTTCGCGCTCATCACGCGCGGGCCGGCAATTCAGCAGCGAGTCATCGCTTGGCCAATCTTGCCGAGGACGAAGGTCTAACCTACAAATAAAATTGGTCCGACTGTTCGTGGCGGGAGGTAACCGCGAATTTGCGCTATCGGGACAGGAGAGCAGTGCTGTAGGCAAACCGCGATGCGTGCATTCGTTCGATTGGTTCTACGATTATCCTGACGCCTGGGGTGACCAGTTGCACCAGTATTTCCTACTACGCGCAATCTTTGCAGGGTCATGTGCAGACCATCGCGGCCCGCCAAGACATCGGAAAACTGATCGACGATCCTTCAACCGCTGAGATATTGCGCGCCCGAATGGCATCGGCGGCCGCCATATAATAGTTTGCGGCAAAGACGGCCGCGATCGAACGGCTGAGGACGCGCTCGCCAACAGATTGCGCGACAGACGATGGGGTGGATACCGCGGATACGACGCCTGGTTCGATGCTCCGATCAACAACGCGAAGCTCGCCGCGACTTCCGTCTACAGCGATTCGGTTCAAAGGCTTGGCGCGTTGGACAAAGCTCGCCGCGCCGAAGCGCGATGCATAGAAGCCGGGATAGTCGCCCGAACACAAGTCGAACAAGCGGAGTGGTCGACCGTTTCGTCCTCCCCGGGGACGAGCCGGTTGCTCTGGCCTGGGGCGACCTGACGGGTCTTGCGGAGCACCGTCTCCAGCATGGCGATCAGGTCTTCGGGAAGTATGGCCTCATTCTGCACAGACGGTTTTGCGTGGCTGTTACGGATGCCGGCGGGCACGGTGGCGATATGGCGGTCCTTTCGATCGAGCGGCTCGCCACGCTGCGTATAATTCCACGCCAGGGAGGAGAGACGGCGCTCGATCGTCGCCACAGAGTTTGGTTTCTTGTCTCCTGTAACCTTTCTGGATGCACATGTAGAGGCCGACGGTCTGCGGATCAGGCGGCAACACCTCGAGGTGCTGCCGGCGCGCCCAGGCGCAAAAAATCCGCTCTCGACCGAGCGGCGTCAGACCGGTATTCTTATGGATGTTCATCCGGTCCCCCTGGAGTCACTGAAGCTTCGACAATCTCAGCTTTCCCGGTTCGGACCGGATGGACAACCTACTGAAAGCTCACAACTAGCTACCAATGCGATCAGCTTTCGGGCTATCGGGCGCATCCAGGGAGGATGGGTATGTTCTTGGCTAACGGGCTCAAGCTGCGGGACCGCGGGTGCACGCTGGCACTGATGTTGGCGATCATATGTGTATGTGCGCCTGCACTGGCGGCAAACGCGTCGGATCAGGCGTGCCGGTCCATCGCCAAGCTCAAAATTCCAAGCGTGATCTTTACCGAGGCTAGCCTTCAAAAGCCGCAGGAGATCCCCGCAGATCCCTTCACTGCATTCACCGGCGCCTCGCCTCAGGCGGTAAAAGTGGGCGGGCACTGCCTTGTCCGAGGTGTTATCGGGAAACGCCAGGGGGTCGATGGTCAATCATATGGCACCCGGTTTGAAGTGCGTCTTCCGACGACCTGGAACGACATGTTCCTTTTCCAGGGCGGCGGCGCAGTTGATGGCTTCCTGGCGCCGGCCGTCGGGACCATTCCTTGCCGGAACTCGACCGCGGCTCCCGGGCTCTTGCGCGGCTACACTGTTGTAAGCATGGATGGCGGGCACCCAAGCCCCGATCCGGCTTTCGGGGTCGATCAAGCCGCACGCATTGATTTTGCGTACGCCTCCATTGGCAAAGTCACTTCGGTCTCGAAGCAGGTGATTGCCAAGTTCTATGGGGCGGCTCCGAAAAAGTCGGTGTTCATGGGATGCTCGAATGGCGGTCGTGAGGCGTTGATAGCGGCTCAGCGATATCCGCTCGAGTTCGACGGCATTGTTGCAGGTAGCCCGGGTTTTCGTCTCAGTGCCGCCAACATTGCCGAAGCCTGGGATACTCGCCAGTACATGAGCATCGCTCCCAAGGATGAGGCCGGCCATCCTATTCTATCCCGCGCCTTCTCCCAGCAGGATCTGAACATCGTCGCCAAGGCGGTTCTCGCTGCCTGTGATGCCGGCGATGGCATTGAGGATGGCGTCATCAACGCCTGGCAGCAGTGCCGGTTCGACCCAAAGGTCCTGTCCTGCCAAGGCGATAAGACGGACAGCTGCCTCACGGCTGGTCAAGTGCAGGCCATGAGCCGCGCGTTCGCGGGTCCGGAAAGCTCCGATGGCGAAAAGCTTTACAGCGATTGGCCATATGATACGGGCGTTGCGGGCGCGGACTGGAGAATGTGGAAGCTGGGCAATTCCCCCACTTCCCAGTCGGATGCAAATAACATCGTTCTGGGAGCCCGCTCGCTTCAATACTACTTCATGACGCCCCCGGCGCCGAATTTTGACCCCCTGAAGTTCGACTTCGACAAGGATCCGGCACGCGTTGCGGATACGGCCAAGCTCAATGATGCGACCGGCACGTATCTCGCCAGCTTCGCTGCCCACGGTGGAAAGCTGCTCTTGTTTCAGGGACTTTCCGATCCGGTCTTCTCAGCCAACGATCTGGTGCGCTGGTACAAGCAAGTCGTCGAGGTCACAAGCGGCGGCGATTTGGAAGCGACTCGCCGTTTCGTGCGCATGTTCATAATCCCGGGGATGACCCACTGCGGCGATGGCCAAGCCTTCGACGACTTTGATCCTTTGGCCGCCATCGAGGGCTGGATAAACCAAGACAAGGCTCCGGATTCTCTCGCGGCTGGCAGCAAGGCATTCCCCGGCAAGCACCAGCCGATCTGCGCTTATCCCACTCAAGCTGCCTATGGCGGTAAGGGAAATCCCGATGAGATCGCGAGCTATTCGTGTCGGGGATAAGAGACCTCGTCATTTGTTCGCTTCAATCTGCGCGCATTCCCGGAACAGGTCTCCCGGACCAAGGATCGGTTGGAAAAGCTAAACCCGGAATTTGTGGGCCGTGCCATAACGCAGTTGATGATCATGCCTGACTACGAAGCGTCGGCCGCCGATAGTCTGGACACAGCGCTCGCTGTGCTCGATGAGGTAATTGTTATCGCCTGAGATCTGACCGCCTCATCCCAGCGGACAAAACGGGGGCATCAGAGCCCGGACGCCTTGGTGAGATTTACGCGGAAACGATCGCGCCGGCGCTGATAATTTCGCGTCATCTCCGCGGAGGCATGGCCGAGCTGTTTTTGCACATAGCGTTCGTCGACGTCGGCCGACGAGGCGAGGCCGGCGCGCAGTGAGTGGCCGGCGAATTTCTTGGCCCGTTCGCCCTCCGACAGATCGCCGCGCACGCCGGCGGCGAGCGCCGTGCGCTTGACCAGGCGTGCGACCTCCTGGTCGTTCAAGCGATCGGCACCGACGGCTCTGCCTTGACCAGCAACGCGCCGAAACAGCGGTCCGTGCGCAATGCGCGCCAGTCTTAGCCAGGTCTGCAGAGCGACCACAGGGCAGGTGGCGTCGGAGGAGCCGCGGCCGATTTCGACCTCGCGCCAGCCGGTTTTGCCGCGCAATGTGACAAGCAGACCCTTATCGGCAAAAATCTCGACCCAGCCGCGCCCGTCCTCGGTCTGATCCCTGCCGACGTCGAGGCCGACGATTTCGGATCGGCGAAGGCGGCCGGCGAAACCCAAAAGCATGGCGCGGTCGCGCAGACCACGCAGCGTGCCGCGGTCGAGGGTCTCGAACATGCGATCAGATCCTCGGGCAGGATCGCTTCCTTCTGCCGGGGAGGGGAGGCGTGGGTGTTGCGAACGCCAGCCATCACCGTGGCGATATGCCGGTCCTTGCGGTCCAGCGGCTGGCCGCGCTGGGCAAAATTCCAGGAGAGCGACGAAAGCCGGCGCTCGATGGTTGAAACGGTGTTGGGCTTTTTGTCGCCAGTGGCCGTACCTGACGCGCAGGCGGCGATATAGAGCCCGACCACCTGAGGATCGGGCGGGAACATCTCGATGCCTTGGCGCCGGCACCAGCTCGAAAAATGCTTCCAGTCGGCTGCGTAGGCGCGGCGCGTGTTGGCCGAACTCGCCGCCTCGATATAATCGCGCGCGCGGCCGGCGAGCGCCTCAAGATGCGCAGGCAGGCTGGGATTGGCAATGGCTGGAAGGGGAGGGGACGGGGCTAGGTCGGCATCGCCCATCTGCATGACGATATCGATGATGTCGGGCAAAGCCGCTTTGTGTATGAAGCTTGTCCGAAATTCGTAGCATATTTCGGACATCTTGACCGTCACTTCGTCCGAAATCGGACCACAGATTTCGGACAAAGCCCCGGCATCAACCCGCCAATATCTCGATCTGCCGTGGCCGCTGCAAACGTCGCCTGTGAGAGGCGAGCCGCCTCTAAACTGGTCGTATATCCCGATTAATAATAAGAATGTAGTCAACTTCCATATTTTAGAGGGCACGCATGCTGCCACTCAACCGGCCTGATCACCACACAAAGTGAGGAAGAACCTGGTTAGGTGCAAAGCGACAATTGCCTCGACAGCGGGTCCCGGAAGGTTTATGCTGCCCAATCTTACCGCAATCCGAAATGGCGATTGAGTACCTTCACGAGTGAAGGGATTCCCGCGGTCTTAGAGATGAGTTGTCGAATGGCGCGAAGTCGCACAGAATCGCGAAGTCGCACAGAATCGTGTGTTTGATACCGATCAGGATCGCGAGCTATTTCAGGTGCAGAGAGGTCTTGCGCCCGATGCACGAGTTGCTCCCGGTCCAACGGAAGTGAATGGGGTGGAACTGCTTTGTCGACCAAATTGTTGACGGAACGTCCGGCGCCCATTGTTGCTACATGTCTGGATTCTTGGGGCGTTTTGGATGATGCAATCCACCATCTCACTCCAAAGGGCAGTGGAATCTGGAACAATGTCGCTTTTGTACGCAGGACATCCTTCGCGCCCGATTGGCATATTGTCTTTAACTCTGCTTCTATTTTTGGGCTCCCTGTTGATATCGAGGCGAGTCCAAACAGGACAATTTTTGCAATCGGCGAACCGCCGACGAAAGCTCATCGCGCATTTCATGAAGGGCAGGGGAAAAATACCATCGTCCTGACGTCTGACGCAGAGCTGGCTGCTCGGCAGAATGCAGAGCGCCGATTCGTTTTGTCTCCACCTATCACTCGGTCTTGGTCTGTAACAAAGACATATGACCAACTTCTGGTCAGCGAAGTCGTGGACAAGCCGCTTCGGCTCTCATGGATTACCAGTAACATCGCCCTGCTTAAAGGGCATCGATATCGGCTGGCGTTTCTGGAACGGCTGAGAGAGGAGCTCGATTTTGACCTGTTCGGCCGAGGTTTTCGGCTGATTGGAGATAAATGGGACGCACTCGCACCGTACCGTTACAGTATAGCTTTCGAGAATACTCGTGCTGATTACTATTTTACAGAGAAGCTTATGGACTGCTTCGTTGCTGAAACAATGCCGATCTATTACGGCAGCCCGGCAATCACGAGGTTCTTCCCTTCCGACTCAATGGTTCTGATTGACCCAGAGGACAAGAACGTAATCCAAAAAATTCAAGAAATCATCGACTCGGACCTCTGGAAGGAGCGTCGCGGCGCAATACAAGAGGCGAAGCGGTTGGTTCTTGAGAAATACAATACGTTTGCTTATCTCGCGGGCTTCATCGAAAGCGTTCACGATAAACCCTTACCGCCGGAAGTTATACACATCGGTTCGCCTGCGGTCGATTTTGGGACAGACGAATGAAGTACTCCAACGCTCGCTTCGCGTGCCCGGCGGTTGGTGGTCTGGCGAGATCGGTACGGAGCGCTCGGCGGAGAATGCCTATCTGCGCAGACGGGCCGGCACGGGCGCACGAGGTCATGCGCCCCCGGCTGCCGCTGATCAGACGAACTGGGGAAGGCCAGGAACGGAATTGAGGACCTCGTCCACGAGTTCGTCGCCGGCATGTTCCTTGGCGAAGGCGATCGTCTCGTTGGCGATGGCGGCGATCTTTAGAATGCTGAGACCCTCACTCATCAATTGCTGGCCGAGCCCCATGAGGCCGCCTCCGCCCTCTGGGTCGTTGCCATGATACTTCGCCACTAATTCCGAAGCTCCGGGAATGGCCGCGATCATGCGCGCAACGGGACCGTCGGCCGCGTGGCGTTGCAGGAAACCCAGCATTAACCCAACGGCCTTCTCTGCGAGAGCCGGGCCGATGCCGGCACCAGTGGCGATGCGCGATAAGAATTCTTCCATGGCAGGGTTCGTCTCTCTTTAATGAGGTTTACACGGGGCCGGTCCGGCGCCCAAAGCGCCCTTGGCCGAACCACAATTGAACTCCACAAAAATAGGCCGGCGGAAGTGCTATTGCAACTGCGCGTAAAACCGCCTCTGTCAACGCAAGCTGCGTCGGACGTGCGTATTTCGCAAAAACGGGACAGTCGTTCCGCTAAATCGCGGACAGCAGTTTCACTAATTCGCGGACAGCAGGATGGGGTCGGCGCTCGGTTGCCTGGTTGAAGTCATTTGCGATTGATTTCGCCGTTTTCGGCGCCGGTCAAGGGCGGCGGTGTTTTTTGCTTTCTCATGCTGTCGCCTTCGAGGGTGATGCGATGGGCGTTGTGGATGATCCGGTCGAGAATGGCGTCGGCTATTGTCGGCTCCGCGAATGCTTCATGATGCACCTTTCCTTGATCGCCTGGTCCGTTGCAGTCGGCGTTGAAGTTGATCGATCTGGTCGCTGGAAAGGTTTCCGCTTGGCCGCGGGCGCACCATTTCTTTCCCACAAGATCCTTCAACGCGGCATTGTCGAGCATGGCGTCGGCCAAAAGCCGCTTCAGCCGCGTGTTCTCGTCCTCCAGAGCCTTCAGTCGCCGAGCCTCGCAGACATCCATCCCGCCGAAGCGGGCCTTCCAGTTGTAAATCGAGGCGTCGCTGACCCCGTGCTTGCGGCACAGATCGGCAACCGATACCCCGGCCTCATGTTCCTTCAAAATTCCGATGATCTGCTCTTCAGAGAAGCGGCTACGTTTCATGTCCTGGTCCTCTCGATGGGCCAGAACGAACTTCAAACCGGATTAGATAAGAGGGGCAAGGTCAAGGTCGATGACTCAACTGTTGTGTGGGGAGAGCTCTTACTTCTCATTCGCTCCAAATGCGGACGCGGCGCACGAGCTCGGAAGTTGAGATCCCGTAGCGATCGTGAAGCGTCGGCAGCGCGCCAGCGTCGAGGAACTCGTCGGGCAGGGCGATCTGGCGAAAGACTGGGGTCACTCTCTCGCGCATCAGCAGCGCGGCAACGCCTTCGCCAAGGCCACCAATGATGGTGTGGTTCTCCGCCGCCACCACCAGCCGTCCCGAACGGCGCGCGGCAGCGAGTATCGCCTCCGTATCCAGAGGTTTGATCGTCGGAACGTGCAGAACGGCGCAGCCGATCCTGTCGGCTTCAAGCGCCTTCGCGGCCTCCAGCGCGCGCATGGTCATCAGGCCGCTGGAAATGAACAATACGTCCGCGCCCTCGCGCAGCATTCGCGCCTTGCCGATTTCAAAAGTATAGTCGTCTTCGTCGAGCACGACAGGAACCTTACCGCGCGAAAGCCGCATGTAGACCGGCCCGTTGTAGTCCGCGATCGCCTCCGTGGCCTGTTCGATGTCGAGCGCGTCGCAAGGGTCGATGATCGTCAGGTTCGGCATCCCGCGGAAAATCGCGATGTCCTCCGTCGCCTGGTGGCTGGGGCCGTAGCCGGTCGTCAGCCCCGGTAAGGCGCAGACGATCTTCACATTGAGTTTCTCCTCGGCGATCGCCATGCAGATGAAATCGTAGGCACGTCGCGATGCGAAGACGGCGTAGGTGGTGGCGAAGGGCGTAAAACCCTCCCGCGCCAAGCCGGCGGCGGCGCTCATCAGCACCTGCTCCGCCATGCCCATCTGATAGAAGCGGTCCGGATGCTCCTGTGCGAAGACATGGAGATCGGTGTATTTCGCGAGGTCCGCCGTCAGGCCAACTATCCCGGGCCGCTGGTGCGCCAGTCTGGCCAGTGTGTGCCCGAACGGCGCATTGCGTGTCGGTACGCCATCGGGCGCGATCGACGCGATCATCGCCGATGTGGTCTTGCGCTCACCGGCATTGGCGGCGTGGCGCGGCGCGAACTTTGACAACCTCAACGCGGACGTCCCTTTTCCAAAGCTTCGAGCGCTAACGTCCATTCGTGCGGTTCGACGCGGATGAAATGCGTGATGTCGCGGGTTTCCAGGAATGGCACACCCTTGGCCATGCGCGTATCGCAAACGATCACACGCGGACGAGGTTCCTTCAGGCCGCGCGCCATGTCGAAGGCCTTGCGGACCGCCTCGATGTCGTTGCCGTCGACGCGCTGCGCATGCCAGCCGAACGCCTCGAACTTGTCGGTCACCGGTTCGGAGGAGAGCATGGCCGTCGACGGACCATCGGCCTGCTGATTGTTGAAGTCGACAATGGCAATGAGATTGTCGAGCTTGTGGTGGGCGGCCGACATCGCGGCTTCCCAGGTCGAGCCCTCACCGAGCTCGCCGTCGGACAAAAGATTGTAGACGAAACTGTCGCTTCGCTTGCGCGTCAGCCCCATGCACATGCCAACGGCAATGCCAAGGCCGTGACCGAGCGAGCCGCCGGTGATCTCCATGCCGGGCGTGTATGGCGCCATGCCGGACATCGGCATACGGCTTTCATCGCTGCCATAGGTTTCGAGCTCTTCCTCCGGCAGCACGCCCGCTTCGATCAGAGCCGCGTAGAGCGCGATCGCATAGTGTCCGATCGACAGCAGGAAGCGGTCGCGTCCCTCCCACAACGTGTCCTCCGGCCGGTAACGAAGCGCATGGAAATAGGCGACGGCAAGCACGTCGGCGACACCCAGCGCCTGTCCGACATAACCTTGGCCCTGGACTTGACCCATCCGCACGGCGCGTCGGCGGATACGATAGGCTCGTTCGGCCAGGCTGACATTGCTGCCAGCGCGAGGCATCTCAAGCTCCGTTGTCCACTCAGCCATGGATTAGCATCCCACCGTTGACATCGATCACGGCGCCGGTGATGTAGCTGGCCAGATCGGAAGCCAGGAAGAGATAGGCGCCGGCTACGTCGCGCGCCTCGCCCAGCCGGCTGAGCGGGATTCCCTTGATGATTTCGGCGCGCATGGCGTTGGTCAGTTTGCCGCCGGTGATGTCGGTCTGGATCAGGCCCGGTGTGATGCAGTTGACGCGGATGCCTTCGGGACCGAATTCGCGCGCCATGGCCTTGGCAAGCCCCAGAACACCCGCCTTGGCAGCCGAATAGTGCGGGCCACCGAAGATGCCGCCGCCGCGCTGGGCCGAAACTGACGACATGCAGATGATCGAGCCGCCGCCATTTTCGCGCATGTTCGGGATGAATGCCTGGCTGAGATGGAGCACGCCGCGTAGGTTGACATCGAGGATGCGGTCCCAGTCAGCCGCGCTGATCTCCAGCGTCTTGACCGGCTGCGTGACGCCCGCATTGTTGCAGAGCACATCGATCCTGCCCAAGGTTTCTGTCACTTGCGCCGCCGCCCTCTTGCAGGCGTCGAGGTCCGCGACGTTGCACGCAAGGCCGATATGGTCGGGTCCAAGCGACGCAGCGGCGTCACGCGCTTGCCCGTCATCGAGGTCGAGTATTGCAACGCGAGCCCCGTGCTGTACCATCAGCGCTGCCGTGGAGCGGCCAATTCCCCGGGGGCCCGCGGCCCCCGAAATCACCACGGCCTTGCCCTTCAGCAACAAGTCGAACTCTCCTGCTATTTCTGTTTGCCGGTGATCTAAAGTCGGTAGAACCGGGCGGCGTTGTCATGGAACAGCGCGAGCCGCTCCTCGTGCGGGTGGGCGATCGTAATTTCCTTGAAGGCGTTCAAAATGGCGTCGAAGCTCGAGAACAGCTTGTCGACGGGGAAGTTCGTCGCGAACATCGAGCGGCCGACGCCGAAGGCTGCGATCGCCTCCTCGATGCTCGGCGCCGTCGACCTGCATGCCGGTGTGATTGAGAATGATCTGCACGTCGGGAAAGTCGCGCGCCAGTTCGAGGAACTCGCTCATCTGCGGATAGTAGAGCTGCGGGTCGAAGCTCAGCCCGCGCTTCGCCAGCTCCCGGAAGCCGCGCCGCCATTCGGGCGTACGACTGACCTCCGGCCGCGCCAGATAGGTCTTGGCGGGGTCGGGATGATAATTCATCGGCTGCCGCATGCCGCGGAAGTTCGGATATTCCATGTGGCGGTCGAGGAGGTCGCCGACGTCGGGTTGGGACAGGTCGGCATAGCCGACGATGCCATGCGGAAAGCCTCGCTTGTTGGCGATCTCCTGCAGCCAGCGCGTTTCCCCAACCGGATCGCCGGGATCGAGAAGCAGCACTTCGGCTCCGGTGGAAAGGGCACGAGCGATCCGGACGATCTGGCCTTCGTGGAGGGACAATTTGCGTGCCGGCATTATCGATGATCGCTTCGCCGATCGCTGGGTCGATCAGCTGGAGCGCTCCGAGCGCAGTTTCGCGCGTGCGGCGACGGCTGATCTGCGACCAGCCCGACCTCGCATGCACAATGCCGATGTTTTCCGCGACCGGACAGCTCGGGCAACAGCGCCAGCTCCTGATGCACCACCGCGATGATCGGGCTGTTGTGGTCGGCCTTCGACGAGGCGAAGCCAATCTCGCCGGCTTCGCGTGAGGTCAGCCCTGTGACGATGCGGATGAGAGTGCTTTTGCCGGCGCCGTTGCCGCCCAGGAGCGCGTGGATTTCGTCGGCCCGGACCTGAAAACTCACACCCCGCAGGACACGGGTTGCGTCATAACTCTTCTCGATATTGGCAGCTTCGATCAGGGGCTTCCTGGTCAATACCTGTCCAACTCCCGGCACGTTGCCGGCGCTACCCAAGCTTTGGGTTGAACTCGGCTCCATCCTGTATCTCCTTCCGGGACCACTGTGCGACCGATTGACATTCGGCTCAATTTTCGTTTCTTAACATTCTGTGTAGCTGAGCTTAACTGACGAGGACGAGGTCAGACATCAAGTTCAATTCGATGACGCATTTCGAGGCAGTCGCGCGGCTCGGCGGCGTGGCAAAGGCCGCTCAGGAATTGCAGGTGACACCTTCGGCGGTTAGCCAGCAGCTGCGGCTGCTCGAACACCAACTCGGGGTGCGGCTTTTTCAGCGCGAAAAGCGCCATCTCTCGCTCACGATCGACGGCGAGCGGCTCTTCCAGACCACGACCCAGGCTTTCGAATCCATACGCGAGGTGCGTAATGCCATTGTGCGGCAGCGCGAAAGCTTCCAGCTTAGCCTGCGCGTCAGTCCTTCCTTCGGCGAGAAATGGCTGGCGCCGCGGTTGGCCGAGTTCAGCAAGGGCTATCCGAGCTGGAATTTGCGCGTCGACGCCACGCCCAATTTCTCGGATTTCGAAACGGAGGTCATCGATCTCGATCTTCGTTATGGCGACGGCGGCTGGGCCGGCCTTTATTCGGATTGCGTCGTCAACGATCTGATCCTGCCGATGTGCTCGCCTTCCTATCTTGCCGAACTGCGCGCGATCTCACCGGATCCGCGCGAGCAGCTTCGCCATGCGCGGTTGATCGACAGTGTGAAGGCCTATTTCCGGTGGGATTATTGGCTGCCGTGCAACGGTATCCAGGGCGCCCGCATGACGTATCCCTATCGTTTCGACCGTTCGTCAATGTCGGTTCAACTGGCGAAGGACGGTGCAGGTGTGGTCCTGGAAAGCACATCCATCGCATTCGAGGACCTGGTGTCGGGTTCTCTGGTTCCGGTCTCGATAGAGTTCGAGGTCATCGAGTTTCCGGGATACTGGCTGGTCTGTCCTTCGCGGCATATGAACCGGCGCGCGGTTCGCCTGTTTTCGGACTGGGTGTCACGCGTGGGTAAGCGCGACACCGATCTGGCTCGCCGGTTTCTGGCGGATAAGCAACTGCGCATATCGTTCGAACGACGGCCTCATTTCGGGGCACGGGATGACAAAGCGGCGCCAATGGCGTGAACAGTTCGGCGTTCAAGACATGGCAAGACGAAGATTGACAGCACGTTGCGGTTGAGGAGCTGGCAAAACCCAGGCTGTGTGCAAGCGAATGGGTTGGCCCCGCTTTTCATTTTCCGCGTAGCCTGTGCCTGTGGCTGCCTTGCGGTGACGCTGTGTTGCAGCACCGCGCAGTAGGTGGGACCGCCATCATATGCTCCGTCGGCCGTGAATTGGTCGATCTCTGCGTCGACCCGGTCGAGCAGCGGCTTCACCTGCGAGGGATCGTCGCCGTCCTGGTCGGTCAGACAATGGGCGATGATCTCCCCGCTGTCGGCATTGAGAACCAAATGCAGCTTGCGCCAGGTCCGGCGTGATCTGGCACCGTGCTTGTCTTCCAGCCATTGGCCGGCGCCGTAGACTTTCAAATCCGGTGCTATCGATCAGCACATGCAGCGGACCGTCCTCGGGATGCCGCTGCCGCTTGGCCGATGGTTCCCATATCTGCGCCCGGCGGCTTAGCGTCGTGTGATCGGGAACCGGTAGATCAAGCCCCATCAGATCGAGCAGCGAGGTCGCCAATCCCTCGCTCTGGCGCAGACGAAGCCCGAAGACGCATCCCAGTGTCAAGACCGCCTCGATGGCGAGATCGGAATAGCGGGGCTGGCCGCCGCGGGTCGTTCTTCGCGGCGCATGCCACCTGGCAAAGCCTTCTTCTGTCAACCACAGCGTCAGACTGCCGCGCCGCCGAAGGCCCGCCTCGTATTCCGGCCAGTTTGTCACCTTGAATTTCATCTTCGCGACTCGGTGGCGGCGGCTGGCATTGTGTTTGTAGGGCATCGGGCGAAGATCATGTCGTTGGCGATCTCGCCTGCCTATCGGCAAACCTTTGAAAAATGTTCCACGCACCAACGCCTCGACAAGCACCTTTCTTCAAACATTTCCCGAACGACCCGCAGCGCAAAGCCTCCCCATGAGAAAAGAGCATCCCATGTCTTTCACGCCATTGATTGCCCCCGAGATCAAGGCCCGCTACCCGGATTTTCATCTGATCAGCATTGTGGTGCGGAACGCTGAAATCGACGTGCCGGATGCACAGGCGTTGAACGACACGATTGCGGCGGCGGAACAGGCGGCGCTTCGCGATGACGCCCAAAGGGACGCGCGTCTTGCGGCGTGGGCCGTTGCCTACGAGGCTTTCGGCACAAAGCCAATCGAACGCCGTGCTCGGCCGCCGCGCTTCTCAAGCGGGTGCGGAAAGATGGCTCTCTCCCGCGGATTTCCCCACTGGTTGATGCCTACAATGCCGTCAGCATGTTGTATGGCGTTCCGATTGGCAGGGAAGATCTCGATCTCTACCAGGGGTCCCGAGACTTTTAACTGCGAAGGGAGCGGAGCCATTCGACACGATCGAGCAAGGTGAAATGGTAACCGAGCATCCCGAACCGGGCGAAGTCATCTGTGCGATGATGCCGGTGTCACGTGCCGCCGCTGGAACTGGCGGCAGGGGCGGCGCACCATGGTCACGGTCGATACCCGCGCCATGTGGCTCGTGCTGGAAGCCCTCGGCCCAATGTCAGTTAAACAGATGACGGCCACCGGAGAGCATCTGATGGGACTTATCCAAGCGTTGTGCCCGGGTGCGCGAATCGAAACAGCGCGGATCGACGAGTCCACTACATCTCGTGTTCCTTAGGGCATGGCCCCACCTTTCGGAGAAACACCCCACTCAGCCCTGTCCGGATCTGGCGCTCCTTGCTCGCTCCGCTGGCCTACACAGTTGATTGCGAACGACCCAGAACGGCTCTCGAAAACGAGCGTCGAACGAAATCAGATCACCGTTTGTTCTCCCTTAGCGTTGTTTGGCGTACTTTTATCGCGATGCCCTCTTGTGGGCCGTGCCATAACGCAGTTGATGATCATGCCTGACTACGAAGCGTCGGCCGCCGATAGTCTGGATACAGCGCTCGCTGTGCTGGATGAGGTATGTTATCGCCTGAGATCTGACCGCCTCATCCCAGCGGACAAAACGGGGCAGGGAGGGGGCTTTTCAGAGCCCGGACGCCTTGGTGAGATTGACGCGGAAACGATCGCGCCGGCGCTGATACTTTCGCGTCATCTCGGCCGAGGCGTGACCGAGCTGCTTTTGCACATAGCGCTCGTCGACCTCGGCCGAGGACGCGAGGGTGGGAATAATGACCGGCGCCATCGCGATCGCCGAACGCCACGGCTTTGGGCGCACCCTTGGAGCCTGGCTCGCCGACGCCCTGCTGTCGCAACGGATGGGTTGGGTCCACGCGGTGCCGCTGCTGGGCGCCGATGCGGTCTTGGGCACAAGCGCCCGCCCGCGTCGATCGGCAGCCAACTCTGTGGCGACAAGCATTGGGACAAATCCTGAGCGTGCGAAAGGCCTGCTTGCCGCGCAAGCGCGCGCTGCGCTGCGCGCGATGGATCTTTCCGCCGAACTTGGGCGCCGGGCGGACCGGCTGCTTGCCGTTGCGCCAAAGCTCAGGGCCAAGGCGGCGGACATCGTCGCCGAAAAGCTCCTGTCCGACGACGCCATCGTAGCCTCGGAAAACATTGCCGGCATGAGCGATCGCGGATTGCGCCGCCTGTTCGACCGGCTGGGCGAGCTCGGTGCCGTCCGAGAGCTATCCGGCCGTCCGACCTTCCGCATCTACGGACTCTGAAGACCATGGCCGAGGCGACGCGCAGACGACGGAACGACCAGCCAGATGACGATCGATCAGGCGACCGCCTGTTTGATCGGGAGTTGGATCATCTGCCGCCGGAGGCGCGCTGGCGCGAATGGATGCATCGCGTCGAGGCGACCATTTTTGCGGCCAGCGAGCCGGTCAACCGCGAAACGCTGGCGCGCATCGTCGGCAAAAGCTGCAGCATTGATCTCCTCATCGACGACATCCGCGAAGAACTGCGCGGTCGGCCCTATGACCTCGTCGCCGTCGCCGGCGGCTGGAAGCATCTGACGCGGCCGGCCTATGCCGATGCCATCCGTGCCGCGGTCGGCGGAAACGAGCGAGCCGTGGATCTGACACAATCTGAAGTGCTGGTGCTGATGTGTGTGGCGTACTTCCAGCCGATCACCCGCGCCGAGCTTTCTTCCTTCTTCGGCAAGGAGATCAGCCGCGATCTCATCGGTCATCTGCGCGGCGCGAAGCTGATTGCGTCCGGTCCGCGCAGCCCGACGCCCGGCGCGCCCTACACCTACGTCACGACCAAAGAATTCCTGCTGGAGTTCGGTCTCGACACGCTGCGCGACCTGCCGGATTTCGAAGCGCTGGAGGATGCCGGACTGCTGAGCAAGGAGAAGCTGCTGGCTGGTGACATCATGTCCGACTTTGCCAGCCTCAAAGAGGCCGTTGAAGTCGAGGCCGACGAATAGCTGGACGCTGACGACGGAACGACCGCTGCGTTTGCATGTACATGATCAATAGATCGATCGGCGATAGGCAGTGGGCAGGCCGACAGGTGGCGCATTGTCCGAAATTTGCGGGCATATTTCGGACATCGGTCGAAATTCAGCCCGGCCTCGTTTGGCCCGGCCTTAGAGCCATCCGTTGTCCAGATCGGCTATCGTGAATGGAGCTTCTGTTCGGGCTGAACGAGGACGAGTTCGAGGGGGGAAGAGTGCAATCAAAGAGATCGGCAGTTTCTGCTGTTGAACGTCCGTTCTCATTTGGAGGAAATGTAACAGCGCGAGTTCTCAAAGGAACTTATCCCAGCTATGCTTAAACGGGGCGGCGGGGCAAACGGGATGAGGTTGCCATTTCCTTGGACGGTGGCTGTCGCCTTGGCGACAGTGCTGAGTGTTGCAGGCACCGCCACTGCCCAGGAATCCCGATACTCTGCGCGGCAGGTTCAACAGGCCCTTACCGAACATGGGTACGATCTCGGCACCGCGGATGGAATTTGGGGACGTCGGTCCATCAGTGCGCTCAAGGCATTCCAGAAAGCGAGCAATCTTCCTCAGACGGGTACTTTGGACGAAGCGACGTCAGCGGCGCTTTTTCCGAAACCCAAGGTGGCGCGTGGCCCGTTGACGCCCATAGCCACGGATGCGCGCCCTTCGAGTTTGGAGCAGCCTGGTGTTCCAACGACGGTAACTCCAGAGACAAGTAACGTGGAAGCCGGGAAAGCTGGCGATGTCGGCCAGGCACCGCCTTTGCTGACGCATACGGAGGGGGCTTCAGCCAAATCCGATCGTTTGGCGCCGGAGCCCAACAAGGTCAGAGAGAGGCCAACCAGCCCAACGCCACGTTTGATCTATTTGGGCCTGCTAGGGATCGCAGCCGCGTTCTTCTTCCTGCGGCGACGCCGAAGAAATTCAGCAGCGGAGTCGGTTCCAACGGCATCCGAAAGCAAGCGCAGCGAACCTGAGCGCACTCCCAACCGGTCGGCCAGAACCGATAGGCATCGCCTCCATGTCCCGACCGATCGCATGGTTCCAGCCAACAATGCTGCTGGAAGGCAGCCAGTCGACCAAAAGCTGGTCCTGCCGGCGGATATTGCGGCTTCTCTTGCGGTACACAACGCCGCCGTCCACGATTTCATCCGACAGAGAGGAGCAATCCGATGGCCTAAATCAGGGGCCAATCCTTCAGCCAGGCAGCCGGACGCTCCCGCAAAAACGAGTTGGCAAAGCATAGAGGCCAGCGAGGTCACCCCGGTAACGACAACGGGATCGCTCGCATCGCATGGTGCTCAGATAGCGGAATCCATTCGACAACGCGGTCCTGTTCTCATTCCCCCTACGGCCGCAACGGATCAGACGCAGCCGTCGGGTTCCGAAAGCAAGGGCAGCCAACTTGATAGCGGTCTCTACCAATCGGCCAGACGCAACAGGCACCTCTTGGTTCGGAACGATCTGATCGCTCCAGCCAATATTGCAGTTGCAAGACAACCGGTCGAACAGAAACAAGCCTTACCATCAGATATTGCGACTTCTGTCGCCGCACATAATAGAGCTGTCCACGACTTCATCAGACAACGCGGAGCCATTAGACCGCCCAAACCACTGCCCAATCCTTCAGCCGCTCCCGCAAAGACGGGTTGGCAAAGCATTGAAACCACCAAGGTCACCCCGGTAACGACCACAACCGATGGATCGCTCGCATCGGACAATGCTCAGGTTTCGGATTTCATTCGGCAACGCGGCCCTATGCTTGTTCCCAACACGGCCCGAACGGACCAGCCGCGGTGGTTCGACCGGCTACCCGCAGTGCGAGCGAGCCCCACCGCCCGCCAGTCGGCACATTGGTTTCCTGCGAATACAGCAGCAATGGTGGGAAGCCATGACATTCCCGGGGGCATGATCTATGTAGGCGAGCACCTGCCGAGGCAGGGCACTTCAACCGACCCGGAGAACTGCCTGATCGACCCGAGATTGACCGTGGGCGCTCACGGCGATCCGCTCGGTCAGACGATGGGCTACTGGCCGTCCTACTTGAGCATTTCGCCCCCGGCGCGAAAATCCTTTCTGGACTGGCTTGCCGGATCGCGATCCGATCCCGACGCCTATATCGGATACGTGTTCCTCTACTTCTACGGTCTCGAACGCCGCCTCATGTTGGAAGAAAGCCCACCCGACGCCGATGGTGTCGTTGCCGAGGTTTGCCGGCTATTGCAGGTGTATGGAGGGAATGGTTCGTTCAAGCGTTATGCTGGTGCGTTGCTTTCGGCCTACCAGCTAAAATCGGCTCGGTTGCCAGAAAAGTTTGATCTGGAGGTCGAGGAAAATAGCTACGAGATCCCGATAATGCTGAAGGTCGCCCTCGGGATGCGGGTGCGCAGCGGAGAGGCGATCGAGCCGGACCTTTTGTTGGCTTACGTCCTAGCCGACCCCGAAACGAGGGTGCGAACGCCGGCGCGACGGGCACAGACTCTGTTGCGAGAGCTGTTCGCGGAAGCGGTGGAGAAGCAATATCCAAATGGTGTGCGCGTTCCGGCCGCCGGAGTACGAAAACTGAAGGTCAACTACCGTGCCTGCAGCGGGACGTTCGATCTTGCAATCCGCGCCTTTGGCGGTGACCTGCCGGACATCACAAACCGCAGCGAACCGATAGGCGGTGCACGCCGCATCTTCGACGACTGCACGGATCGGCTCGACAACTACAGCCGCATGCTCGGCCGTTCGGAGGGACTGAGGCCTAGCCTTGCGGCTGCGGCTCAGCTGCCCTTGGGTTTGCGCGTGAAGAATTGTGAAACACTCGCTGGTCGCCCATTGAGCCGGCTCCAGGAACTAGCGCGTGATGGAATATTGATACCCATGCGACAACTCGCTGAATTGGCCGGGATGGAGCCCAACAAAATTTCCGCGCGGGCGAAGCAGAAGGAACTCTCAGCAATTCTGGCCGCCTTTGGCTATGGCCATACCGCCGACCCTTCCTTTTCCCTGAAGTCGGCAAAGCCAGACGAACTGGCGATGGTCTTTGCTCTGGAGCGTGAAGCCGAAGCTGACCTCGAGCCCGGCGACCACTACCGTCCCATGCAATTGTCAATCATGCTCGGCATGGTGATCGCTTTCGCCGACGGTCTCCTTCACCCCTTGGAGGAACGCAGGCTCTTCGGCAGGATTAACGAAGCGCCCGGTCTGTCGAGGGACGAACGTGTACGCCTCAAAGCCGAACTCACCGTCTGCGCAGCCGATGCCAGCCGCGTGGTGGATTGGACCAAACGCATAGGAGACGTGCCAGAGGACCGCCGCGAAGACCTTGCCGATGAATTGGTGGCTGTCGCCGCGGCAGACGGAACCCTTCACGCACGAGAAGTGTCGCAGCTGGAGAAACTGTTCAGGCTGATGGATCTCGACGAAAACTCCCTGTATTCGCGACTGCATGGGAGTGTTGCGCCGCAGAACAAGCCGCGTGACGGAAGTGACGATCTTCCCCTGGTTATCCCCGCCGGGATCCAGCCGCCGGGCACTCCGGTGTCGCTGGCGCCTCCTGGAGCGCCTGCGATGCGCGTCGACATCTCGCGTCTGGAAGCGATCCGACGCGAAACACGGAGCACGTCCAGCGTCCTTGCCGATATCTTCGTCGACGAAGCAGAGCCGCCGATCGAGCTTCCGCCCGCGATCGAGGAAATCGAGACGTCCAATGGCGACGCGCGCTTCGACGGACTGGAGCGACGCTATGCGTGGCTTCTGTCGCAACTGATCGAGCAGGACAACTGGACAGCTTCGGATTTCGAGCGTCTGGTGCGTGGTGCCGATCTGATGCCGGGCGCGGCGAAGCAAGCACTGAACGATTGGTCGCTCGACCGCTTCGATGAACTCGTCCTGGACGGCGAGGACCCTGTCACCGTCAACACCAGCCTGTTTCCCGAGACTATTCCCCAGCCTCCGTCGCTTACCGTGTCTGTCGAAGGAATGTCAGCATGACGACAAAAACCCCACCGATCAAACCGAGAGATCGAGACACCATCATCAGTGCCTTGCGTGCCGGCGTCGTACCGCGCATCGGGCTCCAGCATATCCAGGTCGGACGCCAGCGCGAGATCGAAGCGCTGATTCAGGACATAGAGCGTATCAGCAATGGCGGCTCGAGCATCCGTCTCGTCATTGGCGCCTATGGTGCCGGCAAGACCTTCTTCCTGTTCCTCATCAGGCAGATCGCACTTCAGCGCAAGCTCGCCGTCTGCCAGGCCGACCTCTCTCCGGACCGACGCATCCATGCCACCGGTGGACAGGCGCGAACGCTTTATGCCGAGCTTGCCACCAGCCTGGCGACCCGCACTGCTCCAGACGGAGGGGCGCTCAGAAACATTCTGGAAAGCTACATCCAGAAAGCGTCGGAGCGGGCTTCCTCCAGCGGGACGACCATCGAAACCGCGATCAAGGACGGTCTTGGCGACCTTCGCGAGATGGTCGGCGGATATGATTTCGCAACCGTGATCGTTGCCTATGCGCGCGGTTACGAGGAAGGAAATGGCAATTTGCAGGACGCGGCGCTGCGTTGGTTGCGCGGCGAATACACGACCAAAACAGAGGCGCGGGCCGACCTGGGCGTGCGTACCATCATCGACGACGCGTCCTTCTATGATGGCCTGAGACTGCTCGCCCGTTTCACAAGGCTCGCTGGCTTCGGCGGCCTGTTGATCTGTCTCGACGAACTCGTCAATCTCTACAAGCTGCAGAGCGCCCAGGCCCGCAAACAGAATTACGAGCAGATTCTGCGCATCTTCAACGATGTTCTGCAGGGCACGACGCAGGGTATCGGCTTCATATTGGGCGGGACGCCGGAATTCCTGCTCGACACGCGGCGCGGCCTGTACTCTTACGAGGCCTTGCAGTCCCGCCTTGCCGGGAACAGCTTTGCCGGCAATGGCCTTGCCGACTATTCCGGTCCGGTGGTCAATCTGCCGAACCTGACGCCGGAAGAACTCTACCATCTCCTGGAGCGGCTACGCGACGTCTTTGCGGCGGGCGATCAGGAAAAATGGCTCGTACCGGATGAGGCGCTCCACGCATTCATGGACCATTGCGCCAACCGGATCGGCGAGGCCTATTTTCGTACCCCGCGCAACACGGTGAAGGCCTTCGTCGATCTGCTCGCGATCCTGCAGCAAAACCCCGGCACGGATTGGAAAGAGATGCTCGGCGCAATGGATGTCGCGGAAGATCGAGGCAGTGCTGGCGACCAGGCGATCGACGACGTCGAAGGCGGATCGGACGACGAGCTTGCAACCCTCCGCATTTGACACGCTTTCCGAGCCGGTCAGGCGCTGGATATGGCAGCGGAAATGGTCGTCCCTGCGTGATGTCCAGGAAAAAGCCATTCCGGCCATCCTCGCGGGCGGCGATGTCGTGATCTCCGCACGCACTGCCGCCGGCAAGACTGAAGCCGCCTTCCTGCCGTTGTTGACCCGGTATGCCGAGCACGCAGGCAGCGCCGATGGGTTCGCCATCCTCTATGTCAGCCCACTGAAGGCATTGATCAACGATCAGCACCGGCGGCTGGAGAGCCTGTGCGAGGGCAGTGGCGTCCTCCTGCACAAATGGCATGGCGACGTATCGGCGGACGCCAAAACCCGGGCACGGAAACGCCCGTCAGGTATCGTGCTGATCACGCCGGAATCGCTGGAGGCGTTGCTCGTTCGCAGGGGCGGTGAGGTTACGCAGCTGTTTTCGCGCCTCGATGCGGTGGTCATCGATGAGTTGCATGCCTTCATCGGCACCGAGCGTGGCATGCAGCTGCAGTCGATCCTGAACAGGATCGAAGTGGCGACCGCGCGAGACCGCATCGATCGAATTGGGCTGTCGGCAACACTTGGCGACATGAGCCTGGCTGCCGAGGCGCTGCGGCCCGGCAAAGGGACCAGCGTCACGATCGTGGAAGGCGAGGACGAGGGAAACGGGGTCCGTTTGCAGATCCGGGGTTATCTGCTGGACGGCACCGCCCCGGGCGATCTCACGGCCACATCAGACGATGGCGATCCGCCCAGAAAGTCGGCCGAACCTTTCGAACAACCGACGGTCCCAGCGGCGCTTGCGGCCGACTTGTTTCGTCTGCTGCGCGGCCAGAGCAATCTGCTGTTTGCCGGATCTCGCGCCAATGTCGAGGTTTATGCCGACATGCTGCGTTCGATGTGCGACGAAGCGAGCTTTCCAAATGAGTTCTTCCCGCATCATGGCAATCTCGCAAGGGCAATGCGCGAGGAGGTCGAAGCGCGACTTCGAGACGATCCGCGCCCGACCACGGCGGTCGCGACCACCACCCTGGAACTCGGAATCGATATTGGCGAGGTGGAGACAATCGCCCAGATCGGGCCCGGTTTTTCGGTCGCATCACTTCGCCAGCGCCTTGGCCGATCCGGCCGCAGGGCCGGAAAGCCCGCAACGCTGCGCATGTTCGTCATCGAGCCCCCCATTGGTAAGGGGCGACACCCAATTGATCGCTTACGCCTGGATCTGGTTCAGTCGATTGCAATGGTTGAGTGCCTGCGGGGGGGATGGTGTGAGCCGCCATTGCCAGCTGGCCTGCATCTTTCAACGCTCCTCCATCAAGTGATGGCACTGATAGCACAGACGGGGGGCGTAAGCCCGACGGTCGCCTGGAAACTGTTATGCGAGCGCGGCCCCTTCCGAGCCGTGGACAGGAGGCTGTTTGCCGAATTGCTCCGGTGCATGGCCACACCTGAAAACCAGTTGCTTGAGCAGTCTCCGGAAGGCTTGCTCATGATCGGATCGACCGGGGAAAAAATCACGGAATCGTACGAATTCTATGCTGTTTTCGCCACGGAACGAGAGTACCGCATCATTCACGATGCACGCACACTCGGCACCTACCCGCTGAATTCCCCGGTTGCACGTGGCGAAACCATCATTTTTGCGGGGCGCCGCTGGCAAGTCAGCGAAATCGACGATCGCGCTCGGGTCATCATGGTCAAGCCGACACGGGCGGGAAAGCCACCGCATTTCAATGGCAAGGGGGCGGCGATCCACGATCATGTGGTGGCAACGATGCGCACGGTTCTCGCATCCGACGAGGCCTATCCATATCTCGATCCCGCCGCAAAGCGGCTGCTGGATGAGGCGCGCAGTTCGTTCCTGGACCTGCAGCTGAATCGTCGTTCAATCATTACGCATGGAGAGGGGGTCCTGATTTTCCCTTGGGTCGGAACCAGGAAACTGCAGACGCTGACCCTGGCACTGCTGTCGCGCGAGGTTAGAGCATCGCATTTCGGGCATGCCATTGAGCTTCAGGAATGCGAAGCGGAGAAGGCCATGCAAACGCTGCAGGACATAGCCGGTTCGCCGGCGCCACACGGAAAAGACCTGGCTGTACGACTAGCGCAACCCGCATTGGCGAAGTTCGACAACTTCCTCACAAACGACCTAATGACACTGGTCACAATGGTGGAAAGAATCAGCGCCAAGGACTTGCCCCTGATCGCCTCCAACACACTGGGAAGTCATACGCCGCATGAAGTCGCGTAACCGCCGGGATCGGTAGCTCGCACTCGAATCTGGCAGCCTTTCGTATATGTCGAAGGCTGCTATAACGGACACGTCGACTGCCTTGTACCAGTAAGCGAAGTCGGCGAGCTTGTTGTTGTTGACGACTGCCAGCAGATCAAAATCGCTGCGATAGCCCTTCATCGTCAGTGGCTCGCATGCGATTGTGAAAATGCGCCAGCGCGGTTCAACAACCTAAACGAGGCCTATGTCAAAGCTCGGTATTCCGAGCACTCCGAGATAACCGAGGAAGCGCTTGTCTAGTTGGGCGAGCGGACGGAGGAGCTTCAGAAGTCTGCGGAACAAATCTGTGTGGAGCATCTGGAGCGGATGAAGAATGCTGCAGGTGAGTTGTAGCAACCTAGCCGGATGCGTCCGACGACAATGAGGAACTCATAGTCCAATATACAGCTCTGGCGCAGTGCAGAATTCTTGATGTTCGGATAGCGCGCGCAACAGTGCAACCCGCCAATCGTTCCGCCCAAACGATCCGGATAGACTATTTGCGCAGCGACCAAGGTACTGTGCGAAAAGTTCAGGGCTGATCTCGTTGAACATGCGCATAGCGGTACGCTGCTCTGAGAGGAATTTATTAATTTGGCTGCGGAACCGCTCATTCAACTTTAGTCGACCGAGTTGAAATTCGAGTTTAGCTGCGAGATCCGCCTCTAAATCAGGGCTGTCGATCCAAAACCGTACTTCTAGAGCACCACCTTCGAACGTTATCTGCGCCTTCAGAAACTCAATATCGGGCAAATCTTGAAAATACGCGTGTATTAATCCAGGGCCGTGCGCTGGGCCCAGGCCAGGAACTATCGTTCTCTTTGCATTGTTACATGGACTGCAGCTTGGAATCAGATTGCGAGGATATATCGCGAGCTCACCATATACGCTGCGGGGTAAGTAATGATCTAGGTCGCGCGGTTCCCCAAAGCCGCAATAGGGGCACTGATCGGTCGACGCTAAGAGTTGCTCACGGAGCGCTGCCAGGCGCCCACCAATTTGGACCTGATCGTATGCCGAGCGCATGTGGGGACGAGCGGTATCGAGCACGTTTGGAGTAAGGTCCAAATGTGGTTGACCGAGACACGCGTCGTATAGTTGGTAGACCTCATGCAATGCTGCACGCTCGGCAGGTGACATCGCGTAGACTGCGGCACCGTTCGTCAGTGTTAGGGCGGCATTTAGCGCTTCATCAACGTCGCCGAGTTGTTGGGGAGTGATGACCCACATTTCAGGTCCTTTTGCTCGCAAGCTTCGTCATCACAAAGGCCCTAGCCTGCAGGCTCAACCCACGCTCGAACAGGCCTTCAATGCTTTCGAGGGAAAGCCCGGTGTCTACAAGCTGAGACAGCACGCTATGGAAATCCGTCGCGTCGACGTTGAGGCCAAAGATTTCGTTGGTGACCTCGCCGATACTCTCGCCATAAGTCTCTATGCGAGGTGAGAATATCCTTATTTCCGCTCCCGACCGCCGAACGATCGCAATATGGCGAGCGAGCGTTTCTTGTACCACCACAGGTGAGTGTGTTGCGACAACAGCGAACGCATCGTTCTGCCGTAGAATGATGCGTACCGCATGCATGAGGGCTGCTAGTAGCGGTGGATGGAGATGGCTCTCGGGTTCATCAATTAGGACGATTGACTTAGGCTCGGTATAGGCGACGAGCGACGCGACGGCATGCATAACTATCTTATGGCCGGTGCTCCAGACACGAAACCAAGGAACAGCGTACTCGAAAATTGAGGCAGCAGGATCGGAGCCGAGATCGAAGAACGATGAGTCTGAACCCAGAACGCGACAGACTTCGTTGAAGAGGTTTTGCCGGCCGCTCTCCTTGATGCGAAGAACAATGGCTCCGAACTCCTTAGACAGCTGCTCACTCGTCTTGAGAATAATACGTTCTTGCCGATCAAGGTCCTGCGGTTGGATGGGCGTGCCATCGATGTCACCTATGCCTTCCGCTTGACGAACTTCCGATGCAATGTCGCGAAGGCCACAATAGTGATAGCGGCCAACGCCACGCTCTAGGTCGTCGACAATCTGTTTCCGCTCACGATAATCGACCCCGGGGAGCTGAAACGCATCGAACGCACTATAGGCGACGTTGACTATTCGCGTGAAGCCGATCCCGAGAGGTGAGATCGCACCGAGTGCTTTCAGCGGCTCGCTCGCGCGTTCGCGCTGGGAGGCGTGGAGCACGCGCGCAAGCCGCGAAAGCAGTGTGCTCTTGCCCGAACCATTACGACCTATCAGTTCCGCAACTCTCTCGGGCAGCACGCTCGTGTCCCAAAACAAATGACCACCGGGCGCTTTGAAATCGATCCGAAGCGGATCGACCCAACCCTCAACGTGGAAGGAAACCTCTAGGCCAAGGCGCGCGACGCGATCGTAGTCGCGGTTCAGCAGAACCGCAGCGTCACGGCGGAAGCTGTCCCAGTCAACATATCGCAGGATGGAGGTACTCCATCCTTTTTCCGTAGCGAACGTCTCAGCGTGCTGTGGGAATGCTAGCGCATCGCGGAGAAAGGCCAGAATCTCCTGGCGAAGCGTCTCGGGCAACCCGGCCAGTCTTTCGTAGTAGTCAAGCTCTTGTCCGAGCGAAACGAAGTCGTCACCGAGTGGCGAGAGAGGCCCAGTTGGAAGTTGCAGATCGTCAGATTCGGTCTGACTGCGGCGTAATATCTTCACTGCTCCAATCAGGCCGCTGAACTCCGGCACCGAAACCACAAGGTGGTACTGAGTCATAAAACTGTAGTCGTTCCACCGGTCCTGCAGCAATGCCACTCCTGTGAAGGACGGCGGATCACCACGTGAAGGAGGAAAAACTGTAAAGTCGGTCATGGTCAGGAAAGCTCCGAGGCGAGGGCCATCTTCCTCGCAATAGCTGAGGCACTTTTCTATCAGTTGCTTCTGCGTCGCCCTCTTGCTCAAGCAACGAAGGTGATGGAGCCGAGTGAAGTATATCGCCGATGGGAAACAGGTGAGTTCGGATTACACCAGACACACCTGAACGGCGGCCTCCAAAATCAGTACCCGTATTTGTTTTGGCGGTCTTTAAATGCCTTCTCACCGCCCTCCATGGTGGAGGTAATGACCTTGCAAATCGATGGCGTATCGATTGCACCCGCGCATTCAAACTGGCGTTCGCCTGTATCTTTTACGTCAAGATGGCCAACCAACTCTGACGATCCATTGACGACAATGTTTGCATTGTGACTGGCAAAAATGAGCTGCCGGTTTTGCTTTGCAGTGTGCAGCTTGTCAGTAAGCTCAGCAATGATGCGATTATCGAGATCGCCTTCGGGCTGGTCTATGATCAACGGCCCCCCAGGTTGCTCTAGAAGCATAAAGAGCAACGCCGCCGCACGCTGGCCCTCCGAAGCCTTTTCGAAGGCAATTTCCTTAGCGCCATCTGAATAGGAGAGGGTAATCATGGGCTTCGGAAGTGCGGCCGCAACTGTTTCTACCCGTGTCGTGTCCAGTTTTTCGCTCAAGGCCGCGCGAATGCGATCTGTGTCACCAAGCACTCCGAACAAGACTGCACTATCTGGCTGCTTCTCACCGCTAGCCGCGCCTATCTGACGCCAATACAACAGCGAAAGGCTATCGGCGCGCATTTTGTCGAGGAACGCTATGGGCGTGTCTTTGGCAACCGCATCATCCAATTCTTTGAGACGGGTTGCCTCTTGTGATCCGGTTTTATTGGCGAGAAGATCGACTGCGTCTTTGATCTCCGAAACGTCGCCCGCCGCATCTACGATCGCTTTGATTTTCCCGTTCGACAGACGCTCGATCTCTTTCGCCCACTCCTGCGTCCGTTCCGTACGACGATCATTTAGTGCTCTGAGGGCAACGAGCTTTTCATCTAAACCGGCGGCCGGGTCTCCATTGGCCTTTATTTTCGCGTCCAAATCGCCGATCTGGTTGGTCAGGTCGGTGATCTCTTCGCGAAGCTTGATGATCTGGCTTGTAGCGGTCCTGTGTGCACCCAGCTTTTCGAGAACCTCGTCTCTTGCTGTCCTTGCCACCTTGAAATTTGCCGCCCATTCGGTTTCAGCAGCAGCCAATGTTGAGCGCTTGGCTCTCATATCGGATTTGAACTGTTTTATGCCGGCGCTGAACGTTGAAAACAATTCGCCATAGCCTTTGCGGATTGCCGCCGAGTCATCTGCCAAATCGGTCGCTAGATCGCGTTCGTTAACGAGCTCCGTGATCGATTTGTCCAGCTCTTCGACTATCTGGTCCGCGTGTTTTGACGCCTGGAGCCGCTTCGATTCAAAGTCATTCGCCTTATCGAAATACGCGACAATGGACTGATCTTCTTCGGACAGGGCCGGAAGCGTCTTTTCAAGTGCTTCGACGCGCTGAGTGAGCGACGCCTTGGTCGTGGTGAGCTTGCGCAGTTGAGATTGCAATATCCAGTGCGCAGCGAGGCTTTGTACGCCGCCCTTGACCGTGACCTTGGCAGCTTCAATGTCGAGGGTCAGGCGGTCGTCTTCGCGCTTGTAATCCGGATTTACAAACTGGAGTAAGTCCGAAAGCTGGGTTTTCTTGCCTGCCTGCTTTCCAATCTCTGCGAGCTCGCCTTGGCTATACACTACGGCAGGGAATAGTGCCCGAAGCTCTTTGACCGTTGCAGTCTGCTTCGAGCCGTTGGGATAGGTAATCGTCGGCTGAAAGGCGGTGGCAGGACCCCTAACAATCTCAAAAGCCGCATTGTCCTGTGTGACAGTTAGCTTGACCCGTGCACCCTTTGCAATGAGCGTGTCGTTGATCAGATCACGCATGCGTTGTGTTCCCGAATAATGGTCGCGCTCCACATCATAGCAGCTGCGGCCTAAGCCAAAGGACACATATTCAAGGAATGAGCTCTTCCCGCTGCCCCGTCCGCCAATGACGGAGTTGAACTCGGGGCTGAAAGGGAATTTAGTTTTCTCCAAAATTGCGGAGCCGTCGATCTCGATCTCAGACACCACGAGGGAAGGGAGTTGGGGTGGCTTGATGGTGATACGGGATTTGTGACCAAGGAATGCTTGGCGGATTGCCTCCGCTGTCGGAGCTGCGAGCTTTATCCAGGTACTGTTTGACCCAACCATCGAAAAATCGGCCGATCGGCTGTCCGAAGTTGGAAGCGGGAAAATCTCCCGCGTGCACCAAGTCTTGTCGAGACCGGAAAGCCGTTTTTGGTTTTTGCTCCCCAGCGTGGAGTGCGTTTGGCCTTGATCAAGATAGCCGCCGACATAAGGCATACGACGGAAATCCGCGTGGCCCCCGTCGGTCAAGACTGTGTGGCTGTTGCCTTGGGAGACATTCGGTAGAACGATGTACTTGCCGCGAAGCCCTTCGAGTTTATCCAACTCGGCGCCGATATCGGCGTAGTGGGAGGCGAGTTGGGTGACCTTTGGACCTTTGGCGTGCTTTTCGTCAAGATCGGCATAGACGATGCCAAGCTTCCCCTGTGCTTGTCTGCGCCAATCCTCCGAAATGTCGGCGTCAAAGATGATCAGGCATTGCTTCCCACCAGCCGCTGTGAGCTCCATTCCTGGAAAAAGCCAGAAGTCAAATTGGGCATCGGCCGCCTTTCGTTCCGCGATTGCTTGCTGAACGTAAGGGACAAACACCATCTCATGGTGATCGGTGAGGGCGATGGCATTCAAACCTCCGGCGAAGCATTGATCCAGAAATTCATTCGCCCACTGTTTGCGCGCTACATCAACGTCCTGCGCCGTTGCTGGGGCGCCAGTTCCCTTTGTGGGTTCGCCTAACCCAACAGTCCTTACCCCGACCCAAGCAGGATCGCGGGGCGTATGAATTTGAAAATCACACTTTCTCCATGAGGCAAAGCTCATATTCCCTCCCTAGCCAAGCGTACCAGCGCCGGGACATATTGCCGGTAGATCAAACAAGCGTACGCAGATTGCCCGCGACAGTATTCGCCTATATGGCTCTTTCAACTAAAGGAGCCGAATTTACTAGCCCTCTACAAAATAATCCCCCTAAAAGAGAGAGGTTTGAGATAGTTTATTCGTCGCGCTCCTCCTGGTCGACGGGAAGGACGAAGAGGACGTCTTGAAGTTGGCTGAGCCAGAATGGTGTCCATAGGAAACGCTCGCCGCCGTACTCCGCTCGCTGTTGCCGGGATAGCGTGTCGAATTTTGACCACCGCACCCTCTAACACGATAGCGGCGGAAGCGCCCATTGACAGTAACCTGGTCTGGACACCCAACACCGCGTGTCGTGAAATTCTTCTATCGGACCGCGATCGAACATCGATATGTTCGTGGGCGGAGACCGCTCGATGGCATTTCGATTCGTACACACGGCCGATATTCATCTCGACTCGCCACTGCGTTCGCTGGCGATGCGAAACCCCGACCTTGCCGAACTTGTCGGAGACGCCAGCCGTCAGGCATTCATCTCCATAGTTGACCTCTGCCTTGCGGAACGTGTCGATGCCCTGGTCATTGCCGGCGATCTCTATGATGGCGACCAGACGTCGATGAAAACGGCGCGGTTTCTGGGGTCACAGATGACACGACTTCACCAGGCCGGCATCAGGGTTTTCAAGATCCGTGGCAATCATGACGCAATGTCGCGGATATCGAAACAGCTCGTGTTCCCGGACACGGTCACGATCTTCGGCGGCCGTCCCCAGTCAGCGCTGCAGACAGCCGGCGGGCTTGACGTCATGTTCCACGGCTTGAGCTTCGCGAGCCCAAAGGCGCCGGACAGTCTGCTTCCCAAGTATTCAGCTCCGCGTGAAGGCGCGGTCAATGTCGGCATCATGCATACGAGCCTGGCCGGATCGCCCGGCCACGACGTCTACGCGCCCTGCAACGTCGCCGACCTGCACAGTCATGGCTTCGAGTACTGGGCGCTCGGGCACATCCATGTCCGCCACGTCCATCCTGGGGCGAGCACCGTGGTGATGCCAGGAATTCCGCAGGGCAGGGACATCAACGAGGACGGAGAGAAATCCGTTACGCTGGTGACGATACGAGACGACCGCACCATCGAGATCGAGGAAAGGCTGACCAGTATCGCGCAATTCGAGCGGGTGAGCGTTGACCTGACCGTAACGGTGGAATGGTCCGAAGTCGTCGGGCGTGTCCGATCCGCGCTCGAAGCTATCCGGGCCTCCGTCAGATCCCGCCATGCCGTGGTGCGCCTCGGTCTGAGCGGCATGTCGCCTTTGTCGTGGGCACTGATCCGCGACCGGGATCTGCTGCTCGCGGAAGCTGAGCAGGTCGCGGAACAGGTAGGCGAAACCTGGGTGGAAAAGCTCGAACTTAACGTCTCGCCACCCGCAGCCGAAACATCTGAGGGCGTCGCTGATCCGATTTTCGAACTCGCTCAATCCATGCGTGCCGATGCCAGCTCGGAAGCTTTCCGTGCCGAGGCGAGGGCGTTGGTACAGAAGATGATCGCGGATCTTCCGCCTGACGGGCGCGATTTCGCGGGTAAGGACGAGGCTGAGCTGGAGTTGTTCCTCGACAGGGTGCTTGCCAACGGCGCCGACCTGGTCACCGCCCGCCTGAAGGCCGGTGGATCACAATGAGGCTCCGGCGACTTGAGCTCATCCGTTATGGCAAATTCACCGACAGAGCGATCGACTTCGGGCCGAAACCGGAATCCGGTCCCGACCTGCATATCGTCTTCGGCCTGAACGAGGCCGGCAAGTCGACCGCGCTTTCCGGCTATCTCGACCTGCTGTTTGGCATCGAGGAACGCAGCCGCTATAATTTCCTGCACGAGTACAGCGCGATGCGGATCGGCGGGGTGCTCGAACTCGGCGGCGCGGAGCACACGTTCACACGCACGAAACAGCGCACCAACTCATTGTTGAACGCGAATGGCCAACCAGTCAGCGAAATGGCGATATCAGCACATCTCGCCGGGCTGTCTCGCGATGCATACGAGACCATGTTCTCGTTGGACGACGAAACGCTGGAAGCAGGTGGAAAATCAATCCTGGAATCGCGCGGCGACCTGGGCAAGCTGTTGTTCACCGCCAGCGCCGGGCTCGGGCACGCAAGCGATATACTGAGCGTACTCGAGGCCGAAGCAGACCGGCTCTATCGCAAGCAGGCACACGGAACCGAGCTTGCACTGCTCAAGAAGCGGCTTGCGGAACTGAAGTCCGGGAAGGAGGCGATCGACACCTTGGCGTCGACGTTCGAAACTCTCGAGACAGAGCGCCTGGACGCGACAGAAAAATACGACCGCAGCATCGCCGAACGGTCGGTACTGTCGGCTCGGCTCGATACCATCGCCAAATATCTTCGCGCGATCCCGATCCTTGCCGATATCCGACGTAAGAAAGCCCAACTAGCCGAGTTGCCTGAAATCGCTTCCCCGTCACGGACCTGGACGGGCAGCGTCGCCGACATGATCGAGACCGATGCCAGTCTGAGAACGCGGCTATCCGCAAGTGTGGACGAGCTCGCGCGGGTGACGACGAAAATCGCCTCGGTCGATGTGGACGCGGTGATACTTGCGATTTCCGAACGGGTTCGCGGCTTGACTGACCGCAAGGTGCGCCACGTCTCGGCCGGCCTGGACCTTCCAAGTCGCAGGACGGAGCTGCAAATCCTCGACAATGCCGTGGCGACCTGCCTTGCCGCGCTTGGAAGGTCCTCGGAGCCACATCCTGCCAAGCTGCTCTTGCCTGCTGCAACCATTGGCACTGTGCGCATCATGGTCGAGCAGCGATCCGGGATCGTTACTAGCGTGCGCGTTGCGCGCGAGGAGGCTGCGGCTGCTGCTGATGCACTTCATGCGGCACGCGAGCGGGTCGGCGAAGAACGGGCCGTGCCCGAGCCTGCCAGGGCAAGGCTGGTTTCGGCTTTGTCGACGGCAAGGGCCAGCGGGTACATGAGGGAAACCAAGGCGGCACGCGAGGCCGCGGATGCGGGTGCAGTTCGATGGGAGGCCGCGATCGCGCGCTTGCATCCCTGGTCGGGCGATGCTCAGGCATTGGCCAGGCTCGCCATTCCGAATGCCGGACAACTTGGCGCATGGAAGGCGCTGGCAGCAGAGCTCGGGAAGAGCAGGGGCGTTCTCTCCGAACGCCTTGCCGAACACCACGGCAACCACGACCTGCTTGCGGCGCGGCTGGATGCGCTTCGTGCCTCAGTCGATGTCACCGACGATGACGCGGCGGACGCCATTCGGCGTGCCCGGGACGAGGCCTGGGCAAGACATCGCGATGACCTGACTGGCGAAACGGCGGATAGTTTCGCGGCAGCACTGGCCCGAGACGACGCTGCCGGAGCAGGCCGTCTGGCCAACGCCCGGGAGCTCGCTGAGATTCGCAGCACAAACCGCAACCTCGCAGAAACCGCTGCCACCATCGCGCATGGGCGCGACCAACTTGAACGCAACAGGTCAGATCGGGAGGCCGTGCTCTCGGAAATTCTTGCAGCCGCAAGACCCCTGGTTGGAGAAATTCCGGAGAAATCCCCCGAACAGCTGATCGAACTGATCGAGGATCGCATTGCTGCCTACATCGATGGGCTCGCGGCCTGGGAGGAGGTCGAGCTTTCACGCAAGAAGGCCGAGCGGGCAGTTGATGAGGGAGGCCGAATACACGGGGAGCTGAGCAGCGCGCTGGCGAGCGTCGGCGTTGGTTCGGACCCTGGTGACAGCCTGGAGACGGTCATGGCCGTGGCAGAGCTGTTCCTTGACAGGCAATTCAAGGTGGACGCTGAGCGTGCCGAGGCGCTCAATACCGTTGGCACAAGGCAAGAGGATCTGGCCGCCAGGCGCCGAGCCATCGAAGTCGCAGAGCGGCATGGGGATGAATGGCTAGCCGGCGTTGCCGAAGCGCTCAAGGGCACCTGGCTCGAGAGCGGCATCTCGGCGCCCGGCGTCGGCGGCGTCCTCGATCAATTGGCTGAACTGTCCAAATGTCTTCAGGACCGGGACGCCATGCAACTCCGTATCGAGAAGATGGAGGCCGACAGGGACAATTTCCTGGTCGAGGTTACCGCCGTTGCAGCCGAAGCGGGCGAGGCAGCCGATGACCACGACCCGGAACAGCTGGCGATTCGGCTTGCCGAGCGCCTGGAGCGCGCCGAGCGCACGCGGGAGGCCAAGGCAAGCCTCGTCAATGACCTGAAGCGATTGCAGGATAGTCGCGAGATCCTCGATGCTGAAATTTCCGGACATGAGCGCCGCAAGAACGAGGTCCTGAGTGTTTTTAACGTGGCCACCCTAGCCGAGGTCGTGGAACGTGACGAACTGCTGCGCGACAGGGATCGCCTGCGCACAGCCGTGGCCGAACTTGAGGAGCAAATGTCATCCGAGCTCGCTGCGGAAGGGCTCGAGCAAGCGCGTTCAATATTGGATGCTGTCGATTTCGACAGCCTCGCAGTCGAGAAGGCTGAAGCCGAGCAACGGCTTCGCGCTTCTGACGAGGCGATACAGCAACAGCTCATTCGGCAGACGCGCGCGACTGACAAGCTGGACGCCATTGGCGGCGACAGCGCTGTTGCCCGGATAGATGCCGAACGGCGCACCGTCCTTCTGGAAATCGAGGAAAAGGCCGTCCGCTATATCGAGCTGAAACTGGGAATATTGTCGGCTGGAAATGCTCTGCGCGTCTACCGCGAGCGTCATCGCTCCGGGATGATGGAGCGCGCATCAGAGGCATTCGCTCTCATGACGCGCGGCCAGTACTCTGGCCTGACAACTCAACCGGTGAAGGGTGGGGAAGTACTCATCGCATTACAGCGCGATGGGCAATCCAAGGTTGCCGACGCGCTGTCAAAGGGTGCGCGTTTTCAACTCTACCTGGCGCTCAGGCTGGCCGGGTACTACGAGTTTGCTCAGTTTCGACCCTCAGTTCCATTCATCGCCGACGACATAATGGAAACCTTCGACCATTTCCGATCCGAGGAGGTTTTCCGGCTGTTTGGGAAGATGGCAAGTGCCGGACAGGTTATTTACCTGACACATCACCAGCACCTGTGCGAGATCGCCAAGACTGTAGTGCCGGGCGTGGCGATCCATGAGCTCGGATGAGATTGGACTTTACTTGATGCGTTGCTGAAATACCGTGCTGTTCGATATTTTCCCCTTAGCTAGACAAATCGACATTCCAAGCGCCGGCTTTGGCATCCGCTTTGCGCCTCATGCACGAACCTCGCTTCGCGGCCGTACGCAGCAGGACCACGTTCGTCATGTCCGGCGCTTCGCCGCGTTCCTTGGGCGCTCTCCGGATACCGCTGCCTGCGAAGCGCTCAAGGCGCTGAGCGCTTCGAGGCCAACGAACGTTACTTATCCCCGGCAGGCTTCGGAACCGAGCTCTTCCGGGGCGAAGATGACTTCGGCGTCGCTTTGCGATGGGGTGCGGTCTTGCCTGTGGCCTTTTTTGCGGGCTTAGGCCCCGCCAGGGGTCGCGACAGATCGAGCACAACGACATCGATTCTCGCTTTGAGATCGTCGGACATTTTCTCGAGGATTCGCGTTCTCAGCTCGGTGGCGGTCGTAATGGTCGGATCGAGGACTTTCGCGACCTTTTCCCCGTTGGCGTACCACAGCACGAGATAAACACCCTGCTTGGCTGCGTCCGGATGGATCGCGTAACGCTTATCGAGTTGCGCCGATGCAGCCGTATAAAGCTCGTCGTTCCACTGTCCCTTCACCTCGGTTACGAGAAGGCGATTGGCTCCGCCGAACACCGCAGACGCCGTAATATCGCAGCGATTACCGCCAGCCATATATCGCTCGATGTTGACCGAAAGGCCGAGTGCCTTCATCGATGACTGAAGCTGATCGACAATACGGTTGCGAGCCGTATTTTCATCCAGCCGCTTGCCACCGTCGTAGAAGGAATCCAGCGGGTTGGTTTCCGAACCGATCAGCCATTGCTGAAGCTGGCCCAACTGCTCAACCATCAACGCACGAAGGTCTTCGACGGAGGCCACGTCGCCACGATCGAGAAGCGCATTGATATCGGCTGGCGATGGAGCCCGGAAATCTTGCAAGGCAAGTTTCCGTCCGGCTTCGGCACGAAGAGTAAGGGCGGCCCCCCTGAAGTCCACAAATCGCGGATCGGCGATCATTCGGTCCAGCACCTCGATGCGACGCGCTGGAGCGTCCTCAGCCACTTTCCAGATAAGGTCGCGCAGGAACCGATAAGCGGTTTCCTCTTCAGGGTTGTCACTGCCCCAACTGCTCGGAAGATGAACCTTGGGCCAGACCCCAACATAGGCGTCCATGATCTTGAACACCATTTCAGCCGTCACAGGCGCTTTGTCGACGTCGTTGTCTTCGTTAAAACGTCCCAATCGATGCTCAAGAGCGAAGATGGTCTTGGGATCGCGCCTGAGTTCGTCCCACGCGGCCGCTCGGCCCGGCGTGTCGTAGAGGAAAGCGTTGAGCTGCCAGAAGGTGTGCCGGGCTCTGCTGCGCTTTTCAACTTCCGGGTCTTCCTTGTTCTCAATGACCGGATCAGCAAGACGCTTGTCGATCAGCGCGATTAGCTCGGAGTCGTCACCGTGTTTCGACGCCATGTTGAACAGGGTGCTTGCCGCTTCGAATGACGTCTGCGGAAAGCGCTCCAGCCATTCTAGCGGTAATGTCTTGCGCAGATTCTGAAACGCTCGCGTCTGATCCAGCCTGTAGCAACGCTGAGGATGGTTTTCGCCTGCGACAAGCTGCGGCTCGATATAAGCTCGGACAAAAGCTTCGGCCGATCCGTCCGCGGTGAACAGCGCGGCATCAAGCGCGGCCTCAAATTCCTCAGCTTCCCCTTCCGCAAATGTCGGATAGGATGATGCTTCCGCCTTCGCTGCGGCTACTATACGCGGATCGATTTCCTTCAGGTCCTTGCCGTCGCGATAGAGCACGACACATGCCGCGAGAAGCACCTCGGCTATGTCCGGACGCTTACGCAGGCCCAGCGCCTCCACAGTAGGAATGTATGCGTCGAGCAACGGGAAGCAGTTGCGCAAAGCCTTGAGAGGCGTTTCCGGATCATCCACCAGACCGTTCAACTCATCCGGTTCCAGCAAATACTTCTGCGCAAATTGCCTCAGCCAAAACCAGTTTCGGCCCGCTTCCACTGCGGCGATGTTCGCACGCAAATGCTCACGGTTCTGGCCTACAACGTCTTCTTCACGCTGCCGCCACCGCTTCCGGTTACGCACATGGAGGCCTCTTCGCTCGATCCGGTTGTAGTTCTGGCGTCGCCGTTCTAAGAGCGAGCGTGCGGCGAGAAAAGCCCGTGCGGTTCGGCTCTGTTGTCGCTGCAGGGCTCGCAGCGGGTTCGGGCCCTTGTTCTTGCTCCAGCGGTCGTAACCGACTAGAAGCGCACCCCAAAGATCAGCGTTCCCGATATCGAACGCGTGCTGGCTCAAGGCCTCCGCATCGCCTTCATGCATGCGGAGTCCGGAATGCACATGACTTGAATATAGCCGCATGACCGCTTCGTGGGCTGCATCTTCGCCGGTGACCCCATCCACGTCCATGCGCTGCATCGTCCTACGCAGCTCGGTATCCTGCGAGAGATGCTTGACTGCCACGCTACTATCACTTCCGACCTGGCCCTGAAAATGCAGAGCCTTCAGCCAGGACCAGATATGAGCCGGATCTTGCGTTCTGCCTTCGCTGAGTTCGAAATTCCGATCCAGCAGCTTGGCAGCGACCTTACTCTTCCCGTGCCTGCATGTGCAGCTATACGCATGCTTTGGGGTGCAGGTGCACTTGAGACTTGTCGTCAGATCATCAAGGAAACGCTCTACATCGGCCAACTCGAACGACCGGATCAGCAGGTCAATGAAATAGAGCGAAATCCCATCGCGGTCGCGCACATTCGGCCGCGGATAGAGCGCGGTGAGTTTTTCAAGAAGCGAACTTACAAACGTCGCACCGACCGGCTGGACACCGCGTCTGGTCACGGTCCTTGCTGCAACTTCGAGCGATGCGGGCGATCCTTCCGCCAGCAGCGCAGTGAAATCCGAGGTCGGATCGTAAGTTGTGACACTCAGAAGGGCTTCAGACGCAAGCCTTCGCGTGTCCACGTCAACACCGGCATTGGTGACCAGCGCGGAAAGCTCGGGAGCAAGTGTTGTAGCCGCCTCTGTCCCAATCAGCAGCTCCAGAACTAAGGCCTGCAACGTGCTCTTTTTTGCAAGGATCGTCTTCACGCGGTCGAGGATATCAGCAGTGAAGAAGTGTCCGACGTTGAATCGGCGCCACAAATCGCTGCGACGAAACAACGGATCACGGTCGGCGAGCGCATCCAGCGCCACCAGCAACTCCTTCTTGGATCTGGGCGTCAGCTGACTCGGATCGCCGTTCGCCAGGACGGCGTAGGGATCGAGCTTGATCACAGTAAGCTGCAATGGCTCGTGGCCCATGGCAGCCATCCAACCTGCCATGCCACGAAGTTCGTCGCGGATGACGCCGTTTGGCGCCACTATGGCCAGAACGCGGTCTAGCGACAATCGATCAGCAGGGTTTTCGATCCGCTTCACCAGATGACCCGCTGCGCAGTATTCCGCGACGATCCGGTGCACCGGTTCGTGCCTGTCAGTATCCCCGGAGGGTTTCAGCAGGCGCGTGTCGATGAGATACGAGGCAGAAGCGCCCTCACCGCAAAGGCTGTTGATATAGGGGTAGTCGCGATCCGCCAGAGGCTCGACTGTCGCGATGCCGCTGGCGCCGGAGAGCATCAGCTTCGCGAACACCTCCTCGCCAAGGGCCACGATCTCATCGGTGGGTGGCTTATCTTTCTGCCTTGGCTGCTGGACATTGGTCTCGTGCGCCAGCCTGCGCACTGCGTCCGCAAATATCTTCGCCTTCGAGATGAAGACACGGCCGCTTTCGAGGTACGCATCGCCGAGCAGCTGCAGAAATTGCGGGTTTCCCAACAGCGGCTCAAGTTCGAACCGGCGTGCCTCCTGCGCGAACGCGCCGAAATCCTCTCCCGGAAACCTTGCGTTGAACAGGAGACGCTGCTCGTCCTCGTTGAACGGCTCCAGCCGAACAATGACCGGCTTTACGCCGAAGCACTCCTCGACATAGGCGGTGCGGCTCTTGTCCCATTCAGCAGAGCGCCCGGCAAAGACGATAGTGGAAATGCTGTTCTCACTGGCCAGGGCAATAATCCTGTCGGTTGCAAGCGTGTCGATGCGAGCAACCTCATCCATGGCATCGATAACGAGCGGACCGTTGCCTGTCGCGGCTGGCTTGTTCCTGAAGACGCTAGCCCTGACACGGGTCGTCTGAAGGAGCTCAGCCAGCTTGTCCAAGAGCTCGGTCTTCCCCGCGCCCGGTTCCGCCAAGACAACAAAAACTCTCCCTTCACGAAGCAGCGCTTCTTCGGTGAAGGTACGGTCTTCGACCGACAGAGAGCGGGGGATGTAAACCGGCAATGCTCCTCCAAAAACAAGGACGATCCACGCTGGAACGCCAATTCACAAGGCCCCTACAGATTTGGGCATTTAGCCCGCCAAACTGCAAAAGGACAAAACAATAACAAAAGCTATTCCGGCTCGGCAACCTTATCCCCCACAAACCGGAAGCGCCTCCCGATCCTACTCAACGGTAGAAGCAGGGCCGGTCCCTAAAGAACGGCCTCCCGATCCAATGAAGCTGCGTGAAGCCAACGGGATGTTTCGATGTTCCCGATCAGCTCGCATCAGAAGCGGCCATCACCATTCCTTTCAAGGAAAAGTCCGCTTGATAGTGTTGAAAAAAGTCCGCGCCTCGGTCGCCTGCGGCACTTTCGTAGAATGGCGTTCCGCAGAGACCCCAAAATTGAATCCTGTTTCCGTGCAACGCGCCGGGGTGGAACTGGATTCTAATATCGGTGGCGACTTTGCGGTGCGTCGGACTTTTTCAACAATGTCGGCGCCAAGCCGCCGTTGATGAAACCCTTCCTCGACGGCGGCTCACGGCCCCAAATGCGGTCATTTCGGAACATGCAAGTCAATAACCACGCCGCGGCAGTGTTCATGGTTTGTGCCTAGAAAGTCGCATAAAATGGCAGTGTGGAACTCAACGGCGGCTCATTGGTTTTGCGGGTTCAGCTCGTGGAAAAGGTCCGTCGGCCTTTCGTGAATGCGGGTTTCCGCATCGCCTACCTCGATTTGGTCGATGACCGCCGGACAGGCGAGGCGGAGCCGTATCTCGCCCGAGAGCACATTCGCGCGCATTATTTCGACGAACGCGCCTATCTTTTCATCCGCAGTGAGAAACCTGCGTTTGACGGATGCAGTGGTGCTACGCTTGTGGAGCCCCGGGGCGTCTCTATGCGGCAATCCTTCATCGTGAGCCGATGCTATTGTGCAAGTTTCGCAGCACTGCGGGTGGCGATATCGGCCAAGACAGCATGAAGAAGCGTTCCAACTTCCTGTTCGGCGACCCCGGGTGCAATTCCTGATTCGGACAGTTGAACGAGAATTGCCTTGGCGGTGTTGCGCCAGAAGGCGTTCGCGTCCTTCCCGTTCTTGGATTCCAGGACCCGGGCGATCCCTTCGACCAACTTCCGCCGCCGATGCAGCGGAAACGCGCTTATGTTTGAATCACACATCGATCACCTCACCCCTTCAGTCGCGCGAATAAGCATTGGCGGGTGAGAAAATTTGGTTAACAGCGCTTTTGGACAATGGTCAGCAATGGAATAAAGCGTCTACCCAACAAGCCAAGAGGTGTGCCACGTGTTGATGATCGGCGCGTGCTGAACGGCATCTTCTGGGTGCTGCGCTCCGGTGCTCCACGGCGCGACCTGCCTCAGCGCTATGGCCCGCGCACCACCTGTTGCAACCGCTTCGTCCGATGGCAAAAGTAGGTGTGTGGCTGCGCAGTAACGAGTCTACGCCTAAGGTTTGCGGAGCCTCACGCCGGTGCGGCTGCCGTTCTCCGGGATGAACTCGACGCCGGCGGCCTAGAGGGCGATGCGCAAGGCAGCAACGGTTCGCTCTTGGAGCCCTGTCGGGCCGCGACATCTACTTAATGTCTATTTTAGACAGTCGCCGCGACCACAACTTTTGATAACAGGTCAGGGTCGCGGGATGCCGAGCCGCTTGAAATACCGAGTTACGTCCGGATGCTCGCGATCGTCCCGCCTCAACCGCGCAAGCGCGTCATCATCGCCGGCGAGCGCCATAGCCAAACCGGGAGCGCTTATTCTCCACGGAGCACCGGGCATTGTCTGGTTGTGAAGACGGTGCTTGATCACCAGCCGCCTGAGTGTGTCTTCGCTTACGTTGTAGTCGTACCTGAACAGATCAATCGCCCTCTGGACCGTGATCGCCTCTGCCCGTGGGATGTAGAGCGGCCGAAGCCGTTCGCCTGTTGCCGGCGCTGTTTTGACAGGGCGCGCATTGGTCGTTCGGCCCATCGCGCTTTTCTGCGGCCCGCCGTTTCGCCCGACATCAGGGAACGATATCTTCCCCCATGTATTAGAAACCCATGGACACTTGGAACCCCACGGCCACGGGATGGCGGCCGATCTTTTGACATCGGAAGTTGCCAATGCCAGGCAGCGCATCCACCGGACCGAGCTCGCGATTCAACGCACTGAAGAAATGCTGGCCGAAAATCTCGCGCTGTGCAGCAGGATACGAACTGCGGTCGAGGCCGCAGACCGCTTGGTGAAGATCGATCCCCCCAGCTTTGAAGGACGTCGCGCGGGTTGAACTGGGCCGGCGTTTCATCGTCGCGACCTTGCGGCATCCTGCCGCAAGAGCCTGCCCTGTTGGCATCACAGCGTGAGCAAACATTGGACAGAAGCATTTCAACGGTCGCTATGTGCAACACCGACGCTAGATCGACACGATCTTCTGTTCAAACAGCGGGGATTAATGCTCGGCGGATCGAAGGGGGCACGGGGGTCTTCGCGCGAGCCAGTTAGCCGATCTCCCGCTCAGAAATTTCAGCCAAAATATTCCGACCTCCTGATGGAACCCGTTCGTTGCGGGCGAGTTACGGCTCATTGGGGACGGACTTCCCGAACATGACAACGAGCAACAAAGCAGACCATCAGTCTGTCTCCGGAGCGTTTCGGAAACTGATCCGTTCCGAAGGCTATCGTCATCACGTACAAACGTTCTTAAATCTGGAGGTCGAACCAGAACTGCCGCCAACCCTACAGTCATTACTTGCGGCTATTGATCGGGCCAAACAGGGGCCGACGGAAGAAGTCCCTTAGCGGGCTGGCTGAGCGTCAGGTCAAAGAGTATAGAGGCTCGCTTCGTGGCTTGTCCCCCTGATTCCCCCTCAGAAGTTATCAAACATTCTTCTTGATTTTTCTCGACAGAGGGTCATGAATGTTCCCTTGGGTTCTCGCTGAGGTGGGAGGCCTTGTATGAACGTTTGGACGAACTGCCGACCCGACAAAGTGACTGCCGAACACCTTGTTCACGAGCTGATCCTACAAGTCCGTCGCGGCCAAATCATCTCCGTCAAAGAGACTATTGCAGCGGTGCGCCGAGACGGGCCACATCTGGCGGAAACTGACTGCGAGCTGGTGGAGCTTATTGTCAATGTTGCCCCAGCCTTTGGCCTGTTCGTCGGGTTCGATCTTCGCGAATAACCGCCTCCTCAACAGGGCGGACCGTGGCGACACGGTCTCGATCAAAGCGGCACTACGCGAAGCTCGGGAGACTGCGTCTTATTTGGTGGCCTCCAACGAAGAACTAACCGAGGCGATCGTCGAGGCAGCAACTGCCATGGGCCTCTGCGTGGCTATCGACGGTCGCGAGTAGCTGTCAGCCAACTTCAGCCGCTGTGGCATCGCAACGGAAGCGCGCCGTCCTGCGCCATTTCAATAGTCAGAGGTAATCCGTAATTACCTTCGCAACCTGCTCACTCTGCCTGTAGAACGGGAACTGGGCTGAGCAAAAGTATTTGCTGGAGGAACTTGATCGGGCCGACAAAGAGTGACCGCATGGCTCTCCACTGGTTCAACCCTCCGGTCCCGGTCAAGACCGAGCGTCCCGGGATCATCCGCAGCGTAAACAACGCCGAAGCAGCCGGCGAGGAGCTGATGAAGTGGACCAAGCGTGGCCCTTGGTGGGACCTCGCGGTGCGCGTTTGCATGGCCGTGATTTTCGACGAGATGGAAGCTGAGGAGGCCCGCAAGGCATTCCTGGCTGCTGCAAAAGAGGAGGGGACATTACTCCCCCCAATGACAACCAGCTAAATTGGATTGCGGTATAAGGTTCTAGGTGTCTCAGACCAACACCGCCTTCGCGAAAGGAGCCCGCCGCCAAGCATGGAGATGAGAGGCGACGGACCCCCCCACAGCGGCTGCACATCCACGAAGTAATCCCGCTGCCGCCTCTAAACCCGCGAGGGCCTACATCGTTCCCTTAGCTGCAGCTAAAGCGGGGTTGGTCGGCGGGCTCTTGCCGCTCTAAGTTCCCTCTTATGGGTCCCCTCTGGTTCGCTCCCCCGGTCTACGTGAAGACGAAACGTCCGGGCATTCGCAATGGGGTCAGCCACGTCGAGGGAGCCGCCGAGGAACTCCTGGCATGGGACACAAAGGGCCCGAGGTGGACGAAGGCGGTCCAATCCTGCGTCGACGCGTTCGAGGGCAGGATGTCCCCCCAAGAGGTCCGTGAAGCCTTCGAGGCGGCTGCCAAGGAGGCCAACGTGTATCTCTCCCCTGACTAGGAGGTATCATGGCAACCCATCTGGTTCGTCCCTCCGGTGTTCGTGAAGACTGAAACCGGTGTCAGGCATGGCTGCAACAATGCGAAGGAAGCCCTTGAGCAGCTCAAGATGTGGACCCGGCGAGGGCCTCGCTGGCACAAGGCGGTGACCCTCTGCCTGTCAGCCTTGGAGGGCGATTCGATTGACCCCCACATAATACGAAAGGCCTTTGAGGCTGCCGCCAAGGAAGCCAACGTGTATCTCTCCCCTGAGTAGGAGTTGTCGTGGCAACCCATTGGTTCTCCCCTCCGGTGTACGTCAAGACCGACCGACCTGGGGTCACCTACGGGTGCAACAACGTCGAGGGTGCCGCCGAGGAACTCATGAAGTGGACCAAGATGGGACCTAAGTGGCGGAAGGCTGTGCAACCGTGCGCCGACGCCCTTCAGGACCGTGTGACTCCGGAAGAGGTCCGTCAGGCTTTCGAGGCTGCTGCCAAGGAGGAGAGGGTGCTGCGTGAGTAGCAGGCCGGTGCCCATGGCTATGTTGGGAAGGACCCGTTAGGCTGTCTAATGCTGACCAAGTCCGCGCTGCTCGAAATAGACCCGGATACGAGAGCATTCACTCTGGTCGGCGCATTTATGGGCCATTTTGCACTTCTTGAAACTGGCATCGGAGCTGCTCTGGGCGAGGTACTTGGCGTCAATGGGTCACGTCGACTAATCGTCAATCGAATATGGGTTCGACGAGAAGATTCAAAACCGAACGCACACTATATGGACCGGAACCGGAATATGAGGCTTCTAAAGCCGATGGCAGAAACCGGATACGCTGTGGCGGCATTTGAGGGCACGTTCCTGCTCTTGATTGTTGCCTGTGAGCTGTGCGCGAAAATCGGGAATGGAAGGGCCGGAGGCAGGAAGCACGGCCTCAGGCCGAGGCGCTAATCAAGCGCGTCGGCAATGATCGCGAAAAGCTCAATACGGCCTGCAGCGAAACTAAAGAAGTAGTCGCGCGTTGGACGCGGATAACGCTGTTTTCATCTCTGAGTATGATTTAGGACAGAGTGGTCAAGCCAACGTCGCATAAGGCAATCAATGCGTCGAGCGCTAATCAAGCGAAGTCGCCCGCTCGTGACGAGGTCACTTTAGCGCCGCCCGCTTTCCGGCCGGTCCAGCTCGCAACGCTCGTGAACACGGTCCCTGCCGGCGATCGTTGGATCCATGAGATGAAATACGACGGCTATCGTATTCTCGTTGCCGTCGGCGGGGGCGAGGCGCGAGCCTACACACGATCTGGTCTGGACTGGTCTAGCCGTTTTCCCTCGATCCTCTCCGAGGCTCGCAAGCTCAAGGTGCGCTCCGCCCTGATTGACGGCGAGGCCGTGGTTGTCGATGCGGAAGGAAGATCTAACTTCCAGGCGCTTCAGAATGCATTGAAGGGTGCCCCGGCGACTATCGACTTTTATGCGTTCGATCTGCTGCAGCTCGACGGCGAAGATCTGGCAAGGCTTCCTCTTGTTGAGCGCAAGGCGAAGCTGGAGGCGATCTTGCCTGCGAAAAATCCGGTCCTTCGTTACTCCGACCATATCCTCGGCCGCGGAGAAGAGCTGCTCGATCGCTTCTGCGCAGCCGGCCTTGAGGGCGTCATCTCAAAGCTCGCGGATTCGAGTTATGTGGCGGCCCGCGGCGCAAGCTGGCTGAAGATCAAATGCATCAGGCGGCAGGAATTTGTGATTGTCGGCTGGACGCCGTCCGACAAGGTCCGCGCGTTTCGGTCCTTGATCCTTGGCGTTCATGACGGCGGCAAGCTGCGTTACGCCGGGAAAGTCGGCACCGGCTTCGATACCGCTGAACTTCTTCGTCTTTTGAAGATCATGGCGCCGCTTGAGCAGAAGGCCGCGACCGTCGACGCACCACGCGCCGAAGTGCGCGGCGCACACTGGCTCCGTCCGAAACTGGTCGCGGAGATTGCCTTCACCGAAATGACAAACGAAGGGACGTTGCGACATCCGAGTTATCTTGGTCTCCGCGAAGACAAGAACCCCGAGGCGGTCGTGCTCGAGACGGAACGTCATGCAGCCGATCTCGCCGCGTCTGCGACAACCGCCATCGCGATAAGTAACCGTGACCGCGTCATCTATCCGGAGTCCAACATCACCAAGGGACAGCTTGCGGACCATTACGCAGCGGTCGCGGCGATCATGCTTCCTTGGGTTGGCAGCCGGCCGATCAGTCTGGTTCGATGCCCACAGGGCCGCGCGAAGAAGTGCTTCTTCCAAAAACACGACGCCGGCAGCTTTGGCGACAAAGTCCACCACGTCGGCATCACGGAGAAGGACGGGCACGAGGAACCATATCTCTATGTCGACGATGCCGATGGACTGATGACTTGCGTCCAGATGGGAACGATTGAGGTGCATGGATGGGGAGCTCGGATCGAGGATGTCGAAAAGGCCGACCGCCTCGTGTTCGACCTCGACCCCGATGAAGGCCTCGATTTTGAGGCCGTCCGCGCCGCTGCCTTTCAGTTCCGTGCTATCCTTAAATCGCTGGGACTTACGACTTTCCCGATGCTGACGGGAGGCAAAGGAGTGCACGTCATCGCGCCCCTCACCCCTGGCGCCGAGTGGCCAGAGGTGAAGGACTTCGCGTCTCGCCTGGCCGCAGGCGGTCGCCCAGAGCGATCCGGCCCATTTCACGGCCGTCTTGTCAAAGGCGCGCCGCAAGGGTCGCATCTTTGTGGACTATCTACGCAATCAGCGCGGGGCGACCGCGATCATGCCCTACAGCGCAAGATCACGTCCGGGCGCTCCTGTCGCGGCACCGATCACGTGGGCGGAGATGAAGACAATAGATGCGCCCTCTCATTTCCACGTGGGCGATGCTCACGAATTAAAGAAACGCGCAGCCTCCAAAGCTCTGGAAGGATGGGGTCGCGCTGACCAATCCTTGCCCAATCTGTAGCGTCCGACGCGGGAAGAGGCAGTAAAGCCGGGATTTAAAAGGCAACGCGGCGCTCATGGCCTTGCTGATTGGAACCTGCGGAGATCGGCCTCGTTTGGCTAAAGCCATGGCTAAAGCCGACCCGAGAACCATCGCCACTCTTTTGAGGGAATACGCGCAACGGGCGTCTATGCGCGGCGACAATCCCTATCGCACAAAGGCATACTTGCGCGCGGCAGACAGTCTGACGGCGCTGTCGCAGCCGCTTGATCGGATCATCGCCGCCGGCGCCCTCACCAAGATCCCGGGGATCGGTGACGCGATCGCAGACATCGTGACCAAGCTTTACCAAACCGGCACGCACCCAAGCCTTGAGAAGCTGCGCGAGGATGTTCCAGCGGGCGTGATGGAGCTGTTTGCCATACCCGGGCTTCGTCCCGATAGGATACTGGAGCTTCATCAGGCGCTCGGCGTGAACTCGCTGGCGGATCTCGAGGCCGCAGCAAGAGAAGACCGCATACGCCCAGTCAAAGGCCTCGGCGCCGCGCTTCAGACAAAGCTCCTGCAGAACCTGGCCATCGTGCGAAGCGGCGAAACGCAACTTCACCTGCACAAGGCCGCCGCTCTTCTCGAACATGCGGTCATATCGGTGAAGCAAGAGCATCCAGAGTTTTCGCGCGTGGAAATTGCAGGTGACTTCCGACGCGGTTGCGAGCTCGTTTCCGACTTCGCCCTGGTAGC
>NZ_JAMYLR010000022.1:0-92339 GCF_040318155.1 Mesorhizobium sp. M1307 | reverse complement strand
GGGTTATCTGCAAACCCCGCGATCCTAGGGCGCGGGGTTTTTGCGTTCCCAAGCGGCGCCGGCAACCCGCGCGTACACCCCCCGGGCGCCGTATACCCGGGCGCCCGGCGAACGTTCCATCTTACCGCTTGCGCAAATCTGCTTCGGCAAGGTCGAGCGCCGTGGCGATGCGGTCGCAGGCCATGTCGATCGTCTCGCGGGTCCAGATCAGCGGCGGCGACAGGATCATCGTGTCGCCGGTGGCGCGCAGCATCATGCCCTGGGCAATCGCGTGGTCGCGAACCATCACCGCCGCGCTGCCGGCCGGCAGGAAGCGCTCCTTGGTCACCTTGTCCTTGACGATCTCGATCGCCCCCATCAGCCCGAACGAGCGCACCTCGCCGACCAGATCGTGCCCACCGAGACGTTCCTGCAGCGCCCTGGCGAAGTAAGGCCCGGTGTCGTTCCTCACGCGCTCGACCAGGCCTTCGCGCTCGATGATCTCGAGGTTCTTCAGCGCCACCGCGCAGGCCACCGGATGCCCGGCATAGGTATAGCCGTGATAGAATTCGCCGCCCTTTTCGACCAGCGTCGCCGCGATACGGTCGCCGACCAGCAGCGCCGACAGCGGCTGATAGCCAGAGGTCAGCGCCTTGGCCGTGGTGATTGTGTCGGGCTCGACATCGAAGGCTTGTGCGGCGAACCACTCGCCTGTGCGGCCATATCCGGTGATGACCTCGTCCAGCATCAGCAGGACATCGTATTTGCGGCAGATGCGCTGCACCTCCGGCCAATAGCTCATCGGCGGGATCTTCACCCCGCCTGCCCCCATCACCGGCTCGCCGATGAAGGCGGCCACCTTGTCGGCGCCGGCTTCGAGGATCGCGTCCTCGACCGCTTTTGCCGCGCGCAGGCCGAAATCATGGTCGCTTTCGCCGGGCAGTGCGAGCTCATAGGCATAGGGCATCATCACATGGACGATGTTGGGCACGGCGCCGCCGAGCTGCTTGTGCATCAAATCCATGCCGCCGAGCGAGGCGCCGGCGATGGTCGAGCCGTGGTAGCCCATCTTGCGTGAGATGATGCGGTTCTTCTCGGGCCTGCCTTCCAGCACCCAATAGTGACGGACCAGGCGCAGCGCCGTGTCGTTGGCCTCCGAACCGGACGAGCCGTAGAACACCTGGTTGATGTGCCTTGGCGCGATCTCCGCCAGCTTTTTCGACAGCAGAACCGGCGTCGGCGTCGAGCATTTGAAGAAAGAGTTGTAGTAGGGCAATTCCTTCATCTGGGCGTAGGCGGCGTCGGCCAGCTCGTCGCGGCCATAGCCGACATTGACGCACCACAGCCCAGCCATGCCGTCGAGGATTTCCGTCCCTTCGGCATCATAGATGAACGGCCCGTTGGCGTGGGTGATGATGCGCGAGCCGGTCTCGCGCATCTCTTTGTGGTCGGTGAACGGATGAAGGTGATGCGCGGCATCGATCTGCTGAAGCTGCTTCAGCGAATAATTCTGGTAGGTCATGTCTGGTCTTTCCTCTTGAACCAATCCGGCAGCTTTCGCGCCGGGGCGGATTCGTCAGAGGACAGCGGGCGGCGAATAGCCGATGCGAGCGCAGAGCCGCAACAGCTCGGCGCGTAGCGTGCGCGACGACGGCGTCACCGCCACCCCAAATGCGCAACCCGATTTCGCCAGCCGAGCCATGCATGCACCTTAGGCTGCCTCGAGCCCTCAGTTCAAGCCGTGCCGGTCAAGCGACGCCGGTCAATTGGTGCCAGTCAGGGCCCGCTGCAGGAAGACGTACTTCATCGCCGCCTGTGCGGCCTGCGGCCGCCGATCGCCGCGTCCGCCATGGCCGCCCTCGGTCTCCTCAAAGAACAGCGTCTTGCCGTGGCCGGCCGCCTGCAGCCGTGCCGCCATCTTGCGGGCATGCCCGGGATGGACGCGATCGTCGGCGGTCGAGGTCGTCAGCAACACCGGCGGATAGGCTGCATCCGTGTCTACATGCTGGTAGGGCGAATAGGCGGCGAGCCAGGCTGCCTCTTCCGGCTTCGCCGGATCGCCATACTCGGCCATCCACGACGCGCCGGGCGGCAGTTCGGTGTAGCGCAGCATATCGAGCAGCGGCACGTCGATGATCACTGCACCGAACAATTCCGGGTGCTGGGTCAGCGAGACGCCGGTCAGCAAGCCACCATTCGATCCGCCCTGGATGCCCAGCGTGGCGGGCGTAGCGATGCCGCGTTGGACCAGATCTTGCGCGACCGCGGCGAAATCGTCGAAGGCATTCTGGCGATTGGCCTTGAGCGCCGCCTGATGCCAGTTCGGGCCGAACTCGCCGCCGCCGCGGATGTTGGCCTGTACATAGGCATTGCCCTTCTCCAGCCACAGCCTGCCGCGCACGCCGGCATAGCCCGGCAGCAGCGGCACTTCGAAGCCGCCATAGCCGTAAAGCAATGTCGGCACGGGTCCATGCAAGTCGCGCCTCCTGACGACGAAGTACGGGATCATCGTGCCATCCTTCGAGCGCGCCTCGAACTGTTCGGAGACCAGGGACGACGCATCGAAACGCGCCGGCTGCGACTTCACCGTTGCCAGCCCCGCGGCGTTGTCGTCCGACCAGATGATCGAGCTCGGCGTCAGGAAATCGGTGAAGGAGAAGGAGACGCTGGAACCGAAATGCTCGGCATGGCTGATGCCGACATTGCCGTTTTCGGGCAACGCCACGGGCTTGAACTCCCAGCCGCTGTCGCTGCGCTTGCCGGCGACGACCTTGCCGCGCACATTGTCCATCAAATTGATGAACAGCCGGTCCTGCGTGCGGGCAACACCGGCGATCGAGACACGGTGCGCCGGCTCGAGCACGGTACCGAGGGATCCGAATAGCCCGGTTTCGATCCAGCGCTCGAAATCGAGTGAATAGAGCCCGTCGGGCTTACACAGCGTGCCGTCCGGCGCAGTCCACGGGGTACGCACGCCGAAGACGAGCTGGCCCTTGAACAGCGCTGTATCGGTGACGTCGTCCGGCAACGGGATGCGCCTGTTCTCGCCGGAAGGCAGCCGCAGGAAACTGTGCGAGGCGAAGAAGTCGATGGTCCGGGCGAGGAAGACATGACGCTTGTCGCCGTCGAATTCGACGGACCCGCCGGCGGCAAGATCCTGCTTCAGCGCCTCGAAGATCGGCGTCGCCGCTGCCAGTGGCGTGCCGCGCCGCCAAAGCTTGACCACGCGCGGATAACCGGACTGGGTCTTGTCGTCCTCCTCGAAGGCGGCGGAAACGATAACCGTGTCCTCGTCCAGCCAGCTAAAGCTCGATTTCGAGGCAGGAGCGCGAAAGCCGCCATCGACGAACGATCTGCTTTCGATATCGAATTCGCGCATCTCGCTGGCATCGCCGCCATCCGGCGACAGGTTGAGCAGGCAGCGACTGAAGTCGGGGTAGAGCCGGCTGGCGCCGCTGAACACCCATTTCACCCCCTCTTTCGCCGCCAGACAGTCGAAGTCGATGATCGTCTGCCATTCCGGCTTGTCGGTCTTGTAGGAGGCGACGGTGGTGCGCCGCCAAAGGCCGAGTACGTTCGTCCGGTCCTGCCAGAAATTATAGACATAGCCGTTGATAGCGGCCCCGACGGCGATGTTATCCTCGGCTGTCATCAGGTCGAGCGCCGTCTCGAACGACGTCTGATAGGACGGATCACCGTGCAGCTCCCCGACCGTAACTGCATTTTGGTGATGCACCCAGTCGAGCGCCTGCTTGCCCCTCCTGTCCTCAAGCCAGAGAAACGGGTCTTCGGCCGCCGAACCCGGCTGGCCCTTGGTATTCGATTTGGTCATGAGGTCTCCGGTTGAGTCGGGTGGCGACATAGCCAAGATCGACATGGGGCCGCTTACATTCAAGTCATTCGTCAGAAACGGCGGCTTTCTGGCATTCAGACCATCCGTCTTCGAATGACCGTTACAACAGCCAGCGCCAGGCAAATGGCACCGAGCGTCATTGGCAGGCCGCCGGCGCCAACAACATCCATGGCGCTGCCCGCCAGCGGCGGCACGGCGATGCCGCCGACGCCCCACATCAGCGAGAAGGCGGCGTTGCCGGCGACCAGTGCCGAGCCGGTGAACCGCTCGCCGAGTTCAATGATCGACATCGTGTAAATGCCGTAGGAAACCGCGCCCCAGATGAAGACGCACGGCCAGATCAGCGGCGTCTCGATGAGAACCGGCAACAGAACGCATCCGAGCACCGTCATCGAAACACAGATGAACCGCACCAGCCGCGCCGTCAGTCGTTCCGCCAGCAGGCCGAGCGGCACCTGCATAGCGATGTTGCCGGCGATCATCACCGACAGCAGCGCCGACATGCGCGCTTCGGCGATGCCGTAATGCGTTCCATAGACCGGCAGCAAGGCGAGCACCGCCTGTTCGAAACCGGCGGCCACGATCACCGCCGATAACAGCAGCCACGCCTGCGGCACGAACCCCAGCACCGAAACGCGGTGCCCGCTCTCGTCGACCTTGGGCAGCCGTGCCAGCACCGAGGCGAGGCAGGCGCCGCAAAACAGGAATGCGGCGATGCCGACGAGAAACGGCGGCCATCCCTCGGTGCCGACCGCAAGCAGGCACAGCGGCCCCGCCGCAAAGCCCGCCGAAATGATGGTCGAATAGATGCCCATGACGCGGCCACGGCGTGTCGGCGGCGCCAGTGCGATCACCCAGACTTCGCTCAGCACGTAGAGCGGGTTGGTGACGGCGCCGATCAAAAAGCGCAGCGGAAACCACAGATAGACATTTTGCGTCCAGCCGATCAGCGCCAGCACCAGCGCGGAAAGTGCCGCGCAAGTAAGCGCGGTGCGCCCTGCCCCGAAACGGCGCGCCAGCGCCGGAACCAACGGCGAGGAGACGATGAAGCCGATCGGCGTCATCGCCGCCGACAGGCCGATCATGGCCGGCGAGACGCCCTGGCGCTGCAGGATGAAGCTCAACAGCGGATAGCTCAGCCCTTGCGCGATGGCGAACACCGAGACGGTGGCGATCACGCCGGTGATCGCCGCCCATTGCACTGTCTCGCCGCTGTCCTGTTCCGCCCGGTCCATGATGCAGGACTAGCGTTTCGCTTTCATCGCGGTAAGCACCGGCAACGAAAACCGCTTGCGCCAGCCGGAAGAGATAGGAGCCTGACGATCCCTCCGGCTGCCCTTCAGGCATGTCGCTTCCCTCGTCCTAGTGGTCGCCGCCTCCGCAATGACTGGCCGGCCGGCAGTCCATTATGCCGCCGCATTGCCGCAGCGTACGAGGACTATCATGACCGCCGCCCTTCAGCCCGCCGAACCTGCATTGGCAAACGACCGCGCCCGTCGCGGCGGCCGCGCGGGAAAGCGTGCCGGCGGATCGGCGGCGTTCGAGCAGCCGCCGTTTCGACAGTTGAAGAACCCGCTGGCGCCGACCCGGCTGGTTTCCGACGACGAGCTGGAATCTATCCACCTCGCCTCTCTGCGCGTGCTGCGGGAAATCGGCGTCGACGTGCTGCATGACGAAGCCCGGCGCATCATGAAGGCGCATGGCGCCGATGTCCGCGAAGGCAGCGAGCGGGTGCGCTTCGACAGCGACATGATCCTGGAACTGGTTGCGCACTGCCCGCCGGAATTCACCATCCACGCCCGCAACCCGGCGCACAACGTGCGCTTCGGCGGTGATAATCTGATCATCTCGATGATGGCGTCGGCGCCCAATTGCTCCGACGTCGACCGCGGCCGCCGGCCGGGCAACCAGCAGGACTACCGCAACTTCCTCAAGCTTGCGCAGATGCACAACATATTGAACTGCACGGGCGGCTATCCGGTCGAGCCGATCGACATCCATCCGTCCGTGCGCCACCTCGAATGCATCCGTGACCTCGCCACGCTGACCGACAAGATGTTCCACATCTATTCGCTCGGCAAGGAGCGCAACGTCGACGGCATCGAGATCACCAGGATCGCACGTGGCATCAGCCATGAGCAGTTGCTTGCAGAGCCGTCGGTATTCACCATCATCAACACCAATTCGCCGCTCAAGCTCGACGTGCCGATGATGGAAGGCATCATCCAGATGTCGAGCAAGGGCCAGGTGGTCATCGTGACGCCGTTCACCCTGTCCGGCGCTATGGCGCCGGTGACGATTGCCGGCGCGCTGGTGCAACAGAATGCCGAGGCGCTGTCCGGCATCGCCTTCGCGCAGATGGTGCGCAAGGGCGCGCCTGTCGGCTACGGCGGCTTCACCTCGAATGTCGACATGAAGTCCGGCGCGCCGGCCTTCGGCACGCCGGAATATATGAAGGCGCAGCTGGTCGGTGGGCAACTCGCCCGCCGCTACAACATCCCCTACCGCACCTCCAACACCTGCGCAGCCAACACGGTCGACGCGCAGGCCGCCTATGAAAGCGTGTTCTCGCTGTGGGGCGCCATCCAGGGCGGCGGCAATCTGATGATGCATGCCGCCGGCTGGCTCGAAGGCGGCCTGCGCTGCTCCTATGAGAAGACCATCCTCGATATAGACCTGTTGCAGATGGTCGCCGAGTTCCTGACGCCGCTCGATCTTTCCGAGGAAGCACTCGGTTTCGACGCCATACAGTCCGTCGGCCCCGGCGGCCATTTCTTCGGCACCCAGCACACGCAGGACCGCTACAAGACCGCGTTCTATGCGCCTATTATCTCGGACTGGCGCAATTTCGAGAGTTGGGCGGAGGCCGGGTCGCCGACGGCACTCGAAAAGGCCAATCGCGTCTGGAAGGAACGGCTGGCGTCCTATGAAGAGCCCTACATGGATCCGGCAATCCGGGAGGAGCTCAACGCTTTCGTCGACAAGCGCCGGGCCGAAGGCGGCGCGCCGACCGATTTTTGATCATCTGATGAGTAGTCGACCCCCACTTCGTCTTGATGGCAGGCTGGCCGGAAACATCGCTGTATCCGATCTCCGCTTTGTTTTCGCGCCCCGCTCACTCGATTCAATCTCTTCAAACACGGATCTATCTTCATGAAATCTCATGCAAAAGCGGTTGTCATCGGCGGCGGGGTCGTTGGCTGCTCGGTGCTCTATCATCTGGCCAAGGCTGGCTGGGCCGACATCATGCTGATCGAGCGTTCGGAGCTCACTTCCGGCTCGTCCTGGCATGCGGCGGGCGGCTTCCATACGCTGAACGGCGATCCCAACGTCGCCAAACTGCAGGCCTATACGGTGCGGCTCTACAAAGAGATCGAGGAGATTTCCGGCCAATCCTGCTCGCTGCACCTGACCGGCGGCGTGATGATGGCCGACACGCCCGAGCGCATGGACTTCTTGCGGCTCGCCCACGCCAAGGGCCGCTATCTCGGCATGGACACCGAACTGATCACGCCGTCCGAAGCCAAGGCGATGTTCCCGCTGATGGACGAGACGAATTTCGTCGGCGCCATGTGGGATCCAGTCGAGGGCCATCTCGACCCTTCCGGCACCACCCATGCCTATGCCAAGGCCGCCAGGAAGCTAGGCGCCGAGATCGTACTGCGCAACCGCGTCGTGGAACTGACGCAGGAGGTCGACGGCACCTGGAACGTCGTCACTGAGCAAGGCACAGTCAAAGCCGAGCATGTGGTCAACTGCGGCGGCCTGTGGGCGCGCGAGATCGGTCGCATGGTCGGCGTCGAACTGCCGGTGCTGGCCATGGAGCACATGTATCTTCTGACCGAGCCGATGCCGGAGGTCGAGGAATTCAACAAGTCGACCGGCCGCGAGATGATTGGCGTGCTCGATTTCAAGGGCGAGATCTATACCCGCCAGGAACGCAACGGCATCCTGCTCGGCACCTATGAAAAGGCCTGCAAGCCGTGGTCGCCGGTCAACACGCCGTGGGATTTCGGCCACGAGCTGCTGCAGCCCGACATCGACCGCATCGCGCCGTCGCTCGAGATCGGCTTCAAGCATTTCCCCGGCATCGAAAAGGCCGGCATCAAGCAGATCATCAACGGCCCCTTCACCTTCGCGCTGGACGGCAACCCGCTGGTCGGCCCGGTACAGGGCCTGACCAATTTCTGGTGCGCCTGCGCCGTCATGGCCGGCTTCAGCCAGGGCGGCGGCGTCGGCCTGGCGCTGTCGAACTGGATGGTCCATGGCGACCCCGGCTTCGACGTCTGGGGCATGGACGTTGCGCGCTTCGGCGAATGGGCAACGCTGCGCTATACCAACGCAAAGGTCCGCGAAAATTATTCGCGCCGTTTCTCCATCCGCTTTCCCAACGAGGAATTACCGGCGGCAAGACCAGCGCAGACGACCCCGCTTTACGACACCATGCTCGCCAACAACGCCGTCATGGGCGACAGCTGGGGTCTCGAAACCCCGCTCTGGTTCGCGCCGAGAGGCTCGGAGCCGAAGGACGTCGTGTCCTTCCACCGCTCCAATGATTTCCGCCCGATCGGCGAGGAGGTGCGCGCCACCCGCGAGAGGGTCGGCGTCACCGAGATCGCCAACTTCGCCAAATACGAAGTCTCCGGGCCAGGGGCCGAGGACTTCCTCAACCGTCTGATGACCAATCGCATGCCGAAGACCGGCCGCATCGTGCTGACGCCCATGCTGAACGAGTTCGGCCGGCTGATCGGGGACTTCACCATCGCCAAGGCGGGCCCAAGGGGTGGGGAAGACCGCTTCATGATCTGGGGTTCTTCGGCAGCGCAAAAATACCACATGCGCTGGTTCGAGAAGCATCTGCCAAAGGATGGAAGCATCCGCATCCACCGCTTCGACCAGATGCTGGTCGGTCTCTCCATCGCCGGGCCGAAATCCCGCGACCTGCTGCAGAAACTGGTCGATGTTGACATCTCGACCAAGGCCTTCCGCTTTATGGATTTCCGCGAAATGGCGGTCGGCGGCGCGCCTTGCATGGTCAATCGCATCACCTACACCGGCGACCTCGGCTATGAGATCTGGATGGCGCCTGCCTACCAGCGCCTGGTCTACAAGGCGATCAAGGAGGCCGGCGAAGAGTTTGGGCTTGTCGATTTCGGCATGCGGGCTTTGCTCTCGATGCGGCTTGAGAAGAACTTCCCGACCTGGTTCCGCGAGTTACGTCCGATCTACGGACCGTTCGAAGGCTCGATGGACCGCTTCATCAAGCTAGAGAAGAACGACTTCATCGGCCGGGAAGCAGCGGCCAAGGAACAGGCAGAAGGGCCGAAACTGCGCCGTGTCTCCTTCATCGTCGATGCCGCGGATGCAGACGTCATGGGCGACGAGCCGATCTGGGCCAAGGTCGGCGGCAAGGATTACGGCACCGTGGAAAAGCCGCATGGCTATGGCGCGCCGCGCTTCGACGCGGGCGGCAAGGAAGTGCGCGGCTCGAACGCCGCCGAAGGCGCGTCTGCCGTGCGCGGCATCGTCGACGGCGACTGGCGCGTGGTCGGCTGGGTCACCTCCGGCGGCTATGCGCATTATGTCGAGAAGTCGATGGCGCAAGGCTATGTACCGGCAGCGCTTGCCGAGAACGAGAGCGCCGGGCTGTTCGAGATCGAAATCCTCGGGCACCGGCGGCCGGCACGCATCAATGTCGAGCCGCCCTTCGACCCGAGCGGCGAAAAGATGAGGACGTAGGCGCAGCCAGCCGGTCGCATTGTGCGGAGCATACTCTTCATGCTAGCGCAGCCGGCAACACTCTGCTGCAAGGGCGATGAGATTTCATTGAAGTACAATCTGAGATGGGCCGACTGGCTTGCCGAGGCGCGGATCGGCCCCTTCCCGGCGGCGATCGTCATGGTCGCGGCTTACTTTGCCTTGCAGACCATCATACTGTCCCTGTTGAGCTCTTGGGCGGGAACCGGCGTCGGCATCGATGATGCGGAGCAACTGATCTATGTTCCGTATCTCTGGGCTGGATATGGCGGCTCGCAACCACCCCTGTACACCTGGATCAACTGGCTGGCCGCGCATATTTTCGGCACCAGTATCTTCACGCTGAAGCTCGTCAAATACTCCGTGCTGTTCCTTGCCGCCTGCAGCGTGTTCGCCGCCATGCGGCGGTTCGGCTACACCAAAGCGACAGCGGCGGCGGCCATGTTCGGCCTGTTTACGATCCCGCAGATCGTCTGGGAATCGCAGCGCGCCTTGTCGCATTCCGTCGCCGTCGTCGGCTTCTGCTCGCTGCTCCTGCTGGCCATGTCCTATCTTCTCGAGCGGCGAAGCATGATCGCCTGTGCGGCGTTTGGCCTAGCCACGGCGGCGGCAATTCTTGCCAAATATAATGATGTCTTCCTCGTGGTGGCCCTTGTTGCGGCCGTGCTGTCGCTGCGCGAATGGCGCAGCGCGATCCTCGATCCGAAGTTCGCCATCAGCATAGCGGTCGCGATATTGGTGCTGGCGCCAACCACCTATTGGAGCCTCATGCATCCCGCCGATTTATTGTCGAGAGGCGAGAAGTTCGGAATAGATTCGCAACAAGGGCGCATGGCGGCGGCCTTTGTCGGCGCCGGCAAGTTTATCATGGGCACCTTCAATTTCGCGGTCTTGCCGGTGCTCGTTTCCGCCCTGTCTTTCTGGCTGGCGAAGTTCCGTTTCTCGGAGCGGCATCCGGAAGGTCCGCCCCGGGAAATTCTGTTGTGGCGTACCTTGGCGCTCGGCTTGGCCATGCTGGCAATACTTGTACTTGCCACCGGCGTGACGGTGGTCAAGGACCGCTGGCTGCTACCGGTCCTGTTCATGTTGCCGCTGGCCATCGTCGCCACTATGGAACGGCTGGCGCCGCGCGGCAGGAATGCGCAGCTCATGGTGATCGCGGCTGGAGCGATCATCGCCGTGCTGCTCGCGCCCGCCACCTGGTACGTCCAGATAAACGGGACCAGTGGCCTCTCGCGGATGATCCGCGTGGATTACCCCGCCCTCTATCGCCAACTGACTGCGGACGGACCGGTCAAAACCGCAATATCTGATGGTGCATGGGTCGGAAACCTGCGGCTGGTCGACGAAAAACTGGTCGCACTTGACCAGGAAGTGCCTAATTTCGAAACGCTGATGCAGGAGCCGGCCGTACTCGTCTGGCTTGACCGCGACGATCCGCGGCCGGTCATTTTGGAGCAGCTCAAAGCGGCCGGCTATGAGCCGGACGGCCAACCACGGCAAATGATGGTTCCGCTGTTGCGCGGCACCGGCAAGTCCGCCCGGGCCGGCGCCTATGTAAGATTGAAGAGAATGGCGGTGGGAGAAGCCACGGCGCCCAAGGAAGGCGTTAGCGGAGGAGCCGAGGGTGGACAGGAACCCGACTGACCGGCCCCGTCATCACCGCAAGATCATGCCGTTCGAGCCCGACGGCTCGAATGATGTGCTGCGCAAAAAATCGCAGATGAAGGCCGCTGAACTCAACCAGCATGCACTGGGCTATGGAGCGCTGGCGGAAGCCGAATGGCAGGCGGCGGGCATTGCTGCTCCTGACCTGCCCGCCATGCGCCGATACCGGCTCGAGCGCATCCGCGCCGAGCTGAAGCGCCGCGACTATGCGGGAGCCCTGCTCTACGATCCGGTCAATATCCGCTATGCCACCGACGCAACCAACATGCAGCTCTGGGTCGCACACAATCGGACCAGGCATTGTTTCGTTGCCACCGATGGCCCGGTGGTGCTGTTCGACTATTTCTCCTGCGAGCACCTTTCCGATCATTCCGGCGTCGTCGACGAGGTGCGGCCGGCGGTGTCGTGGGCTTATCTGTACAGCGGCGAGCTGACCAGTCAAAAAGTCCGCCGCTGGGCAGCCGGCATCGCCGACCTGGTATTGGAACATGGCGGCGGCAATCGCCGCATCGCAGTCGACCACATCAATCCCGAGGGCATCGAAGAGCTCGCCCGCCTCGGCATCTCGACCGGCAATGGCGAGGCGGTGATGGAAAATGCGCGGCTGATCAAATCGCCCGACGAAATCCTTGCCATGCGCCGGGCGATCGCCGCTTGCGAGGCGGCAATGGGCGAGATGGAGAAGGCGCTGAGGCCTGGCATCTCCGAGAACGAATTGTGGGCCGAACTCCATCGCGGCAACATCGCGCGCGGCGGCGAATGGATCGAAACCCGGCTCCTGTCGTCGGGCCCGCGCACCAATCCATGGTTCCAGGAGTGTTCGTCGCGGACGATCGAGGCCGGCGAGCTCGTCGCTTTCGACACCGACCTGATCGGTCCTTACGGCTTCTGCGCCGACCTTTCGCGCACCTGGCTTTGCGGTGATGCGCCGCCGTCGCAGGAGCAGCGCGACCTGTTCCGCATCGCCGCCGACCAGATCGCCCACAACACCGAGCTGATGCGGCCGGGCATATCGTTCCGCGACCTCGTCGAGGGCTCGTCAGTGCCACCGGGAGACTGCTTCCCGGCCCGTTACGGGGTGCTCTATCACGGCGTCGGCCTTGCCGACGAATACCCGACTTTGCCGCATGCTAGCGACTGGACCGACGACACACCGGACGGAGTGCTCGAACCTGGCATGGTGCTGTGCGTCGAGAGCTATATCGGTCGGCTTGGCGGCTACGAAGGCGTCAAGATCGAAGAACAGATCCTGATCACTGAAACCGGCAACGAGAAGCTTTCGACCTACCCGCTCGACAATCGGCTGCTTGGCGGCTGAGCGACGCTAATGCATGTCGCGCAAAAGTATGCAGCGGCTTTGCGATAACGACATGCATAAAACAAGAATCTAAAGCGCGTCGCATGAGGCCGACCGAACGCGACGCGCTTTATGCGAGCGCGGCGATCGCCTCGCGCATCGCAGCGACGATCGTTTCCGGCGTTGTCCTGGCCGTGATGAACGGCAAGCCTTTGCGCCGCCTTGTCCAGCCGACGACCGTCACCTTCTGCGCCGCCGGCTCGAAACTCTGCGCCAGCGCCCAGCTCTCGCAATCGATCGCCGCGACGTCCGCCCTGCCCTCGGCAACGGCAACGATCGAAGCACGGTGCCCACAGCTTTCGCTCAGCGCGGAAAAGATATCCAAACTCTCGCCCAATGTTTGCAGGTCGCGGGCTGGCGCGATGATGCCCGACATGGAATCGAGGCTGTTGAAGGTAAAGCGCTTGCCGCGCAGCTGATCGAGCGGAATGACGGCACCGCCGTCGGCCGGCGCCCTTGCCGGCGGTGCCTCGCCCGCTCTCATGACGATGGCGCTCGAATAGAGTTCGCCCTGTCCACCCTCGAAGGCGTCGTAACGCGGCTGGCCGATGAGCTGGACACGCTGCGACAGGCCGAGTTCCATCGGTCCCCAGCAGGTTTGCGCAAAGAGCAGCGCCGGATGCAGCCAGAGCTGGTGAAAATCCAGTTCGTCCGGCGGCAATGTCGCCGGATCGGGCGCGATGGGTTTTCCCTGATCGTCGCGAATACCGCCAGGCACGGGGGGCAAATCGCCGGTGCGGCGGATGATCGTCTCCGGCGCATCGATGCCTTTTTGTCTGAAAGCATCGCGCAGCCGCGCCCATTGCGCGTCGACATCGTCCCGCGCTTCCGGCCAGTCGTACATCGGCAAAGCCGCAATGAATTCGCTCATGCCGGGATTTGACCGTTATGCGGGGAAATTGACAAGGTCAGGAAAGCGTCGTCCGCGCGGCACCGCCTGCAACAACGCAAGAATCATTCTTTCGGCGGCTCGGCGGGTACCGGTGCGCTGCCAAGCCCATTGAGGCTGCGTGCCCTGACGCGCGGCTTGAATGCGCGTCCTGGTTCCGGCATGCGCCGCAGCACGGGATGGACGACCGGCTCCTTCGCCTTGAAGGCATAGGCCTTGAGCAGCGCGAAATAGTTCGGGTAGGCATAGCCATTGTTCATCCGCAGCCATTCGTCACGGCGGTCGCGAAACACCTTCGGCAGCCTGTACCAGGCCACCGTCGGGCTCTTGTGATGGACGAAATGCAGATTGTTGTTGAGGAACAGGAAGGACAGCGGCGAGCGCTCGACGATGATCGTGCGGCCTTCCGGATGTTCAGACCATTGGTGCTCGGCGTAGGTGCGGATCGAAATCAGCGACTGCCCAAGCCAAACCGGCACCAGAACGTAAAGCCACAACGGCATGCCGAAGCCGAACTGCACGACAGGCAGCACCACGACGAGGCCGATCGCATGCAGCAGCCATGCCTTGCGGATGGAATTGTCGCCCGCGGCAACTTGCCTGGCGTCGTCGATGAAAAAGCCGATGCAGGAAAGCCACGGGCCTAGCACCAAACGCCCGATCATCGTGTTGTTGACCTTCAGCAGGAATTTCATCGCCGACGGCAGCTCCTCGTGCTGCCAGAGAGCCTTGTAATAGCTTTCGGGATCATCGAGCGGATCGGTCAGGCGCTCGTCTGCATGGTGGCGCAGATGAATGGTCTTGAATCGGCGAAACGGCCAGACAAGGCCAATCGGCAGGAACACAAAGGCTTCGTTGAGCCGCGCATTCCGGGTTGGGTGGCCGTGCAGGACCTCGTGCATCAGCGAGGATTGCAGCGCCGCAATCAGGGTCAGAAAGGCGAGTGCCAGCAGCGGGCAAGAGGGCCAGAGCAGGAAGCCGGTAGCGAGCCAGCCGCCGTAGCAGAGAAGTGCGAGAAATGCTGTCGGCCATTCGATGGCCGTTGCGCCGTGTCGCCTGTTGCCCATGCTCGTCATGCTATCGACCACTGCCTTCCAGTCGCCGGAACCCGTTTGATTCCTGACAGCATTGTGTCAGGAGCGTTGCATCGCTGCAACGCGATAAAGCGCACAAACTGTTGCGATTGCGCATTTTCAGCTGCAGATGTTATCTATTGTAAACAAGCTCGTAGATTCATTTGCGCTCTAAACGCCATGTAGACCGCTTCGGCGCAAAATTTTGCTCACGTCAGGGAGAGTAGAGATTTGGACAAGCGCGACCTGTCGACGATCTTTCGCGAGCGCCTGAAAATGCTCTTGACAAGGTCCGATTTGAACCAGTCGGCCTTCGCCGCCGCGGTTGGCATCGACCGTTCGGCACTGTCGCAGCTGCTCTCCGGCGCGTCGATCCGCCTTCCCCGCGCCGAAACGCTGCTCAACATCGCCGCCGAATTCAAAGTCTCGCTCGACTGGCTGCTCGGCCTCAGCCACGATGAGGGCGTCACCGGTGAAATCCGCGAGAGCCTTGAGATCGAGGAGGCGCCGGACGGCTTCGACCGCACGCTGCTGGCTCGCTGGCATGCCGAGGCGGCGGGAACGAAAATCCGCTACGTGCCGGCCGGCATTCCCGATCTTCTGCGCACCGAGGCGCTTGTCGACTACGAAGCCGTCATCGCCAACAAGAGCCGCGAGGCACAGGCCGGCGAAACGCAGTACCGCATCGACTACAACCGACGGCCCGAAACCGACATGGAAGTCTGTATGCCGCGCCACACGCTGGAGATCTTCGCGCGCGGGCTGGGCGTGTGGGACCGCTTTCCGGAGGCCGACCGCCACCAGCAGCTCCTGCACATGGCGACGCTGCTCGACGACCTCTATCCCACCTTCCGCCTGTTTCTCTATGACGGGCGGATGCGCTATTCGATCCCCTACACCATCTTCGGGCCCTATCGCGCCGCCATTTACGTCGGCGACATGTATCTGGTGCTGAACGCCACGCAGCCGATCCGCATCCTGACCAGCCATTTCGACAATCTGATCCGTGCCGCGGACGTCAACGCGCATGAAGCGGCCAGCTTCACACGAAAGCTGGCGGAGATGCGATTTTGACCGGTTGCTCTACGTGCCGACATTGACGGCACATAAAGAATTCTTTATATCCTTATCTCAGTTATTCTTCCGGGAAGGCGTATTTCACATGACCAATCCGATCGACGCTCTGCTTGCCGAAAAGGGCGTCCTGCTCGCCGATGGCGCCACCGGCACCAATCTGTTCGCCATGGGCCTTGAGGCCGGAGAGGCTCCCGAGCTCTTGAACGAGACCGCGCCCGACACCATCACCAGCCTGCACCAGAACTTTGTCGATGCCGGCGCCGACATCATCCTGACCAACTCTTTTGGCGGCACCCGCCATCGGCTCAAGCTGCACCATGCGCAGGACCGTGTCTACGCACTGAACAAGCGCGCCGCCGAGATCGCAAGCGCCGTCGCCGGCAAGGCCGGCCGCAAGGTGATCGTGGCCGGCTCCGTCGGCCCGACCGGCGAGCTACTGGTGCCGCTCGGCGCCATGACCTACGACGAGGCGGTCGAAGCCTTTGCCGAGCAGATTGAGGGACTGAAGGCCGGCGGCGCCGAAGTCGCCTGGATCGAAACCATGTCGGCGCCTGACGAAATCCGCGCCGCCGCCGAAGCCGCCATCCGCGTCGGCCTGCCCTATACCTATACCGGCTCCTTCGACACCGCCGGCCGCACCATGATGGGACTGCTGCCGAAGGACATCCACGGCGTCGTCGATGGCCTGTCGCAGACACCGCTCGGTGTTGGCGCCAATTGCGGTGTCGGTGCCTCCGACATTCTCGCTTCGCTGCTCGACATGACCGAGGCGAAGCCGGAAGCAACGGTGATCGTCAAGGGCAATTGCGGCATTCCCGAATTTCGCGGTGCCGAGATCTACTATTCCGGCACACCCGAGCTGATGGCCGACTATGTGCGTCTCGCCGTCGACGCCGGTGCCAAGATCGTCGGCGGCTGCTGCGGCACCTCGTTCCAGCACCTCGCCGCCATGCGCAAGGCGCTCGATGCGCACACCAAGTCGGATCGCCCGACCGTCGAGCAGATCGTCGAACGCATCGGCCCGATGCGCAACAAGCAGGCTACGGTCAACGTCGCCGAGACCAGCGAAGCCCGCCGCGAGCGGCGCCGCGGACGCGCCTGACGCTTTCGTCTGCGACATGGTCCGCGCGAAGCAGTGCGGCCGCGAAAAAAGGCCGGCAAGGTTTCCCTCGCCGGCCTGCCTCACCCGCCCGTAGGCCGGCTCCCCCTATCAGAACGATCCCATCTGAAAGAAACCGGCCGTCATTGCCACTACCGGTTACCGCCGAGCGCCGAGGCAAGGCGCACAAGCGAGAGGAACTCGGACCGGTATCCAAACGGGTCGGCTCCTCTGGCGGCAGTGGCAATCTCCATGATCTTGTCGTAGCCGAACTTCGCGGTCGCATCCTCGTCGCGCAGCTTCTGGCCGAAGGCAGCAACGGCAACGGAGAAACGCTGGTCGGTGCTGGCCTGGTCGAACGACGCCACCTCGTTGGCTGACGTTACCGGCGTGGTGATCAGCTTCGAGGTGTCCTCGTTCGGCAGCTTGTAGCGGATCTTGACGAAAGCATATTCGTCGGCATTGGCAACGCCGCCATTGTTCACCGAGGCCTGGCCGTAGCGCAACTGGTCGATCTGTTCGCCGCCGCTGCCCTTAGGCGTGATCTCGTAGATCGCGGTGACTGAATGACCTGAGCCGATCTCGCCGGCATCGACCCGGTCATTGTTGAAATCCTCTCGGTTCAAAGCGCGGGTTTCGTAGCCAATCAGCCGGTACTCCGAGACCTTGTTCGGGTTGAACTCGACCTGGATCTTCACGTCCTTGGCGATGGTGAACAGTGTCGAGGAGGCATCCTCGACCAGCACCTTCTCGGCCTCCGCCAACGTATCGATGTAGGCAGCAGTGCCATTGCCGTTCTGGGCGATGGTCTGCATCATCTGGTCGTTCAGATTGTCGCGGCCGAAGCCGAACACCGACAGGAATACGCCTGTCTTGCGCTCCTTTTCGATCAGCCGCTTCAGGTCGTCGTCATCGGTCTGGCCGACATTGAAATCGCCATCGGTGGCGAGCATCACCCGATTGATGCCGTCCTTGACGAAGGATTTCTGTGCCAGCCTGTAGGCTTCCTTGATGCCGGCCTCGCCTGCCGTCGAGCCGCCGGATGTCAGATTGTCGATGGCAGCGAGGATCTTGTCCTTTTCCGAAGCCTTGGTGGGCTCCAGCACGGTACCGGCATCGCCCGCATAGGTGACGATCGAGACGGTGTCGTCAGGTCTCAGCTTGTTGACCAGCAGCCGGAAGGCCGACTGCAGGAGCGGCAGCTTGTCCTGCTCGTTCATCGAGCCCGACACATCGATCAGGAAGACCAGATTGGCCCTGGGCTGCTCGGCCGGCTTCACGTCGAAACCCTTGATGGCGACATGCATCAGCCTGGTGTGCTCGTTCCACGGCGTCGGCATGACGCTGACGGTCGAGTTGAACGGCGTCGAGGCGGAGTCCGGTCCCTTCCAGGCATAAGGGAAGTAGTTGATCATCTCCTCGACGCGAACCGTGTCGGCCTGCGGGATAAAGCCTTCCTTCAGCGAGCGCCGGACGAAGGAATAGGAAGCGGTGTCGACATCGATCGAGAAGGTCGAGACCGGGTCTTCAAGTGCGGCATGCACCGGGTTGGTCTTGAAATTCTCGACGCGGTCGCGGTTTTCCTCTTGCGGCAGCATCTGGTCGGCCGGCGCAGCGGCGGGCTGCTGTGCCATCAGCTTGGACTCGGCAACCGTGCCAGGCATGCGTCCGACCCGCGCGCCGCCATCGACTGCCGGAGCCGCGGAGCTTGCACCCCCATCCAGCGCGAACTCGCCGCTCTGCGCCGGTTCAGGTGCATTGCGGCTGAGCACATCCTGCTGCGTCAGCCCGCCGACTGCGGTCGATTCCGCCTTCGGCGGCGATGTCGGCGCCACAAGCGCCTCGCCGGTGTCGCGGCTTTCACGGTCGGCGTCCGCCTTCTTCTGCTTGTCCGCTTCGGCAACGACCGGCGGTTTGACTGTCGCCGGTTTGTCAGCCAGCGTTTCGGTGATCTTATCCCCGCCGAATTCGGGCCCGCCGAATTTGGATTCCCCAAGCATGTAGATGGTAGCGTATCCGGCGATCGGCAGGGCAACGAGCCCGGCAATGGCCGGCGTGGCGAAGAGTTTCTTTTGCATGATTTCGCTCCAGAGCCTTTGTGCTCGCTCTGTGAGACGAACCCCGCCTGCCGATCCTTGGGCGGCAGGTAAAGTTTTTTCGTCCATATCATAGGCACGCAGCGCGGCCTGCAGGGCACGCGCCTTTGCATCCGCATCGGGCGCCGGTGCAGCGATATCGCGCAGCCTGTTCAGTTGATTGTCGTCGACCATGGTCACACTTCCCCGGCTGAACGCATCAGCGTCTTCAACCGTTTCTTCGCTTCATGGATGTGCCAGGAAACCGTCGTCTCCGAGATCGCCATCGCCTCGGCGGCGGCGGCGTGGCTCAGCCCTTCGCCATAAACCAGCAGCACCGCATCGCGCTGCTTGTCCGGCAGCTTGCGCACCGCTGCCCAGAGCGCCTCGGCCGGGTCTTCCGGCTCAGCCGAGATTTCCCCCGAAATCAGCGCATAGGCGCCATAGGCCTCGGTCTTGACCGTCTCACGGGCGGTCTTGCGCATCATGTCGCGCGCCGCATTCAGCGTCATGGTGTAGAGCCACGTCGTAAAGGCACCGCTGCCGTGATAATCGCGGATCGCCCGCCCGAGCCGGACGCAGACTTCCTGGGCGATGTCCTCGGCGTCGGCCTTTTTCCCGCACCAACGATAGGCGGCGCGATAGACGAAACCATAGTGCCTTTCGAGCAACTTGCCGAAAGCACCACGGTCTCCGCCCTTCGCCCGTCCGATCAGTTCGGCGTCGGAGGCTTCGCTTTCGTCCAGCATCATCGCCATCATTTGCCTGTTGGACGAAGGCTAATGGCGGTTCCTTGGCGCGATGGAAAGAATTTTTTGGCGGGCGGTCACGTCGTAATGGTTGGCGTGCCTTGGCCGAGCGTCTCCGCAAACAGCGTCGTCAGCCGCTTCCAGTGGCGTTCGGCGCCGGCTGCATCGAAGGCACTGTGGTCCGGCATGCACCAGCCATGCGCCATGCCGGCATAGTTCTCTATGACATGATCGACCTCGGCGGTGCGCAGTGCTTCGGCGAGCCGCGCCGATTGCTCCGGCGGAAAGCTGCGGTCGACACCGGCAGTGCCGATATAGACCCTTGCCTTGAGTGAGGCGGCCTTCCGGTGCGGACTGTCGGCTGCGTCACCAGCCAGATTGCCGCCGTGAAAACTGGCCGCGGCGGCGATGCGGTCGGGATAGCTGGCCGCCGCGTTCAGCGCCCGCGCTCCGCCCATGCAGTAGCCGACAATGCCAACCGGCCCGGCCAGGCCTTGCGCAACAAGTGCATCGAGGAAAGCGCCGCTGTCGCGGATCGTCATCTCCTGGGTCGTGCCGCCGAGGAGACCTGTGATGGCGGCCTTGCTCCTCTCGTCGCCGAACGCAGTCTTGGGATCGAACGGACCGTAGGGCGCATTGCGGTAAAAGAGGTCCGGTACAAGCACCGCATAGCCCTCGCTCGTAAGCCGCTCCGCCATCTGATCAAGCGCCGGTCGCGGACCGAAAACGTCCATGTAGAGGATGATCGCTGCCTTGGCTGGGGCCGCCGAACGGAACAGCCGGGCCTTGGCAATGCCGTCGCTTGTCTTGATCTGCATCGCTTGCGTGGCCATCATCCGCTCCGTTGATCTGACGTGCGATAGATACCCGCGGTGGCCGTCGCCGCAAGCTGTAGTGAGGCGATCTGCTTCAAGATTTCGTGCGGCATTCGGCGACGCTACAGACGCGCGAATGCTGCCATGTGAAAGGCCTGAACCTCGGACGGATAGCGATAATCGGTGCCGTAAGGACAGGCGTTGCGATCAAGGCAGCCGCCGGTCCGGCAGGGCGCGCCGTTTTGCCCGCGCACATGCGCCAGACAGGTTTCATGTGCAAAACCGTCCGCAGAATAAGCCTCTACCGGACAGGATTTCAGGCAAGGTTTTTCCAGACATGTATCGCAAAGGTGAATCACTTCGCGGGGTTCTTGGAGCGCAATTTCGTCTTCGAACAGCAGCGCGCCGCGATAGGCATGCCAGAGCCCATATTGCGGATGCATGAGAATGCCGAGCGGCGACGGCTTCAGCCCCTCCGCACGTATCGCCCATTGCTGGAATGGCAGATAAGGCCTGTCGGACGGCGATACCGCGCGTGCCCCGAATCTTTCGGCCACCGCGCCGATCACTTCGCGAGACCATCTGTCGAGCGGATCGTCGATCGGCTGTGACTGTCTCTCCAGCCAGCGCAGGAAGTGCGGCCAAGGTGCGGCGCCCGCCTGCCCCACCAGCAGAACGGATCTGGCGGCAGCGCCGGAGAGACCGGAAGGTGTTTCCTCACCGCCCGCAAAATCGAAGCCGCCGCGAAGCATAAGGCCGTGGGCGGAAAGCGCAGCCGCGATGGTTTCGATCATGCTGCGCTCGGGATCATCCCTTCTTGTCCGGGTCGGAGAAGGCACTCCGCCAGACTTCCTTGTGGATGATGTTGGCGACTTTAGCCCCGCCTGATTCGGGCTCCTTTCAGGTGAAGGCGTCGGCCATCGACGCCTTCTTCCTGGCAATGAAGTCCTTCAGCCCGTCGTCGATACCCTGATCGAGATGCGGCGCCTCGTAGCTTTCCAGCCAGCGGCGGGCGAGCTCGTTGGCGCGCTGCGGCGCGGTTTTTTCGCCTTCCGCCAGCCATTGCTCGTAAGAATTGTTGTCGGCAATGTTGGAACGGTAGAACGCGGTCTGGAAATTGGCCTGGGTGTGGTCGCAGCCGAGATAGTGGCTGCCCGGGCCGACCTGGCGGATGGCATCCATCGCCTGGCCGTTTTCCGACAGGTCGACACCCTCGGAGAACTTCTGCGTCATGCCGAGCTGGTCGATGTCCATCATGAACTTTTCGTAGCAGGAGGCGAGACCGCCCTCGAGCCAGCCGGCCGAATGCAGCACGAAGTTGGTGCCGGCGAGGATCGTCGAGTTCAGCGTGTTGGCGCTCTCGTAGGCGGCCTGCGCATCGGGGATTTTTGAAGCACAGAGCGAACCGCCGGTGCGAAACGGCAGGCCGAGCCGACGGGCAAGCTGTGCGGCGCCATACGAGACCAGCGACGGCTCCGGCGTGCCGAAGGTCGGCGCGCCCGACTGCATCGAGATCGACGAGGCGAAGGTGCCGAACAGCACCGGCGCACCCGGCCGGATCAGCTGCGTGAACGACGCGCCGGCCAGCACTTCGGCCAAAACCTGCGTCAGTGTACCGCCGACCGTCACCGGGCTCATCGCACCGGCAAGGATGAACGGCGTGACGATGCAGGCTTGGTTGTGGCGCGAATAGACCTTCAGCGCTCCCAGCATGGTCTCGTCGAAAACCATCGGCGAGTTGGCGTTGATCAGGCTGGTCAGCACCGTGTTGTTCTCGACGAAATCGTCACCGAACACGATCTTGGCCATTGCCACCGTATCTTCAGCGCGCTCGGGCGCGGTCACCGAGCCCATGAACGGCTTGTCTGAATATTTGATATGGCTGTAGACCATGTCGAGATGGCGCTTGTTGACCGGCACGTCGACCGGCTCGCAAACCGTGCCGCCGGAATGGTGGATCGACGGCGCCATATAGGCGAGTTTCACGAAATTCCGGAAATCCTCGATCGTTGCATAGCGCCTGACGCCGTCGAGATCGCGCACGAAGGGCGGTCCATAGACCGGCGCGAACACTGTCGCGTTGCCGCCGATCTGCACCGAGCGCTCGCCGTTGCGGGCGTGCTGGGTATAGACGGACGGAGCGGTCTTCAACAGCGAGCGGCAGAGGCCCTTGGGGAAATGCACCCGCTCGCCCTTGACGTCGGCGCCCGCCTCTTTCCAAAGCTGCAGCGCCTCGGCGTCGTCGCGGAAGATGATGCCGATCTCCTCCAGCACGGTGTCGGTGTTCTTTTCGATCAGCGCCAGCCCTTCCTCGTCCAGCACTTCATAGACGTTGATCTTGCGCTTGATATAGGTGAGCTGTGTGCCGGGGCCGCCGCCCGAACGCGCAGCCCGTCGGGCTGCGGCGCCACCGCTGGCAGCGCGCCCGCGCCGTGCGTTTGACGCTTCCTGATCGACCGGCGCGTTCTCACTCATAATCGTTCTTCCCTGGCTTTCGTTCTGGCCTGATTTACTCCGGCCTGGCTCTTGCACCGGCCTGAAATCCGTTTGCGGCCGCATATTGCGGTCTCTGGCCGGATCGTAGCCATGCACCCTATTCGAAACGGCCCGCCAGCGCCAACGCCTGTCGCAAAATCGACAAGAATTCCAAGAGATTTACGGTCGCTTTCGTTTTGCGGGAAGTCGCAAATCAGCTATGGACAACCGGCCCGTGCGGGTTAGGTATTGACGCGATATTTTTAAGCTGCCGCAACAGTTGTAGCCGGCAAGGAGCCTGAGAAAAAATGGCCGACGACGAGATCATCCTTTCGGAACTCTCCGACGACGAGTTGGTGCAGCAGATGCACGACGATCTTTATGACGGGTTGAAGGAAGAAATCGAGGAAGGCACCAATATCCTTCTCGAGCGCGGCTGGGCGCCTTACAAGGTGTTAACCGAGGCTCTGGTCGAGGGCATGCGCATCGTCGGCGAGGACTTCCGCGACGGCATCCTGTTCGTTCCCGAAGTGCTGCTGTCGGCCAACGCGATGAAGGCCGGCATGTTCATCCTGCGTCCGCTGCTTGTCGCCACCGGCGCGCCGAAGCAGGGCAAGATGGTGATCGGCACCGTCAAGGGCGACATCCATGACATCGGCAAGAATCTGGTCGGCATGATGATGGAAGGCGCCGGCTTCGATGTCATCGACCTGGGCATCAACAATGCGGTCGAAAAATATCTCGATGCCATCGAAAAGCACCAGCCCGACATCATCGGCATGTCGGCGCTGCTGACGACGACCATGCCTTACATGAAAGTCGTCATCGATACGATGAAGGAAAAGGGCATTCGCGATGACTATGTCGTGCTGGTCGGCGGCGCACCGCTCAACGAGGAATTCGGCAAAGCCGTCGGCGCCGACGCCTATTGCCGCGACGCCGCGGTGGCGGTCGAGACCGCCAAGGACTTCATGAAGCGCAAGCACAACGTCCGCGCTTCGGCCTGAGCCAATAAGTCCGGCACCAACGAGAAAAGCCGCGCCTTGCAGTGCGGCTTTTTTATTCCCAAATGTTTAGAGCCGTGCGGATCAGGGTTTCTTGACGGTATCGTCAACAGCCTTCGCAGTGGATTTGATATCCTTACCGACGCCGCGCACCGTGTTGGCGCAGGCCGAAACAGCCAAGGCGCAGGCGAGAATAGCGATTGGCGCGACGCGGAACAATTTCATGAATGGTGTCTCCCTCAGGACATAAATTCGCTGGACAGCAACGAAGATGGATTAGACTGGTTCCATGGCTACCGCGCGAAAACAACAATCCGATCAAGGCGACAGGCTGCTCGTCATCGCCTGCGGGATGATTGCGCGCGAAGTTTTGGCGGTCAAGGAGCAGCTCGGGCTCGACCATCTCGACCTGACCTGCCTGCCGGCGGAGTTCCATTTCTATCCGGACCGCATCGCGCCGGCCATGGACAAGGCTATCGAGAAGGCCAAGACCGACGGCTACAGCCACATATTCGTCGGCTATGCCGATTGCGGCACGGGTGGCTTGCTCGATCGGATCTGCGAGAAGCATGGCGTCGAGCGCATGGCCGGGCCGCATTGCTTTGCTTTCTACCAGGGCATGGATGCCTATGCGAAGGTCGCCGATGACGACATGATGTCGTTCTACATGACCGATTTCCTCTGCCGGCAATTCGATGCCTTCTTCATGAAGCCGCTCGGTCTGGACAAGCACCCGGAGCTGATCAAGGACTATTTCGGCAACTACGAGAAGCTGATCTATATCGCTCAGACCGACGACCCGGAACTCGACAAGGTCGCCGAAAAGGCGGCGAAAATGCTCGGCCTCGCCTATGAGCGGCGCTCGACCGGCTATGGTGACCTGACGAAGGAACTGGCCAGCGCTGCAATCCTGGCTTGACGATATTTCTAGGCAAAGCGTTCTTCAGCTTCAAGCCCGGCGAGCACATCTGCAAAGCTCGTCTTGCAGACGAAACCCAGCCGGTCCCTAGCCCGCGACGCATCATAGACCCGGTCGATCGACGAAAACATCGTCCAGCCTTTCTTCGTGTAGAGTGCCGGATAATCCGGAAAATAGCGCGCGACGACCGACGGCGCGTCGGCGATCAAGGCCGCGCAATCTTCGGGCTGGAAAGGCGTCGGTGCCGAGATGATGAAAGTCTCGAAGCCCAATTGCGGCCCTTTCTCCAGGGCAGCGATGTGGGCGTCGGCTGCGTCCTCCACCGTCAGCCGGCGGAACAACAGCTCATTGGCCTTGGTGTTGGCATCCGACTGTTCGATCACGTGCGCCATGTCGTCCGCCTCGGGAAAAAACCGGGCGGTGCGCAACACGATCACCGGCAGGCCGAACTGCAAATGATAGAGCCGGCAGAGCTGTTCGGCTGAAAGCTTGGTGACGCCGTAGATGTTGCGCGGTTCAGGCGACATGTCTTCCGTCAGCCATGCCGCCTTGCGCGCCCCGCCGGTGAAGCCGGTGGTGCGTATGGACTCGGAAATCATCAGCGATGTCGTCGACGTAAACACGAAGCGCTGAACGCCAAAAGCTGCTGCCGCATCGAGCAGGTTGAGCGTGCCGCGCACATTCGTCTCGACGAAATCCTCGTTGCGATGACGTTCGATGTCAGGCTTGTGCAGCGCGCCGCTATGGATGATGGCCTCGATGCGGTTCTCCTCGACCGCCCTCATGACCAGGTCGCGATCGGCGACAGAGCCGACGATTCGCGTTTCCGAGGATGGGACGGGATCGAGGCCGGTGACGTCATGACCAAGAGCCCGCAGCCGCGGCGCCAAGGCGCTGCCCAGCCAACCGGACGATCCCGTCAGCAAGATCCGCATTCTTTCCACCTCGTTTCTGCTGTCGATGCTCAGCCACGGATGACAGAACGCGGCGAAACATTAAGGTATGCGCCAGACAAGAAAACAGCCTGCTCCAGCCATCAAAAGGGAAACGCCACCGATGATCGCTCGCCTCATGTTTGCCGCAGCAACTGTCCTCTGCTTGACGATGCCCGCGTTCGCCGATGGCGAGGTGCAGAAGCTGATAACGGCTGCCGACAAGGCGCGGCTCAACAAATATGGCGAGACGCGCAAGGCAGCGCTTGACGAGGCGAAGGCCGGCGATCCCGCCGAGGTCAAGCAGCTCGACGCCTTGCTGGCAAAGCCGCTGGTTCCCTTCTCTGACAAGGACCTGACCGGCAAATGGCAATGCCGCACCATCAAGGCCGGCGGATTGGGCCCGCTCGTCATCTATGGCTGGTTCAAATGCAAGGTGAGCGACGACGGTTCCGGCTGGAGACTGGAAAAGATCACCGGCTCGCAGCGCACCAAGGGCCGCTTCTTCGACGATGGCGAGAAACGCGCGATCTATCTCGGTTCCTTCCACGTCAACGACGATCCGGCAAAGCCCTACGGCAGCGGGCCGGAAAGCGATCAGGTCGGCTATGCCTTCCGCAACAGCGCCAGTGAATGGCGCATCGAGTTCCGGGCGCCCTATTACGAATCGAAGCTCGATATCCTCGAATTCAAGCGCTGAGCCCCGATCACCAGGGGTTAACCCGGTCAGCCTAGCATTCGCGCGCAAAGAACAGGTTCTTTGCGGGGGGTCGCAGAGCATGGCACTGTCGAAAACAAACCAACGGCCGATCGTCGTCGTCACCGAAGGCGGCCCGCATATCTGGGCGATCGTCAACGCCCTCGCCGATCAACTCGGCCCGGTCAGCGTCATCCTCGAAGCTCCTGAATCCAAAAAGCAATTGCTTCTCGCGCGGGCGCGGCGGCAAGGCTGGACCTCGGCCATCGGTCAACTCGGCACGATGGTGCTGACGCGCCTCGGCAAGCGCTTCTTCGCCGGCCACGCAGCACGGCTTGCCGCCGGGCAGAAGCTGCAAACCGAACCGAAGCCTGGGCAAAAGATCATTTATGTCTCGTCGGCCAACGCGCCGGAGTGCCTGCAGGCGATTGCGGAAATCCAGCCGGGTGTGGTGCTGCTCGCCGGCTGCCGCTTGCTGTCGCTGCAGACGCTGGCGAAAATCCCTTGCCCGGTCCTCAACTACCATGCCGGCATCGCCCCGAAATATCGTGGCATGAACGGCGGCTACTGGGCGCTGGCTTCAGGCGATGCGGAGAACTTCGGCACCACCGTGCATCTGGTCGACGCCGGCGTCGATACTGGCGGCGTGCTGCGGCAGACGCGTGGCAAACCGCAGCCGGGCGACACAATTTCAAGCTACGCGTTGCGGCAGGCGGCCTTCTCGCGCGACATCTGCGTCGAAGCGGTCAGGGATGCGCTGGCTGGCAAGGTCGGCACGGTGGATCCCGGCCTGCCTTCGAAACAATGGTATCATCCGACGGTATGGTTTTATCTCTGGACGGGGATAAGGAACGGCGTCTGGTGACGCGCCGATTTACCGGACAGCCACCCGCCACTAACATTGCATCATGAGCGACATCGACCACCGCACCATCATTGCCGGCCTTTCGGTCGAGGACCGTCGCGACCTCACCGCCAGGCTTGACCGGCCAGGCATTGTCCGGCTGGCGGTCCATGCCGGGCTGGTTATCCTGCTGGGCGCGCTGATCGCCGCCCGCATCCCGTTCTGGCCGCTGCTCGTCTTGCCGCAGGGAGTCCTGATCGTCTTCTTCTTCACGCCGTTGCACGAGACCATCCATGAAACCGCGTTCAGGACGGCGTGGCTCAATCGCGCTGTTGCTGCCGTGGCCGGCTTCCTGATCCTGCTGCCGCCGGCATGGTTCCGCTATTTCCATTTCGCCCATCACCGCCACACGCACGACCGGAGAAACGACCCCGAACTGATGGCGCCGAAGCCGGAGACCGTCAGCCAATATCTGCGCTATCTGTCCGGCAGCCCCTATTGGATCGCCATGGGCCGCGTGATCGTAACCAATGCGGCTGGCCGCAATCGCGACGGCTTCGTGCCGGAAAAGGGCCGCGGCAAGGTGGTTGCCGAAGCACGGCTGTTCCTGATCGGCTATGCGGCATTGCTGGCCGCATCGCTCGCCGCGCAGTCGGCGCTGCTGTTGTGGGTCTGGATCGTGCCGGTGCTGGTCGGACAGCCGTTTTTGCGTGCCTACCTGCTGGCCGAGCACGCGTTGTGCCCGCATGTCGCCAACATGCTCGAGAACACCCGCACCACCTTCACCACAAGGCTGGTGCGCTTCGTGGCTTGGAACATGCCGTACCATTCCGAGCACCATTCCTATCCGGCCGTTCCCTTCCACCGCCTGCCGCGCTTCCATGACATCGTCGCGGAGCATTTGCGCACGACCGAACGAGGTTACGTGCGCTTCCACAGGAAGCTGGTCGGCAGCTACGATGGCCGCGCCGGCTGACCAGTGCTGGAAGAAACTCCGCTTTCAACCGCGGCCGTCGATTGCGTCGCTTTTGAAGGCCCCCGCGTCGTCCCATAACAAGCAGCCCAACAGCGCTTCCGGCAATGCTCGAAACCACTGCATTGGCCAAAAGATCGGAATCGATCTTCGGAGAGCACGATGCAGCGGAGTTAAATGGTAGAGCATCGTTTGTGCGTCCGATTGGACGCACGGCGCTCTGCAGGAGCAGGAAATTATGGCCGATCTGATCGTCGTCTACTGGCGCGACATCCCCGCCCAGGTCATCGTCAAGAAGGGCCGGCAGAACGCCAAGCGCGAACTGCCGCTGCGCTTCACCGAGGCGATCGACATGTGCGCCATGCGCACCGGCGCTGGCGGCACCGACGACTATCTTGCCGAATGGCGCAAGGCAGAACCCCTCCCGGTCAGTGACGATCTTGAAGCCGAGGCCGAGAAGGCTCTTCAGGAACTTGATGCGAAATACGACCGTGAGCGGCTGGTCGCTCTGGTCAAGGCGGGGGGCAAAGAAAATGTCTGATCCCCAATCAATGCCGGCGACGACGGCTCGAGCCGGCGTAACCCAGGCGACCATCGTCAAGAAGGCGGCGCCGAAATCCGACTACAAGCCGGCCGACGTGTCGCCACAGCGGCGTGTGCAGCGCTCTTTCGCGGTGCGCCTTTGGTCTGTGCGGCATTCGCGGCTGCTCGAATGGTTCTACGGCAAATTCGCCGACATGTTCCTGCTCCTCCATCCGCTGTGGAAGGGCATCGGCTACAGCCGTGTCGAAGGGCCCGTGAAATTCGTCGAAAAGCGCGTCAAGGGCTTCATGTTCGACTGCCGCATGTGCGGCCAGTGCATTCTTTCCTCGACCGGCATGTCGTGCCCGATGAACTGCCCCAAGCAATTGCGCAACGGCCCTTGCGGCGGTGTCCGCGCCAACGGCAATTGCGAGGTCGAGCCTGATATGCCTTGCGTCTGGGTCAAAGCTTGGGAAGGCTCGCAGAACATGGCGCATGGCGACAAGATTTTTGACGTGCAGAAGCCGGTGGATCAGTCCTTGCGCGAAACCTCCGCCTGGCTGCGGGTCACCGCGCAGGCCGCGGCCGCCCGCAATGCGGCCCGGAATACTACGAAGACCGGAGCGTCGGCATGATCGGCCGTCAGCCAGACGAGAATCCGGCCGGCATCCATTTGCCGCTCGATCCCCTGCCCGGCCACACCTCGCGCGGCCGGCTGGAACGCGTCCTAAGGCGCGGCGAGTTCGCAGTGACGACCGAGCTCAATCCGCCTGACAGCGCCGATCCGGAAGACGTCTACAACCGCGCCAGGATTTTCGACGGTTGGGTCGACGCCATCAATGCCGTCGACGCTTCCGGCGCCAACTGCCACATGTCGTCGGTCGGCATCTGCGCGCTGCTGACCCGCATGGGCTATGCCCCGATCATGCAGATCGCCTGCCGCGACCGGAACCGCATCGCCATCCAGGGCGACGTGCTTGGGGGTGCTGCGATGGGCGTCGCCAACATGCTCTGCCTGACCGGCGATGGCGTGCAGGCCGGCGACCAGCCCGGCGCCAAGCCGGTGTTCGATCTCGACTGCATGTCGCTGCTCGAAACCTGCCGCGTTATGCGCGATAACGGCAAATTCCTGTCCGGCCGAAAACTCACGACGCCGCCGCAGCTTTTCCTTGGCGCGGCCATCAACCCGTTCGCGCCGCCGATCGATTTCCGGCCCTATCGGCTGGGCAAGAAGATCGCCGCCGGGGCACAATTCGTGCAGAGCCAGTACTGCTTCGACGTACCGATGTTCCGCACCTACATGCAGAAGGTCCGCGATCTCGGCTATACCGAGAAATGTTTCATCCTGTGCGGCGTCGGGCCGCTGGCCTCGGCCAAGACGGCCAAATGGATCCGCTCCAACGTACCGGGCATTCACATTCCCGATCAGATCGTCAAGCGCCTGGAAGGCGCCCAGGATCAGAAGAAGGAAGGCAAGCAGCTCTGCATCGACATCATCAATGAGGTGAAGGAAATTCCCGGTGTATCCGGCGTCCATGTGATGGCCTACCGCCAGGAAGAATACGTCGCCGAGATTGTCGACGAATCCGGCGTGCTGAAGGGTCGCCGGCCGTGGAAACGCGAAATCCGTCGCGACGACCAGCTCGTTGCCGACCGGCTCGACCACATACTGCATGACGACCTCACCGAAACCCAGGTCGACATGGTCAAGACCGCGCATTGACAGCGCGAATCGTCAGCATTCGCTTGATCAGAAACAGATAACGATATAAAGAACTCTTTATATCACGATGGAGAGATTTCATGACCCGCACCATCGTCGCCTCGGCGACACGAGAAATCATCATCGGCTTCGATCAGCCCTTCTGCGTGATCGGCGAGCGCATCAACCCGACCGGCCGTAAGAAACTGGCCGCCGAAATGATCGCCGGCAATTTTGAGACCGTCATCAAGGATGCGCTGGAGCAGGCCGCCTGTGGGGCGACCATGCTCGACGTCAATGCCGGCGTCACTGCAGTCGATCCCAACGCCACCGAGCCGGCGCTGCTGGTGCAGACGCTGGAGATCGTGCAAGGCCTGGTCGACCTGCCGTTGTCGATCGACTCCTCCGTGACTGCGGCAATCGAAGCGGCGCTGAAGGTCGCCAAGGGCCGGCCGCTGGTCAATTCCGTCACCGGCGAGGAGGAAAAGCTCGAAGCCATCCTGCCGTTGATCAAGAAATACAACGTTCCCGTCGTCGCCATTTCCAACGACGAGACCGGTATTTCGATGGACCCCGATGTGCGCTTCGCCGTCGCCAAGAAGATCGTTCAGCGCTGTGCCGACTTCGGCATTCCGGCGCATGATGTGGTCGTCGACCCGCTGGTCATGCCGATCGGCGCGCTGGGCGATGCCGGCCGCCAGGTATTTGCCCTGCTACGCCGGCTGCGCGAGGAGCTCAAGGTCAACACCACCTGCGGCCTCTCCAACATCTCGTTCGGCCTGCCGCACCGTCATGGCATCAACGCCGCCTTCATCCCGATGGTGATCGGCGCCGGCATGACCTCGGCGATCATGAACCCGGTGCGGCCGCAGGAAATGGAAGCGGTGCGCGGCGCCAACGTGCTGAACGGCACCGACGAGAACTGCACCAACTGGATCAGGACCTACAAGGACTACAAGCCTGCTGAAGGCGGCCAGGCCGTTGCCGCCCGGACGCAGGTCAACGCGCCGGGCGATGGCAATGGCAATGGCGGACGCAGGCGCGGCGGCCGCGAAGCGCGTATGGCCCGGGGTTGAGCCAGGTCTTGGCCGACACGATATGGGGCCCAGGACTTGGGAGGAACCGAGACACAGCGGCATCGCTGCCGTGGCCAAGACCCGAGCTGCGTAGAAAGTAAAGTCTGGAACGTATGAACTCTCCCGTCAACATCACCGATCCGCTCGTGCTGTTCATGCCGTCGGGCAAGCGCGGGCGGTTTCCGGTCGGCACGCCGGTTCTGGATGCAGCGCGCCAGCTCGGTGTCTATGTCGAGAGCGTGTGCGGCGGGCGCGCCACTTGCGGGCGTTGCCAGATCGAGGTGCAGGAAGGCAATTTCGCCAAGCACAAGATCGTTTCCTCCAACGATCACCTCTCGCCCAAGGGTGCCAAGGAAGAGCGCTACGAGCGCGTACGCGGCCTGCCCGAGCGCCGCCGGCTGTCCTGCTCGGCGCAAATTCTCGGCGATCTCGTCGTTGACGTGCCGCAGGACACCGTCATCAACGCGCAGACCATCCGCAAGGACGCCGACACCAGGGTCATCGCACGAGATGCGGCAATCCGCATGTGCTATGTCGAGATCGAAGAACCCGACATGCACAAGCCGCTCGGCGACCTCGACCGTCTGAAGATCGCGCTGATGAAGGACTGGGGCCTCAAGAGCCTCGATTTCGATTTCCATCTGTTGCCGCAGGTGCAAGGCATTTTGCGCAAAGGCAACTGGACCGCGACCGCCGCCATCCACAAGGACACCGACAGCGAGACCGCACGGGTCATCGCTTTGTGGCCCGGCCTCAAGAACGAGGCGTACGGACTTGCTTGCGATATCGGCTCGACCACGATCGCCATGCATCTGGTGTCGTTGCTGTCGGGCCGCGTCGCCGCCTCGTCGGGCACATCCAATCCACAGATCCGCTTCGGCGAGGATCTGATGAGCCGTGTCTCGTACGTGATGATGAACCCGGACGGCCGCGAAGGCATGACGGTCGCCGTGCGCGAGGCCATTTCGGGGCTTGTGGACAAAGTCTGCACCGAAGGCAACGTCCAACGCAACGACATCCTGGATTCCGTGTTCGTCGGCAATCCGATCATGCACCATCTGTTCCTCGGCATCGATCCGACCGAGCTCGGCGGCGCCCCCTTCGCGCTAGCCGTCTCCGGCGCCGTGCACATCAAGGCATCGGATATCGGTTTGAAGCTCAACCAGGGCGCCAGGCTCTATATGCTTCCTTGCATTGCCGGCCATGTCGGCGCGGACGCTGCCGCAGTGACGCTGTCGGAAGGGCCGCACCGCCAGGACGAGATGATGCTGATCGTCGATGTCGGCACCAATGCCGAGATCGTGCTCGGCAATCGCCAGCGGGTCGTGGCGGCCTCATCGCCAACTGGCCCGGCCTTCGAAGGTGCGGAAATCTCCGGTGGCCAGCGCGCCGCACCGGGTGCCATCGAGCGCGTCCGCATCGATCCTGAAACGCTGGAACCGAAATACCGCGTCATCGGCTCGGAACTCTGGTCCGACGAGCCGGGCTTCCTCGACAGCGTGCAGGCGACCGGCGTCACCGGTATTTGCGGCTCCGGCATCATCGAGGTGGTCGCCGAGATGTATCTCGCCGGCATCATCTCCGAGGACGGCGTCGTCGATGGATCGCTGAGCGGCCACTCGCCTCGCGTCGTCGCCAATGGCCGCACCTTCTCCTATGTGCTGAAGGAAGGCGAGCCCAAGATCACCATCACCCAGACTGATGTGCGCGCTATCCAGCTTGCCAAGGCCGCCCTTTATGCCGGCACCAAGCTTTTGATGGAAAAGCAGCACACCGATCATGTCGACCGCATCCACTTCGCCGGCGCATTCGGCTCGTTCATCGACCCGAAATACGCAATGGTACTGGGCCTGATTCCGGATTGCGACCTCGACAAGGTCTCGGCCGTTGGCAATGCGGCCGGCGCCGGCGCCCGCATGGCGCTGTTGAACCGTGGCTATCGCCGCGAGATCGAGGAAACCGTTAGCAAGATCGAGAAGATCGAGACGGCGCTGGAGCCGAAATTCCAGGAACATTTCGTTTATGCCATGGCGCTCCCGAACAAGATCGACCCGTTTCCCAAGCTGTCGGCGGCGGTGAAACTGCCGCCGCGCAAGACGGTGAGCGAAGACGGCATTGCCGGCGACGCTGCCCCGCGGCGGCGTTCGCGCGAAGGCCACGCCGCGCGGCGCGGGCGGGGATGACTCGCCTCCGCTAGGCTGTCAGACCTTCCATTTTCATTTGTATGCAAATGTTTCCAGATCGCGCCGATCTGGAAACGAAATCGCGTTTTCGTGAAATTCGCCAGATACATAGGCGGAGCATTTAACCGGCATCGAACGGCAGGCGGAAACAGTTTTCGGCCACCGCAACGCTCCAAGGAGATCAAGATGTCGATGTTCGAAAGCCTCGGCCGCTATGGTGCGGCCTTCAAGAAAACACGCGAAGCGCGCAAGTCGCTGCGCATCCTCAACAGCTTGCCGCCTGAGATCCAAAAGGACATTGGCTGGCCGGTGTCGCCGCGTTCGAGCGAAAGGCAGCTTTCGGTCGGATGGGGCATGCAGCGCGGATGAAATTCATCGACAAATGCAAGCTGCTCGGTATTCGCCGGAGCCGCAATGCGGCTCCGGCTGCACCCAGCAATTGGCTGCGCGCCGCGTTGCTGCCGCGGCGTTGAGCTGCGCCGGTAGGCCAGAGACTTCATGGCCGGACGTTTTGTCGACAGCTGGGATCAAACGACCGTGTTGAGATTGCATCAATCTTGACTTTTTTGGTGGCGACACAATCTTCGAAATAGTCGGGGGTTCTCTTAGTCGGCTCAGCCGAAGTCCGTGTATCTGCATGCCCAGTCTCAAAAGCCACGTCGTGTCGTTCGTCCTCAGGTACAGCCGCAAGAAGGCGTTTTCTAGCCCCGAGAACCTGCAGCGCTGGATCGCCTATGCGCGCAAGACGGAAAACCATCAGCCGCCTGCGTCGCTGCGGTCACGCCTGGAGATCACAACCCGCACGATCAACGGCTTTCCCGTCTACGAGATCGCTCCCCAGGCTGGTGAGCGGAGGCGGATTCTCTACCTGCACGGCGGCGCTTATGTCTTTGAAATCACACCCTATCATTGGCGGCTGATCGCCGACATGGCCGACCGCCTCGGGTTCGGTATCACCGTGCCGATCTATCCCATTGCTCCCGAACACGATTTTCACGCCATGTTCGGCATGGTCGGCGCCGTCTACCGCCAGATGTTCGGCGAAACCAGCGCGACTGATATCATCTTCATGGGCGATTCCGCCGGCGGAAACATGGCCGTCGTGCTGACGATGATGGCTGCGCAAAATGGCCTGCCCTTGCCATCACGCCACGTGCTGATTTCGCCCGGTCTCGACGTGTCGCTCGCCAACCCAGAAATGTATGAGGCCGAACGCAACGATCCGTGGCTGGGCATTGCCGGCGGCCGCGAGGCGATCCGACTTTACAGCGCCGGCATAGATCCCACCGACTGGCGCATCAGCCCGGTTTACGGCGACCTGTCGGTGCTGCCCAAAACGCTGCTGCTGACCGGTTCACGCGATCTGCTCACCCCCGACAATCTGATCTTCGCGGAAAAGGCACGCGCGGCCGGCGTCGAAATTGAGGTCGTCCACGAGCAAGGCATGTTCCATGTCTGGCCGTTGATCGACATGCCGGAGGCGCGACGCGCGCGGGACAGCATAGTGGCCTTCTTGACCAACAAAACTGACAGTTATCATGCCAAGGCAGGAGAGTTGTCGCTGCAAAGGGCAGACCGCGACGGAACCCCTCGCGATCTGGTTGCGCCGCTCAGGTCGTAGTTTGGCTCAGAACTTCCCAGTTTCCCTGAACATCTCAAACGTCGCGCGGATATGGTCGGCGACTGCCTTCACCGGCGCGCTGGCGTCCGGCGTCACCACCATGGCGAGGTTGTAGGTGCCGATGTCAGGCATGCCGTCCTTCGGGCACAGCTCGACCATGTCGCTGCCGAGGAAGGATTTCGGCAGCGGCGCCACCGCAAGATCCGCCATGATCGCGGCGCGCTGGCCGGCCGTGTGCGCGCTCATATAGGCGATACGGTAGTTGCGGCCCTCGCGGCCAAGCGCCTCCAATGCCCCTGCCCGCCAGGCACAGCCCTCTTCCCACAATGAGACCGGCAGCGGCTCGCGCAGATGCGCGCAACCGCCCTTGGCACCGGCCCAGACGATCGGCTCTGTGAGCAGAACTTCGGCGCCGATCGCGCTGGTCTTGTAGGAGTTGGTGAGCAGCGTGATATCGAGCGCCCGGTCGTCCATGCGCCGGCGCAGATTGACGCTCTGGTCGATGGTGACGTCGACCGCGATCGATGGATGCGACTGTGCGAACCGCTTCAGCACATGCGGCAGCACACGTTCGCCGTAATCGTCCGGCGAGCCGAGCCGCACCACCCCGACAATGTCTGGAATGATGAACTTCGACACCACCTCGCGATTGATCGACAGCAGCCGGCGCGCATAGCCGAGCAGCATCTCGCCATCGGTGGTCAGCGTCACCGAACGGGCGTCGCGCGCGAACACCGAGCGGCCGAGAATGTCCTCCAGCTTCTTGATCTGCATGGAGACGGCCGACGGCGTGCGGAAGACCGCATTGGCCGCAGTGGTGAAGCTACCGGTCTCGGCGATTGCGACGAAAGTGCGCAGAACATCGAGATCGAGCAGCGGCAGCGGATGATTGAGTGGGGCGTTCATGGCAAGCGACCTTCAATTTTTCTGATGCAAACCATCATTCCATTTCGTTTGATTGAACATCAGTTTGGGAGGATAGTCAACTCCATCGAAGGCAGGACGCATCGAAGTGGTCCCGAAACAACTATGACACGGACCTGCAATCGACACGAAATGAAGCTGAAACAAACCCGGTGTACCGCCTGACGCTGCAAGTGCCGGGACAACCCGGCCCAATGCGAAGGAGAATGAGATGTCTATCCTGTCATCCATCGGTCGGATCGCGACCGAATTCAGCGAGGCCCGTGCCCGCTACCAGACGGAACGCGCCATCCGCGCGCTGCCGATTGAACTGCAGAAGGATATCGGCTGGCCTGAAGCTGCCGATGCCAAGGCCGGCACTCGCCATGGTGTGGGATCCTGGGCTGGAGCAAAGTAAACCGTGTGTATCAACAGCTGAAGGCCTGCCGCGCAGATCAGCCCGGTAGGCCTTTTTGTTTGTACTCCAACAATTTTCCCGAGCCATGTCGCCGTCGCATGCCGCATATGAGCAAGTCGCATAGCAGCCCGCACTGGCAATCAACACATTGTAAATAATCGAAAATCCTGGGCAGAATGCCCAAATTTGTCGCATTCCGTGTCGCTTTTCATATCAAGTGCTTCGCTTTTGCGATTTAGTTTCCCCTCACGTAAGCCTATATCATCATCAACAAACGAGCTGCCCCACTCCATCAAGCGAAGGCGACCCGTCTGAGCAACCGAATGGAGATGATCATGAAGCTTTTTGCCCGCCTCTTTGCCCGTCGCGAAATGAACCTGACGACCGCGCTCGAGCGCCAGCGCCTGGCCAACACCATGCCTGGCCAGACCGGTGCCATGGCTGCCGCGCGCCTCGGCTTCGTCGCCTGAGACGCGGCAATCCCGGCGGAAGCAGCCTAGCGCTGCTTCGAAGTCGATCCAGCGCCGCTTCGGTTTTGCCGAGGCGGCGTTTTCGTGTGCGCAGACTGCGTAGGCTCGTTTGCTCGATCCGGCGGCATATCGCGTCCTTCGCCGCATAGCGATTGCCCATTTGCGACCCGTGTCGCAAATAAAGTCGCTCCGTTGCCATCTAGCCAATTGACAGGAAACGTCTTTCCTGATGTCGCTATGCTAATCGCGACATCCTGTTCGCGCCATTGCAGCGTGAGGATCTACCCGTGAACGTCGTAAAGCACCCGATCCGGCGATCGTTCGTATTCTTCCTGGTCCCCGATTTCACCATGATCGCCTTCGCGACGGCGCTCGATCCGTTGCGTTCGGCCAACCGCATGCTCGGCTATGAAGCCTATCGCTGGCGGCTCGCCAGCATCGACGGCAAGCCGGTGCGCGCCTCGAACGGCGTCGAATGCGCCGTCAACACCTCGCTGGAGGAAGAGCGCAAGAAAATGTCCGGACCGGACCGGCCGAACATGGCCATCGTCTGCAGCGGCATCAATGTCGAGCGCTACCAGAACAAATCGGCCTTTGCCTGGTTGCGCGAGGAGTACAATCGCGGCGTTGCCGTCGGCGGCCTGTGCACCGGCGCGCATATCCTGGCCGCCGCAGGCCTGCTGTCCAACAAGCGCTGCGCCATCCATTGGGAGAACCTGCCGGGCTTTTCCGAGGCGTTCCCCAAGGCCAATGTCTTCGCCGACCTCTTCGAGATCGACCAGAACATCTACACCTGCGCCGGCGGCACCGCCGCGCTCGACATGATGCTGAAGCTGATCGGCGACGATTTCGACGAAAGCCTCGTCAACCGCGTCTGCGAGCAGGTGCTGACTGATCGCGTGCGCAGCCCGACCGACCGCCAGCGCCTGCCGCTGCGCGCCCGCCTTGGCGTGCAGAATTCCAAGGTTCTGACCATTATCGAGCTGATGGAAGCCAATCTCTCCGAGCCGCTCTCGCTGATCGAGGTCGCTGACCATGTCGACCTGTCGCGCCGGCAGATTGAGCGCCTGTTCCGCACCGAGATGGGGCGCTCCCCTGCCCGTTACTATCTGGAGATCCGCCTCGACCGCGCCCGGCACCTGCTGATCCAGTCGTCGTTGCCGGTGGTCGAAGTGGCGGTCGCCTGCGGCTTTGTTTCCGCCTCGCATTTCTCCAAATGCTATCGCGAGTTGTACGCCCGCTCGCCGCAACAGGAACGCGTCGACCGCAAGCAGCTTCTGGCGGCTTGATCCAGCACGTTTCGCGCGCGCGGCCGAAATTGTCATGACATTGTCTGGCGAATGTGACCGGCGCAGCTTTCATCTCGACGCCGAAAAATGGGTCGCGTTCATGGCAGCGCTCGACGCGCCAACGCGTGATCTTCCCCGCCTCAAGCGCCTATTGAACGAACCAAGTATCTTTTCCGGTCGCGATCCGGCGTGAGCGAATTCCAGATCGAGAAACTGGCCCGCAAGCATTTGGTGGACATGTTCGACTGCGGTGAAGAACCGCTCAATCGCTTTCTCGTACGCTATGCATTCCAAAACGAGCAAGCCAATGCTTCGCAGACCTACATTGTCTCTCTGGCGAAGATGTGATCGGCTTTTATACCCTGGTCGTTGGTGAAATTAAATACGAGGGTGCGCCCGAGCGATCGACGAAAGGTCTCGCACGCCATGCGGTGCCTGTAATGCTGCTGGCGCGTCTTGCGGTCGGTCTGGACTGGCAAGGCAAAGGCGTCGGCGGCGGACTGTTGCGCGATGCCGTCCTGCGCAGTTTGCAGGCGGCCGATATTGCAGGTATCCGCGCGGTCGTCGTCCACGCCAAGAACGACGGCGCCCGCACGTTTTACGAGCGCTACGGATTCGCGCAATCGCCGACGGACCCGCTGCATCTTTACGTGCTTATCAAGGACTTACGAAGTCTCTGAGCCGTTCAGGCGCGTTGCTGACCCGACTATATCTGCGCCGTGCGCATCGCCTCGACGCGGATATCTTCCGTCAGCCGCGCCTTCAGTGCCGAAAACTCCGGGCTGGTCTTCAGCGTGTAGTGGCGCGGATGGGGCAGGTCGACGGCAACGTCCGATTTGATGCGGCCCGGCCGTGCCGTCATCACGACCACACGCGACGCCATGAAGATCGCCTCCTCTATGTCGTGGGTGACGAACAGCACCGTTTTTTGCCGGCGCTCCCAGATGCCGAGAAGCAGTTCCTGCATCAGCCCGCGGGTCTGGTTGTCGAGCGCGCCGAACGGCTCGTCGAGCAGCAGGATCTCCGGATCGTTGGCCAGTGCCCGGGCAATCGCGGTGCGCTGCTGCATGCCGCCGGAAAGCTGCTTCGGCCAATGGTTTTCAAAACCTCTCAGCCCGACGAGATCGACGTAAGAAGCGACGATTTCGCTGCGCTCGTGCTCGGCCATTCCACGTTCGCGCAGGCCGAAGGCGATGTTCTCGGCGACCGTCAGCCACGGAAACAGCGTATAGGACTGGAAAACCATGCCGCGGTCTGGACCGGGCCGGTCCACCACCCTGCCGTCGAGCAGAACACGTCCCCCACTCGGCGCTTCGAGGCCGGCGACGATCCTGAGCAGCGTCGACTTTCCACAGCCGGATGGCCCCAGGATGGTTATGAAGTCGTTGGCGGCGACCACCAGATCGATCGGCATCAGCGCCTTGACCGGTTGCCCACCGCCGACACCGGCGAAGGTGCGCGAGACGCCTTCGATGAGCAGCTTGCTCACGCCAGGCTCCATGGAAACAGCCAACGGTTGAGCGCCTTGAAGGCGAAATCGGACAACAGCCCGATCAGGCCGATGACGATGATGCCGAAGATGATCTGCCCTGTCGCCAGCCGCGACTGGCTGTTGATGATCATGTAGCCGATGCCCGACGACGAGCCGATCAGCTCGGCGACGATGACATAGGTCCAGGCCCAGCCGAGCACCAGCCGCAGGGTCTCGGCAATCTCCGGCGCATTGGCCGGCATGATCACGCGCCGCACGATGCCGTTGTCGGACGAGCCAAGCGTGTAGGCCGCCTGGACCAGGTCGCGCCGTGTGCCGCCGACCTTGACTGCGATGATCAGGATGATCTGGAACACCGAGCCGACGAAGATCACCAGCAGTTTTTCGAGCTCGCCAACGCCCGCCCACAGGATGAGCAGCGGGATGAAGGCCGATGCCGGCAGATAGCGGGCGAAGGAGACGAACGGCTCCAGGAACGCCTCCACTGGCTTCCAGGCACCCATCACGATGCCGAGCGGCACGGCAACGATGGCCGCCATCAGGAACCCGCCGAAGACGCGCCAGATGGTGATAAGGATGTCGAGCCAGAAGCGGTCCTCGACCAGCAGCCGCCAGCCGTCTCCCACCATCGACAGCGGATCGGCAAGGAAAATGCGATTGACGTGGCCGCCAAGCGTGATCCACGCCCAGAACGCCACGAACAGCACGAAGAACGAAATGCCGAGCACGGTTCGAATGCCCGGCGAGACCGGATGCAAGGGGCGCGGCATCTTCGACCGTCCTCGATCTGAATGAAAAAGCGGCGGCGCACGCGCCGCCGCCGGGCGACAATCCTGGCGGTTAGTCGGCGACGGCGCTGGTGTCGGCCAACGTCGAGACGTCAGGCGCTTCCTTGATCAAACCCATCTGCAGCAGAAGCTCGCCGGCGGCCTTGGAAAAGTCCTGGAATTCCTTGGTGAAGAACTGCTTGTTTTCAGCCTTGTCGGCCCATTTCAGATATTTGGCCGACTCTTCGAATTCCTTGGCCGACTGCTTCACGTCGGCACCCATCGTCTCATAGGATTTCGCCGGATCGCTCTTGATCAGGTCGAGTGCCTCGAAATAGCTGTCGGCAAGCGCCTTGCCCGCATCCGGATTGGCCTTGAGGAACTCCGGCGTGCAGCCGACCGTATCGAGCACCATCGGATAGTCGAGAGTGGTGACAAGGATATGGCCCTGGTCGGACTTTTCGCGCACCGCCGAGATGAACGGCTCATAGGTGACCGCCGCATCGTTCTGGCCGGCGAGAAACGCCTGCGCCGCCGCATCCGGCTCCAGGTTGACGACCGTCACGTCCTTGGTCGACATGCCGTTCTTGTTGAGCACCCAGGCCAGCATGAAATAAGGCGAGGTGCCCGGCGCCGAAGACGCGACCGACTTACCTTTGAGATCGGCGACGGTCTTGATGTCGTTGCGAGCGACGATGCCGTCGGCGCCGTAGGATTTGTCGAGCTGGAATATCTGCTTGGTCGTCACGCCATTGGCGTTCCAGACCAGCCAGGTCTCGACCGTGGTGGCGGCGCATTGCAGGTCGCCGCTGGCGATGGCGAGCGGCCGGCTGGCTTGCGGCACCTTCTTCAAGGTGACGTCGAGGCCGTGCTTTTCGAAGATGCCGGCCTGCTTGGCGAGCGTCAGCGGCGCAAAGCCGGTCCATCCACTGATGCCGATGCTGACCGATGTGGCGGCCATCGCCGGCGCGGACAATCCGACGGCAAGCGTCAAGCTTGCGGCAAGAATTCCGATCCTGTTCATGTCGGTTCCCCTTTTATGCGTTCGGATGCAGAATTGTGTCACAGACGCCCGCAGGCTTGTCAATGAAGCAGATGCTGCACTGCGGTATGTCACCATCGACAGCAAACTCCGCCATCAGCGGCTGTCGTACATCCAGCTGCGGTCGCGCCACATTTTTTCGCCGACCAGGCAGTCGGTGACGGGGATGTCCTGTGCCAGCACCAATGGCGGATGCGCCGCCTCTTCCGCCGCTCGCTGCGGCGAGGCCGGACCGGCAAGCTCCAGCACCAGCTTGCGGCGGATGGCCTCCGGAAACTGCGTCCAGTCATTGACCGGGATCATGAAGGAGCCCGGCCCGCCGATGACGCAGTCGCTGTAGTAGCGGTCGAGATTGTTGACATCGTAAGCGCTGCTGAACCCGCCCCTGGTCATCAGCGGTAGGCCGTTGACGGTGATGCCTTGCTTGATCACGGCGTCGCGGGTGATATCGACAGGTGCGCCCTGGTTGTTGGGGCCGTCACCCGAAATGTCGATCACCCGCTTGACGCCCTGGAAGCCGCTTTCAGCAAAGAGATCGCTGGCGAATTCCAGCGCGCCGGAGATCGAGGTGCGCCTGGCACTGGCCGGCGGATGAGCGGAAAGCTGCGCTGCCAGCCGCTCGGCGTCGGCACGATTGGCGATCACCGTCCACGGCACGACGACCTGCTGCCAGGTCGCGCCAGCCCATTCGACATAGGTGACGGCAATCTTGCCATGAGCGCCTTCGCCGATTGCCTGCAGGACATCGTCATGCGTCAGCGCCGCCGCATAGCCATGACGCTGGATTTCGAGCTCGTCCGGCGACATGGACAGCGAAACGTCGACTGCCAGCACCAGTTCGACGTCGACCGGCTCGGCGGCGCGGGAGTTTGCAGTCAGCCATAGCACCGACGCCAGCGCGGCGGCACCCGAGACGAGATGTCTTGCACGGGCAAAACCAGACATGCCGCACGGTAAGCGAAAATCGCCGATCGACAAAGAGAAAAGCCCGGTGGAGAGCCGGGCTCATCCGGTCACATTCTTGCGAACCGCCGGAAAGCGAATTTCATTTGTAGATGCGGTGCCCGCCCCGTCCCCGCCACTCCACGGCCTTCTCGACATCCGTCTCGGAGGATGGTTCCGGCTTCGGTTTTCTAGCATCGACCCCGCGCGCTGCCCTCCAGTTCGGCTTGAATGACGGCGGAAGCCACAACAGAATACCTGCAACCGCGGCAGGCAAGATGATCGCAAAACGCAGAATTGAAAGTACGATGCCGCAGATGCCGACGATCTGCGCGGCCCGGCGGACGCCGAAGCGTCTCAGGAACAAATGTCTTGCAATCACGCCGCCATCCAGATCGTAGGCGGGCAGGATGTTGAGAATGATAAGTGACACGTTCAATAATGCGCCAATCCAAAGCGTCCATTCCAGAGGACCGGCCGACCTTGACGGCAGCCACCCGAATGGCCTTTCGGGCGCAACTGGGATGAGTTCTCCAAAAACCAGATAATAGGCCGCATCGAAAAACGCGGCGAGCGCGACGTTCGCCAGGGGACCCGCTATCGCAATCCGCGCCCAGGCAGGCGATGGCGCTGCGGCGCGTTTGAAACGCGTGAGCCCGCCGAAGAGATATAATTCTATCCTGTCGGTGGCGACGCCTTGTCGGCGTCCGATCCAGGCGTGTGCCAGTTCGTGCAGAAATATCGACGCAAACAGAAGCGCTGCAAAGATAGAGGTATGGATCAGTGCATCCTTGGGTCGGCTCGCCCACTCGTTCAGGAAGGGCAGCACAATGGGAATTGCGAAGGTCCAGCTGACGCGAACCGGGATATTCCGGTTCAGTTGAAACACAAGCGTATCGTTTTTTCTGTCCCAGCCGATCCGCCGCAAAGGCACCCCCTAATCGCAGCGCGACGGTAAGCGAGAATCATCGCTCCACAAAGCGAAAAGCCCGACGATGAATCGGGCTTCCGCATTCAGGGTCCTGCTGGCACTGCTCGGCTTGCCTGTGTGGAGAATCGTCAGGCAAGCAACGCTTAGCTGCGCGGATTGAGGTTCTCCGGGTCGTAGAGCGGCCTGTAGCCGACGGCGGCCACTTCGACCGGGTACTTCTCGCCGAAATATTCGACGCTCAGCTTGCGGCCCTCCTGGCAATACGCCCAGGGCAGGTAGGCGAGCGCGATGTTCTTGCCGAGGGTCGGACCATAGGCCACCGAGGTCGTGAAGGAGCGGCGGCCGAGCTCGTCGACGAGCGTCTCACCGGTTTGCGGGTCCATCACCGGCATCGTGCCGACCGGATAGCGGAGAACGCCATTGGAATCGGTATTGTCGGTCATGATAAGCGTGCAAAGCATGGCCGGCTGATGCGCCCGGGCGCGATATTCCAGATGCTTTGCCTTGCCACAGAAATCGGCCTCCTTGACTTTCGGACGGGCAAGGTCGGCTTCCAGCAGATTGTATTCGGTCAACAGGTCCGCATTCTGCAGGCGCAGGCTCTTCTCCATGCGGCGGCTGTTGGCATAGGTCTCGACGCCAAAGGCCATCACGCCGGTCGACCGCAGCGCGTCCCAGACAGCCAGGCCGTCGTCGTAGCGCATGTGCAGTTCCCAGCCTTGCTCGCCGACATAGGAGATGCGGAAGGCGGTCACGTCCTTGCCGGCGATCCTGACGGGCTTGATCGCGGCAAAGGGAAAATTCTCAGGCGTCAGCCCGTCGGGGTTTTCCACGCACTTGCTCAATGTCGCCCGCGCGTTCGGACCCCAGATGCCGACGGTCACATATCTCTCGGTCACATCGGTGACGCTAACGTCGAAGCCTTTGTCCTCTGCCGTCCGGCGCATGTACTGGAAGTCGCGCGGCCCGGCATCGGCGCCGTCGATGACGCGGCAGCGGTCGGCCATGCGGATGACGGTCAGGTCGGCGCGCACCATGCCTTCCTCGTCGAGGAAATGGGTATAGATGCCCTTGCCGATATTGCCGTCACCGCCGATCTTTGCCGCGCACAGCCATTCCATCAGCGCGACATGGTCCGGGCCTTCCACGTCGTACATGGCGAAATGCGACAGATTGACAATGCCGCAATCCTCGCTCATCGCGAGATGCTCGGCGTTCGAGACGCGCCAGAAGTGGCGGTTATCCCATTCGTTTTGGCGCACCGGCACCCGGTTGCCGTATTTCTCGAGCAGATGCTCGTTGGCGGCGTAGCCATGGGCGCGCTCCCAGCCGCCGAGTTCCATGAAATAGCCGCCGAGTTCCTTCTCGCGCTCCCAGAAGGGCGAGCGGCGGACATTGCGAGCCTTGGAGAAGGGCTCGCGTGGATGGACCGCTGGGTTGTAGACCTTCATCGCGGTTTCGGTGCAGCGATCCCAGATGAACTGTTCTTTCGTCTGGTGCGGATAGAAACGCGAATAGTCGATGGCGTGGTGGTCGATCGCCGTGCGGCCGTCCGTCATCCAGTCGGCGATGAGCTTGCCCATGCCGGGGCCGTCCTTGACCCAGATCGCAACGGCATACCATAGGCCCCTGACCTTCTGGCTTTCGCCCATCGAGGGGCCGCCGTCCGCTGTCACCTGCAATAGGCCGTTGAAGGAATGGCTCTCATTGTAGCCCAGCTCGCCCAAGATCGGCGTCAGTTCCATGGCGCGCTCGAGCGGCGCCAGGATTTGTTCCATGTCGAGATCGCGTTGCGACGGCGAAAGCCGCGCCTCGTTTTTCTCGAGAATATCGCGCGGATGGCAGAGGCGCGGATTGGTCTCTTCGTAATAACCCCATTCGATCTGCCCGCCTTCGGCGGTCTTGGGGTCGCCGGTATCGCGCATGTAAGCCGAGTTGCCCTGGTCGCGCAGCAGCGGCCAGCCGATCTCCTTGCCGGTGCCGGCGAACTCGGTGTACGGCCCGAAGAAGGTAAGCGGATGGTCAATCGGCATGACCGGCAGGTCCTCGCCCGCCATTTCCGCGATTAGCCGTCCCCAGATGCCGGTGCAGACCACGACATAGTCGGCCTCGATGGTGCCGCGGTCGGTCACCACGCCCTTGATGCGGCCGTTCTCGATGACGAGCGACCTGGCCGACGTATTGGCAAACGCCCTGAGTTTGCCGGAAGCTTCCGCCTGGTCGACAAGCTTGCCGGCGACGGTCTGCGAGCGCGGGATGACGAGGCCGGCGTCGGGATCCCACAGGCCGCCCTGTACCATCTGTTCTTCGATCAGCGGGAATTTTTCCTTGATCTCGGCGGGATCGATCAGGCGGGCGCGTGTGCCGAAGGCCTTCGCCGAGGCGATCTTGCGCTTGATCTCCGCCATGCGGGCGTCGTCGCCGACGCGGGCGACCTCGAGGCCGCCGATGCGCGCGTAGTGACCCATTTTTTCGTAGAAATCGATGGAATAGAGCGTCGTCCAGCACGACAGGAAATCATGGCTGGTCGTGTAGCAGAAGTCGGAAGCGTGCGCCGTCGAGCCGATATCCGTCGGGATGCCCGATTTGTCGATCCCGACAATATCGTCCCATCCGCGCTCGATCAGGTGATGGGCGACCGATGCGCCGACGATGCCGCCCAGCCCGACGATGACGACCTTCGTCTTTTCCGGAAACCCTGCCATTGCCCGCGACTCCAAGATGCTATGCGAGCAGACTATAGGGCGGCGCGGCGCCGCGCTTGCAGCCTGTTTGCGACATCGCCAAAAAAGCCCGCGCCACCAGCCCGTCGAATGCAGTTAGACCTAAGCCTTCGCCCTGCTCGGTACGAAGGCACTGCTAGAGCCCGTCCTGCGCAGCTTCGAAGAAAAATGCATACCTTCATCGCCGATTACCGGAAGCAAATAAAAGGCCGGGCGTTTGCCCGGCCTTCAAAAATCATGGCGTCGACTTTACTTGATGCGCGCGACGCCGCCCGAGATCTCGATCGTCTCCGAACCGGTCAGCGCCTCGAGGTCGCCATTCGGCAAGGTAACAAAACAGCCGCTCGGGCAAAATTCCACGGTTTCGCCAGCGGCCAGCGCCAGCTCGGTCTTGCCGCCGCCTTCCGTCACGATCAGCGTGCGGGTCTCGGCGTCCTTGTTGACCGCGCTGGCGGCATGGGCCGAACCGCCCACGGCCAGAAAAGCGACGGCGGCGACGAGAGACTTCCACATTTTGCAGTATCGGTGTTGCCACCGCCTCTGTTGCATTTCGCAAGGCATTCTCGCCGTTTGCAGGTGAGCTTATATGTAATGCAAGCTGAACGGCAACTGAATGCCGCATTCATGCCGCAATTGGTTTCCGAAGGCTTGAAGGCAAGCTCCAAACAGCTAGTCAGGATCGGGCTTCCGTACCTTGCGTCCCGACTTGGCGAGACGTTTCGCCTCGACCGCCGCTAGGGCTTTTGCTTGTTCCCGCTCGGCGAATTCGACTTCGATCTTGTCGTCGTCGATCGGCCACGCCTCGTGCTTTTTGGTCTCGACGACGGCGCGCGGTGTCGACGGAATTTCGATATGCTGGTCGGCGAACACATCGAAGATGGCAAAGCGGATGTCGTTCTGGACGATATTGCCACTAAGAACGTCTGCCAGGAATACGCGGATCTCGAATTCGAGCGCGGCCGGGCCGAAATTGGAAAACAGCACAAAGGGTTCCGGGTTCTTCAGCACCAGCGGATGGCTGCGTGCGATCTCCAACAGGACGCCATGCACGTGCTTGACGTCGCTGCCATAGGCAACGCCGACCTTGATGTCGACGCGGCCGAGCTTGTTGCGGTGCGTCCAGTTGCCGACCGCATTGTTGATCAGGTTTGAATTGGGCAGGATCACCGATTGCCGTTGGAACGTCTCGATCTCGGTGGCGCGCACGCTGATCTTCTTGACCGTGCCGCTGATGTCGCCGGCGACGATCCAGTCGCCGACCTTGAACGGCCGCTCGGCCAACAGGATCAGGCCCGACACGAAATTCGAGACGACATTCTGCAAGCCGAAACCGATGCCGAGGGACAAGGCGCCGGCGACCAGCGCGAGATTGGAGAGGTCGATACCGGCCGCCGAGATGCCGACCAGTGCCGCGACCGCGACGCCGGCATAGCCGACCGCCAGCCGGATCGAATTGCGCACACCGGTGTCGACCCGGCCGCGCGCCATCACCGAACCGTCGAGCCAGCCCTGGAACCAGCGCGTCAGGAAATAGCCGATGATGAAGACGGCGACGCCGGTGAGGATGCCGGTGACCGAGATCGTCACCGAGCCTATGGTGAGGCCCGTCGCCAGCTTGTAGGCCCAGGCCTGGATGTCGCCGGGCTGGAAGCCCCACATCAACAGGATCAGCGGCAGGAACACCAGCACGATCATGATGTTTATGGCGGCGCTGACGACAAGCCCGAGCTGGTCGAGCGCGGTCTCTTCGTAGCTTGAATTGGCCGCTAGCCAGCGCCCGATCGAAGTGTTGGCGAAGCCACCTTCCATGCCGATCGCCCGCGCCGACAGGAAGCCGATATAGGCGGTCACCAGGATAGTGCCGGTAACCACGACCTGCACCGAGACGAAAATAGCAAGGCCGATAAAGCCGAGCAGCGCCGACGCTATGGTGAATAGCCCTAGCGCGACGGCGGTGTAGCGCAGCCATTGCGGCCACGGGCGCCAGCTCCCGTCGGCAGCCTTGAACGGCTTCAGCAGCCCCATCAGGATCAGGATGACGCCGACGCTGATGGTGGCGACAAAGCTTCTGGCGATGGTCAGCGATAGCGGCGAGCCCATCTTGTCGTTGACGACCGACAGGAAATAATTGATGCCGATGGCGACGGCCATGGCAGTCGTCAGCCGCACCAGCCAGCGCGCCGGGCCGGTTTCGACAGGGATCAGACGCCAGTTCGGCAACCGCGGTTCCAGCGCCGCATTGGTCAGCCGGTTGACGCAGAACACCACCGCGATAACGGCAACCAGCGAATTCAGGAAGATGCCGATGTCGCCGCGCAAGACATTGTAATAATTGAAGAAGAAGACCGTCGAGATAAGGAAGGCGCCAACCGCCAGCGACGGCAGCAATGTCGACCAGAACGCCACCGACAGGCGGCTGAGATAGGATGGATCCTCGACGGAAGGATCGGCTTCGAAGACGCGGCCGAACAGGCGCCGCCCGCCGACAAAAAGCACGGCGGCCAGCGCAAGCGCCATCAACGTCGCGGCAAGAATTGCCTGGAACTTGAACTTGAAGGCGAAGCTCAGCCAGGACGACACCGCTTTGTAGAAACTGGTAAATTCGTCGTTGGCATCGGAGATGACCTCCGGGCTCAATGCATCGGACAGCACGTAGCGCTTGGTGAGCTGATTGCGGAACAGCTCGCTGCGCATGTTGCCGATCTTCTCGATCAGCCCGCTGATGCGGATCGACAGGTTCTGCGCGCTGGCAATGACGGCGTTAATCTCGGCTTTTTCGGAAGCCAGCGCCTGGCGTTCACCGGTCACGATGTCGGGCTCGGCCGGCTGGCCCGCGGCCGGCGGAGGTCCCAGCGTCTCGATCCGATCGTTGATATCGCCGAGACGCGAGCGGAACGCCAGCGCGCTGGTGAGCGCCGCCCGCGACAGATCCTCCAATTGCAGGCGGATTTCCACCAGTGTGGCATCGTCTTGGCCGTCCTGCTGTATCTTCTTCTCGAGATCGTCGGTTTTGGCCGTCAGGCTCTGGATGACCTTCTGCTGGTCTGTGACCAGCCCGGCGGCACCCTGCCCGAGCGCCTGCGCCATCGCGTCGAACGACGGCGGCGCCGAGACAACAAGTGCAGCGATCAGGACCAGGCGGAGTAAACGAAAGAACATGATTTTTCTGGCGACTCGCGGGCGGCAGAGGCAGTTTTGAAGCACGTCCTTGATAAAGACGCTCATATCACGGGGCAAGTCATGCCAGGCGGCTCGTTTTCGAAGTCCGCCAATCGAAGTCGGCCAATCCAGTCGAAGTCGGCCAATCCGGTCGAAGTCGGGGAGTCGAAAAGCGATGGCGCAATCTTGGCTTTGCGTTGGCGGCCTGCTCTATAGTCTGCCGCAAAGCCTGAAATGGATGACAATAAGAATGGCGGAATATTCGGCCTTTTCGCTTCTCAAGAACGCGCTGACTGGAAACAAGGACTGGAAGCCGGCCTGGCGCAAGCCCGACCCGAAGGCGTCCTACGACGTGATCGTCATCGGCGGCGGCGGCCATGGCCTGTCGACCGCTTACTATCTCGCCAAGGAGCACGGCATCACCAATGTCGCGGTGCTGGAGAAGGGCTGGCTCGGTTCCGGCAATGTCGGCCGCAACACCACGGCGGTCCGTTCCAACTATCTCCTGCCGGCCAACACGCGCTTTTACGAGCATTCGATGAAGCTGTGGGAGAACCTGGCCCATGACCTCAACTACAACGTCATGTTCTCGCAGCGCGGCTGCCTGAACCTCGCCCACACACCTGCTCAGCTCGACGACTATGCCCGGCGCGGAAACGCCATGCGCCATCTCGGCGTTGACGCCGAACTGATGACCACGGCCGAAATCGCGCGCCTGGTGCCGGCGCTCGACGTCTCAGCCACCGCGCGTTTCCCGATCGTCGGTGGCCTGATGCAGCGGCGCGCCGGCACCGCCCGCCACGACGCCGTCGCCTGGGGCTATGCGCGCGGCGCAGATCGCCGCGGCGTCGACATCATCGAAAATTGCGAGGTCACCGGCTTCCTGCGCGACGGCGACCGCATCACCGGCGTCACGACAACGCGCGGCGAAATCCGCGCAAAAAAGGTAGCGGTCGCGGTTGCCGGCAGCACCGGGCGGGTCATGCGGCTTGCCGGCATCGAGACGATGCCGATCGAGAGCCATGTGCTGCAGGCCTTCGTCACGGAATCGCTAAAACCGTTCATCGATACGGTCCTGACCTTCGGCATGGGCCATTTCTATATGTCGCAATCGGACAAGGGCGGCCTTGTCTATGGCGGCGATCTCGACGGCTACAACAGCTACGCCCAACGCGGCAGCCTGCCGATCGTCGATGAGGTGATGAGCGAGATGCTGGCGCTGTTCCCTGGGCTGGCCCGTGTCCGCATGCTGCGCTCATGGGGCGGCGTCTGCGACATGTCGATGGACGGCTCGCCAATCATCACCACCGGTCCGCTGCCGGGCATGTATCTCAACTGCGGCTGGTGCTATGGCGGCTTCAAGGCGACGCCGGCTTCCGGCTGGTGCTTTGCCTGGACCATTGTCAAGGACGAGCCGCACGGTCTCAACGCGGCCTTCACGCTCGACCGCTTCTACCGTGGCCTGGTGATCGACGACAAGGGCCAGGGCGCCACGCCCCGGCTGCATTAGGTTAGAGATCCATGCTCATCACCTGCCCCTATTGCGGCCCGCGCGACGTGATCGAATTCACCTATCAGGGCGACGGCAATCGCCAGCGCCCACAGCCCGCCTCGCAGAACCTCGACGCCTGGAACGCCTATGTCTACGACCGGCTGAACCCGGCCGGCGACCACAACGAGATCTGGCAGCATTCCGGCGGCTGCCGCGCCCATCTCAGGGTCGTGCGCAACACGCTGACGCACGAGATCTCCAGCACCGCGTTCGCGCGCGGCGACCACAACTCGGTTGCGCGGCACCGGGCCGAGGACAAGCAATGAGCCCGCGCCGTACAGAGGCCGGGGGCCGCATCGACCGGCTGCGGACCATCCGTTTCACCTTCGACGGCGCGCCTTATACCGGCCATGCCGGCGACACGCTGGCTTCGGCGCTGCTGGCCAACGGCGTCACCCTGTTTGGGCGTTCGTTCAAATATCACCGCCCGCGCGGCGTGCTGACCGCCAGCGTCGAGGAACCGAACGCGCTGGTCACAGTGTTGAGGGGCGAGGTTCGCGAGCCGAACATCCCCGCCACAATGGTCGAGATTTATGACGGGCTGGCCGCAATCAGCCAGAACCGCTTCCCTTCGCTTGCCTGGGACGTCAGTGCCGTGAACCAGCTCGGCGGCAAGCTTTTGTCGGCCGGCTTCTACTACAAGACCTTCATGGGACCCGTGATCGGTCCGCTGAAGGGCACTCGCTTCTGGATGTTCTGTGAGCATTTCATCCGCCGTGCCGCCGGCCTGGGCAAGGCAGGCACGGCTCCCGATACGGCGCGCTACGAACGCATGAACGCGTTTTGCGATGTGCTGGTAGTCGGCTCCGGCCCGGCGGGGCTGATGGCCGCCAGGGCGGCTGCCGATCAGGGTGCACGCGTCATCCTGGCCGAGCTCGAGCCGCATTTCGGCGGCTCGGCCAATTGGTCGGGCGAGACGATCGATGGCATGCCGGCCGCCGACTGGGCAGCGCGCGCCGCTGGCCAGCTCGAAGGCCGTGACAATGTCCGCCTGCTGCCGCGCACCACCGTCTGGGGCTATTATGACGGCAACACGCTTGCCGCGCTCGAACGTGTCACCGACCACAAGGAAACGCCCGGCAAGGGCGAATCGCGCCATCGCTACTGGACGATCCGCGCCAAGTCGGTGGTGCTGACCACCGGATCCCTGGAGCGTCCGCTGGTCTTTCCAGGCAATGATCGGCCAGGCGTAATGCTGGCGCATGCTGCCGAGCGTTATGCCATTGAATATGGCGTGCTGCCCGGCGACAGGATCGGGCTGTTCACCAACAATGACAGCGCCTATCGCGCGGCCCTGGCGCTGAAGCAGGCCGGCGCCGTGGTCGTCGCCATCATCGACGTGCGCCCTGAGCTTTCGAGCGAAATGCGCAAGCTGGCCGGCGAGACCGGGGCCGAGATCCTTTCTGGCCACGCGGTGATCGCCACCGAGGGCGGCAAGGCGCTTTCTGGTTTCAAGGTGCAGCGCTTCGACATGGTCAACGGCGCGCTTTCCGGCGATGCGCGCAGCATCCACGCCGATTGCCTATTGATCTCGGGCGGCTGGTCGCCGACCATTCATCTGGCCAGCCAGGCCGGAGCCAAAGCGGAATGGAACGAAGCATTGCAAGCGTTCCTGCCGCCCAAGCCGACGACACGGCAATGGATCGGCGCCGGCGCCTTCACCGGCAGTTTCTCCACCGCCGAGGCGATCGCCGAAGGTCGCGCCGCCGGTCTTTCCGCTGCGGGCGCAACCGCCACGCCGGCGGCCTTGCCTGCCGTCGAGGCAGCACCTGGCGATCCCGATCCGGCGCCGGTGTTCGAGATCAAGGCCGAAGGAAAAAGCTTCGTCGACTTCCAGCATGACGTGACGGCGGATGACGTGCGGCTGGCGCATCGCGAAGGCTTCGTCTCGATCGAGCATCTGAAGCGCTACACCACGCTCGGCATGGCAACCGACCAGGGCAAGAGCTCCAACATACCCGGCCTGGCCATAATGGCCGAGGCGCTCGGCAAACCGATCCCGCAGGTCGGCACGACGCGCTTTCGCCCGCCCTTTTCGGCGGTGTCGATCGGCTCGCTCGCCGCCGAACGCTTCGGCGATCTGAAGCCCGAGCGGCTGACGCCGATGCATGACTGGCACGTCGCCAATGGCGCCACCATGTATTCCGCCGGCCTGTGGTATCGGCCGATGATCTACGGCCATCCCGGCGAGACGATCGAGCAGGCCTATGTGCGCGAAGCGAGAGCCACGCGCGAGAGCGCCGGCATCGTCGATGTCTCGACATTGGGCAAGATCGCCGTGCAAGGCCCCGACGCGGCGGAATTCCTCGACCGCGTATACACCAACATGTTTTCGACGCTGGCCGTCGGCAAGGCGCGCTACGGGCTGATGCTGCGCGAGGACGGTCTCGCCTTTGACGACGGCACCACGTGGCGCCTCGGCGAGCAGGATTTCCTGATGACCACCACCACCGCCAATGCCGGCAAGGTGATGCAGCATCTGGAATATTTCCTCGACGTGATCTGGCCGGCGCTGAAGGTCCACGTCACCTCGGTGACCGACCAATGGGCCGGTGCCGCCATCGGTGGGCCGAAGGCAAGGCAGATACTGGCTGCTTGCGTCAGCGGCACCGCCGTCGACAATGCCGCCCTGCCCTTCATGGGCATCGTCCACGGCGAAATCGCCGCCGTGCCGGTGATGATCTGCCGGCTGTCCTTCTCCGGCGAAATGGCCTTCGAGGTCTATTCCGGCGCCGGCTACGGCACCCATGTCTGGGAGGCGCTGATCGAAGCCGGCAAGCCGTTCGGGCTGGTGACCTACGGGCTGGAGGCGCTGGGCACCATGCGCATCGAGAAAGGCCACGTCACCGGTGCCGAGATCGACGGCCGTACCACGGCACGCGACCTGCATCTCGACTGGATGCTGTCGAAGAAGAAGCCGTTCATCGGTTCGGCGATGATGGACCGCGAGGGGCTGATCGCGCCCGACCGCCTGGAACTCGTCGGTATTGTTTCGCTCGACAACCAGCCGCTCAATGGCGGCGCACACATCGTCGAGGAGCTTGACGAAGCCAATCCGCACGGCTCGCTTGGCCACATCACCGCCTGCTGCTATTCGCCGGCGCTGGGCAAATATATCGCGCTTGCCCTGGTCAAGGGCGGCAAGGCGCGGCGAGGCTCGCGCGCTTATGTCTCGGACCCGCTGCGCAACCGGTTCGGGCCGGTCGAGATCGTCTCCAACCATTTCTTCGATCCGGACGGGAGCCGCATGCATGGTTGAGCGCCAATCACCACTTGAGCCGGTGCTGCATCCGGGCTCGCATGGCAATTTCGAGCACGGTGTCGAAATCATCCTCTCCGAAACCAGGCCGGGTTCGATCCTGCAGCTCGCCGCCTGGCCCGGCGAGGAGAAGAAGTTGATGGCCGGCATCCATGCGGTCACCGGCCTGGCTTTGCCCGACGGCGCCGGTGGCGGCGTGACGAACGGCGCCAGGTCGGTGTTCGGCTTTGCGCCGGGAAAGTTCACTGTGGTCGATGAAGCCGAGGGATTGGCGCCGGCCTTTGCCAGTGTCGTCACTTCGGCCATCGGTACGGTGACCGACCTTTCGCACGGCCGCACCGCGATCCGTATCGCCGGGCCAAAGGCCGAGTGGGTGCTGGCGAAATTCTTCGCAATCGACTTCGCGCTGCCGGCCTTCCCGATCGGCGCCGGCCGCTCGACCATGCATCACGACATCTTCGCGCAAATCCAGCGCACCGGCGCCGATCAGTTCGACATCTATGTGTTCCGCTCGTTTGCCCGCTCGTTCTGGAAAGCGCTCTGCCATGCGAGCGAGGAAGTCGGCTACGAAGTGCAGTAGAGCCGGACGGCGCTTCACGTCACTCCGCGAACGTCACCCACTCTTCCAGCGGCGCGCGGTCGGTGCGGAAGGCATTTTCGGGCTTGGACGTATCCTCATGGCCGAGCGCCATGCCGCAGACGACGATCTCCTCGTCGGGAATGTTGAGCACCGGCCTGATCTGCCGGTGATAGGGCGCGAAGGCGGCTTGCGGACAGGTGTGCAGGCCCCTGCCCCGCGCGGCGACCATGATGTTTTGCAGGAACATGCCGTAGTCTATCCACGACCCCTTGTTCAGCCGCCGGTCGACGGTGAAGATCATGCCGACCGGGGCGTCGAAGAAGACGAAGTTGCGGTCGTGCTGCGCACGCATCCTGTCGACCTCGCGCCGGCCGATGCCGAGCACGCCGTAGAGGCCGAAGCCGTTGGCCCGCCGTCGCGTCAGATAGGGTTCGAAGAACTGGTCGGGATAGTAGCGGTACTCGTCCCACTCGGCCTTTTCGGCGCGGATGCCCGAGCTGAGGATGGCGTCGGTGATGCGCTGCTTGACCTCGCCCTTGGTCACATAGACTTTCCAGGGTTGCATATTGGTGCCTGAGGGCGCGCGCGCGGCAACGGCGAGAATATCGCGGATGGTCTCGTCGTCGACCATATCGGGCAAGAAGGCGCGTACCGATCGGCGCGAGGTGATCGCGTCATCGACGATCGCCGCCGCAATCCGGGAGTTGTTTTCCAGCATGGCCGTCCCTTTGCGTATGATCCCGAATAGGATCATGCGCCGACTAGAAGTGATGGAGCATCCTTGCGCGTCTTTTTGAACGCCCGATAGCCTACCCGCCTCGACCGGACGCCCCACTCGCCGCTCGTGCGCCGAGCCTTTGCCCGAACCGTCAAAATGGCGCAAGTAAATCTTGTGAGTGCGTGAAAATCCCCTTGATTTTTTCATGAACCCGCCATCAAATGAAATTTGCTGGGAATTTTTCACCGATACAGGGATGGCTTTGCCCTCAACCGCCGCCAGATCGGAACAGGACAGCGGCGAACGGCTGCTGGCCGGCGACATCCGCGCGTTGCGCAAGGCGCGCGGCCTGACGCTTGCTGAAATCGCACTGAAGCTCGGCCGTTCCGTCGGCTGGGTCAGCCAGGTCGAGCGCGGTCTGTCGGTCCCGTCGCTCGGCGATCTCAGGGCCTTCGCCGAATTGTTCGGCGTGCCTGTCAGCCTGTTCTTCAGCCATGAAGTGCCTGTCGAGACCGAACGCGGCGTGGTCGTGCGCGCCGGCAGCCGGCGCGTGCTTGGCACAAGCGATTCTGGCCTGGTGGAGGAGCTTCTGTCGCCCGATCTCGGCGGTAGCTTCGAGATGCTCCGTTCGGTCTTCGCCCCGGGTGCCGAGATGAAGACCGAGGCGCGCCGGCCGACCGAGGAAGCCGGCTACGTCGCTTCCGGCAGCTTCGATATCGAGATTGCCGGCGTCTGGCACCGGCTTGGCGAAGGCGACTCCTTCCGCTTCGACGGCAAGCCGTTCCGCTGGCGCAATCCTGGAGCCGAGCCGGCTGTCGTCATCTGGGTGGTTTCGCCGCCTGTCTATTGAACGAATGCATGTCGCCCAAAGTGCGTGGCGGTTTTGGGACAACGACATGCATCAAAACAAATAGTCGGAGAAGAACATGGCCGGTTTGCCGACCACGGCACGCGTTGTGATCATCGGAGGCGGCGCCGTCGGCGCCTCCTCGCTCTACCATCTCGCCAAGGCGGGCTGGACCGACTGCGTGCTTCTGGAGAAGAACGAGCTGACTTCCGGCTCGACCTGGCATGCCGCCGGCAACGTGCCGACTTTCTCCTCGTCATGGTCGCTGATGAACATGCAGCGTTATTCGACCGAGCTCTATCGCCGGTTGGCCGACGAGGTCGGCTATCCCATGAACTACCACGTCACCGGCTCGCTCAGGCTGGCCCATAGCGCGGAGCGCATGCAGGAATTCCAGCGCGCCAAGGGCATGGGCCGCTACCAGGGCATGGATATCGACGTGGTCGGGCTCGACGAGATCAAGCGCCGTTACCCCTTCATCGAGACGCATGAGCTGAAAGGCGCGCTCTACGATCCGAATGATGGCGATATCGACCCCGCGCAGCTGACCCAGGCACTGGCCAAGGGCGCGCGCGACATGGGCGCGAAGATCATCCGCTTCTGTCCGGTCACCGGCGTGAGCCGAGACAATCACGAGTGGGTAGTCGAGACGGCGCAAGGCGAGATCCGCTGCGAGATCGTCGTCAACGCCGCCGGCTACCGCGCCGCCGAAGTCGGCAGGATGTTCGGCCGCGAGGTGCCAATGATGGTGATGAGCCATCAATATATCCTGTTCGAGGAAATCCCCGAACTGGCCGCATGGTCGAAGGAACAGGGCAAGAAGCTGCCGCTGCTGCGCGACGTCGATACGTCCTATTATCTGCGCCAGGAAAAGAACGGCATGAATCTCGGCCCCTATGAGCGCAATTGCCGCGCCCACTGGGTCGGCCACAACGACCCAATGCCCGACGACTTTTCGTTCCAGCTGTTTCCCGACGATCTCGACCGGCTGGAACATTACCTGGCCGATGCTGTCGCCCGCGTGCCGATCCTCGGCACCGCCGGCCTGTCCAAGGTCATCAACGGGCCGATCCCCTATGCGCCGGACGGCAACCCGCTGATCGGCCCGATGCCCGGCGTGCCCAACGCCTTCGAGGCCTGCGTCTTCACCTTCGGCATCGCCCAGAGCGGCGGCGCCGGCAAGGTGCTGGCCGAATGGGTGACCGAGGGCCAGACCGAATGGGACATGTGGTCGTGCGATCCGCGCCGTTTCACCGCCTTTGCCTCGGCCCCGGATTATTGCGTCGCCAAGGGCATGGAGATCTATGGCAACGAATATGCCATCCAGTTCCCGCGCCATGCCTGGCCGGCCGGGCGCGACCGCAAGCTGTCGCCGCTCCACGACCGCATCAAGGCACTCGGCGCCCGGTTCGACGCCTATAATGGCTGGGAACGCGCCACCTGGTATGCGAAGCCAGGCGACGACATCTCCGAACAATCCACGCTGACTTTCCGCCGCGACGGGCCGTGGCAGCATCGTGTGCGCGAGGAATGCCTCGCCGTCCGCGATGCCGCCGGCATTCTGGACCTGCCGGGGTTTTCCCGTTTCAATCTCGACGGTCCGGGTGCCGCCGAATGGCTGAGCCTCCAGGTGACAGGCCTGGTTCCGAAACCCGGCCGCATCGGCCTCGTCTATTTTGCCGACGACAAGGGCCGCATCGTCACCGAAATGTCGGTGGTCCGCCACGACGAGAACCTGATGACGCTGATCACCGCCGCTGTGGCTCAGTGGCATGATTTCGAATGGCTGAAATCGCGCATCCCGAAGGACGCCACATTCAAGCTGGTCGACCGGACGGAGGAATACTCCACCCAGATCCTCGCCGGCCCCAACTCGCGAAAAATCCTCGCCGAACTCTGCACGGCCGACCTCACCCTGCCCTGGCTGACGCATCAGGAAACCAGTATCGCCGGACGTTGGGCAAAGCTGGTGCGCGTGTCCTTCGCGGGCGAGCTCGGCTGGGAAATCCACAGCAGGGTCGACGATACCGCAGCCATCTTCGACGCCGTCTGGGCGGCGGGGAAGAGGCATAGACTAAAACCGTTCGGCATGTACGCGCTGGATTCGCTGCGGCTCGAAAAAGGTTACCGCACCTGGAAGGGTGACCTGTCGACCGACTATTCGATCCTGCGGGGCGGGCTGGAGCGCTTCGTCAGATGGGATAAGCCCGACTTCCGCGGGAAGGCGGCGCTGCAGAACGAGAAGCAGCAGGGCATCAAGAAGCGCTTCGTCACGCTGGTCATCGAAAACCCCGGCGACTGCGATGCGCCCTACATGTCGACGCTGTGGCATGACGGCCGCATTGTCGGCGAGACGACATCCGGCGGCTGGGGTCATCGCATCGACAGGTCGATCGCGCTCGGCATGCTGCGCGCCGACCTCACCGAGCCGGGAACCGCGGTCGAGATCGAGATCTTCGGCGAACGTTTTCGGGCGGTCGTGCAGAAGGATGAGCCGTTATGGGATCCAAAGAACGAGAGGCTCAGAGCATGAAGACTGTCATCCTTACCGATGGCGGCATGGGCCAGGAGCTGGTCCGCCGTAGCAGTTCCGAGCCGACGCCGCTGTGGTCGGCCAGGGTGCTGATCGACGAACCGGATCTGGTGCGCGACCTGCATGCGGAATTCATCCGCGCCGGCGCCCGCGTCATCACCATCAACACCTATTCAGCCACGCCGGAGCGGTTGGCACGCGAAGGCGCGGAAGAGCTGTTCAAGCCGCTGCAGAAGCGCGGCATCGAACTGGCAAGGCAAGCCCGCGACCAGGCCGGCGACGCGGCGATCGCCGGCTGCCTGTCGCCGCTGTTCGGCAGCTATGCGCCGGCGCTGACGATATCCTTCCAGGATACGCTCGACATCTATCGCCGCATCGTTGCCGAGCAGGCGGACGGCGTCGATCTGTTTCTGTGCGAAACCATGGCGTCGGCCGAAGAGGCGCGCGCCGCCGTCACCGCGGCGTCGGAAAGCGGCAAGCCCGTATGGGTGTCGTGGACGCTTGCCGACCACGGCACGCCGCGCCTGCGCAGCGGCGAAGCCATTGCGGCGGCGTCGGGCGCTCTTGCCGGCCTGCCCGTCGCGGCTCGGCTGATCAATTGCTGCCGGCCCGAAGCGATCGCTGCAGCGCTGCCCGAACTGATCGCTCTCGGCGGTCCGGTCGGCGCTTATGCCAACGGCTTCACCTCGATTGAGGCGCTCAAGCATGGCGGTACCGTGGAAGTGCTGCACGCCCGCCACGACCTTGATCCGGATGCCTATGCCGGCCAGGCGGTCGGTTGGGTCGAGGCCGGCGCCGGCATCGTCGGCGGCTGCTGCGAAGTCGGACCGGCCCACATCGCCGCGCTGCGCGACCGGCTCGAGCAGGCCGGTTATGAAATTTCGGGAGCAGCATAATGCCCAGGCCATCATCGCGCATTTCCGGCATCGTGCCTTCAGGCAAGGATGGCTGGGAGGTTCATTCCGCTGCCTGGGCGCGCAAGCAGGCCGGCGAGGACATCATCATGCTGTCGGTCGGCGACCACGATTTCGACACGCCGAGCGAAACGATCGAGGCCTGCGTGACCGCGGTTCGCGCCAGCAATCACCACTACACCCCGCTTGCCGGCGTTCCGCGCCTGCGCAAGGCGATGGCGGCGGCCTCGACCTTGTGTACCGGCGTTGCGACAAATCCCGACCAGGTCATCGCCACGCCGGGCGGGCAGGCCGCGCTTTACGCGGCCATTCAAGCGGTTCTCGACCAGGGCGACCATGCCATCGTCGTCGCGCCCTATTACGCCACCTATCCCAATACCTTCAGTGCGGCGGGCGCCGAGTTCAGCGTCGTCGAGACACCCGCCGAGGATGGTTTTCAGCCGCGCGCCGCCGACATCCGCGCCGCTCTCCGGCCGAACACCCGCGCCATCCTGATCAACACGCCCAACAACCCCACGGGCGCCGTCTATTCGCGAGAGCGCCTGGAAGATCTGGCGCAGATCTGCCGCGAGCATGACCTGTGGCTGCTGTCGGACGAGGTCTACTGGACACTGGGCGGTGGCGAGCACGTCTCGCCGCGCTCGCTGCCCGGCATGGCGGAACGCACGCTGGTCATCAATTCGATGTCGAAGAGCCACGGCATGACCGGCTGGCGCATGGGCTGGCTGACCGGGCCGGAATCAATGGTCTCGCTGTTGACCGACCTCAATCTGGTGATGACCTACGGCCTGCCGGCCTTCATCAGCCTCGCCTGCGCCGAGGCGCTCGAAAATGGCTACGGCGTCAAGGAGATCGCCGAGCGCTACGCCGCGAGGCGCACCGTCGTCCTCGATGCCATGCGCGGTATGAACAACATCACCGTGCGCGGCTCCGAAGGCGGCATGTACGTCATGCTCGACATATCGGCGATCGAGCCGGACGACGAGAAATTCGCCTGGGCTTTCCTCGACCAGGAAAAGGTCGGCGTCATGCCCGGCTCGAGCTTCGGCCAGGCTGCAGCCGGCCACATCCGCTTCAGCCTCTGCCAGCCTGAGCCGGTACTGATGGAGGCTGCCACGCGCCTGCGCCGCTTCGCCTCCAGCTATGGTCGCGAGGCCGCATGAACGCCCCGCCCACCAAAACCATCCCGACCAAGGCCATTGCTCCCAAAGCGAGGGCGGTCATCATCGGTGGCGGCGTCTCCGGCTGCTCGGTCGCCTATCATCTGGCCAAGCTGGGCTGGACCGATATCGTGCTGCTCGAGCGCAAGCAACTGACGTCGGGCACGACATGGCACGCCGCCGGCCTGATCGGACAGTTGCGCGGCTCGCAGAACATGACGCGGCTGGCGAAGTACTCGGCCGACCTCTACGTCAAGCTGGAGGCCGAGACCGATGTCGGCACCGGCATGCGCCAGGTCGGCTCGATCACGGTGGCGCTGACCGAGGAGCGCAAGCACGAGATCTATCGGCAGGCATCTCTCGCCCGCGCCTTCGATGTCGATGTGCGCGAGATTTCGCCTCGTGAAGTCAAGCAGATGTACCCGCATCTCAATGTGTCAGATGTGGTCGGCGCCGTGCACCTGCCGCTCGACGGCCAGTGCGATCCGGCCAATATCGCCATGGCGTTGGCCAAGGGCGCGCGCCAGCGCGGTGCAACGATCGTCGAGAATGTGAAGGTCACCAAGGTCCACACCAAGGCCGGCCGTGTCGCCGGCGTTTCCTGGGCGCAGGGCGACGAGCAGGGCGCGATCGAAGCCGATATCGTCGTCAACTGCGCCGGCATGTGGGCACGCGAACTTGGCGCCCAGAACGGCGTCACCATCCCGCTGCACGCCTGCGAACATTTCTATCTCGTCACCGAGCCGATCGCCGGGCTTTCCCGCTTGCCGGTGCTGCGCGTGCCGGACGAGTGTGCCTACTACAAGGAAGATGCCGGCAAGATGATGCTCGGCGCTTTCGAGCCGGTTGCCAAGCCTTGGGGCATGAACGGCATAAGCGAGGATTTCTGCTTCGACCAGTTGCCGGAGGATATGGACCATTTCGAGCCGATCCTTGAAATGGGCGTCAATCGCATGCCGATCCTGGCCACCGCCGGCATTCACACCTTCTTCAACGGTCCCGAGAGTTTTACCCCCGACGATCGCTACTATCTCGGCGAGGCGCCGGAGCTTTCCGGCTACTGGATGGCGACCGGCTACAATTCGATCGGCATCGTCTCCTCCGGCGGCGCCGGCATGGCGCTGGCGCAATGGATCAATGACGGCGAGGCGCCCTTCGACCTCTGGGAGGTCGACATCCGCCGCGCCCAGCCGTTCCAGAAGAACCGCCGCTATCTCAAAGAGCGCGTCTCCGAAACGCTCGGCCTGCTCTACGCCGATCATTTCCCCTACCGGCAGATGGCGACCTCGCGGAACATAAGGCGCTCGCCGCTGCACGAACATCTCAAGGTGCGCGGCGCCGTGTTCGGCGAGGTCGCCGGCTGGGAGCGCGCCAACTGGTTCGCTAGGCCCGGCCAGGAGCGCGAATACCGCTATTCCTGGAAGCGGCAGAACTGGTTCGACAACCAGCGCGCGGAACATCTTGCGGTCAGGAACGGCGTCGGCCTGTTCGACATGACTTCGTTCGGCAAGATCCGTGTCGAAGGCCGCGATGCCTGCGCCTTCCTGCAAAGGCTCTGCGCCAACGACGTGGACGTGACGCCGGGCAAGATCGTCTACACCCAGATGCTCAACCAGCGCGGCGGCATCGAGAGCGATCTCACCGTCTCGCGATTGTCCGAAACCGCCTTCTTCCTCGTCGTGCCCGGCGCCACGCTGCAACGCGACCTGGCCTGGCTGAGAAAACATCTTGCCGACGAGTTCGTCGTCATCACCGATGTGACGGCGGCCGAAGCCGTGCTTTGCCTGATGGGCCCGGATTCGAGAAAGCTGATCCAAAAGCTGAGCCCGAACGATTTCTCCAACGAGAACAACCCGTTCGGGACGTTTCAGGAGATCGAAATCGGCATGGGGCTGGCCCGCGCCCACCGCGTCACCTATGTCGGCGAGCTCGGTTGGGAGCTTTACGTCTCGACCGATCAGGCCGCCCATGTCTTCGAGGCGATCGCGGAAGCCGGCACCGACGCCGGCCTGAAGCTCTGCGGCCTGCACACGCTGGACTCCTGCCGCATCGAAAAGGCCTTCAGGCATTTTGGCCACGACATCACCGACGAAGACAATGTGCTGGAGGCCGGCCTCGGCTTTGCGGTGAAGACCGCCAAGGGCAACTTCATCGGCCGCGATGCCGTGCTGAGGAAGAAAGAAAGCGGATTGAACCGGCGGCTGGTGCAGTTCCGTCTGAAAGACACGCAACCCTTGCTCTTCCACAATGAGGCGATCCTGCGCGACGGCAAGATCGTCGGCCCGATCACCTCGGGCAATTACGGCCATCATCTCGGCGGCGCAATCGGGCTTGGTTACGTGCCTTGCAAGGGCGAGAGCGAGGCGGACGTGCTGTCGTCGTCCTACGAGATCGAGATCGCCGGCGAGCGCTTTGCGGCGGAGGCGTCGCTTAAGCCGATGTACGATCCGAAGGCGGAACGGGTGCGGATGTAACTCTTTTCCTTCTCCCCTTGTTGTGGGAGAAGGTGGCCGAGCGAAGCTCGGTCGGATGAGGGGTGTTGGAAGGATCGCTACCTCAACGGAATTAGCGTTTAGCGCTCCCGTCCCAATCTTCCCACGCCGCGTTTCTTCCAGCACCCCTCATCCGGCTCGGCGCTACGCGCCGATCCACCTTCTCCCACAAGGGGAGAAGGAAAAGTCCCGCCCGCGTCAGAACGCGTCGATCCTGGCCGCGACTTTCGCCACGAACCTCGTCCGCGTCTCGTCGGTCGACAGGTTCATCGAGTAATGCGCGAGGTAGGAAACCGACCCGCCGGGCTTGATCGTCGCACGCAGCACCCGCTTGACCAGCTTGCGCGGCGGGTCACCCATCAGCATGGCTCGGAACCGGCTGCCGCCATAGGTCGTGACCGCGACCACCTTGCGAATATTGTGCAGCGACGGCTGCACCTTGCCGTCGACCAGCTTGAACGACACGCCGGGCAGGAAGACGCGATCGAAAAAGCCTTTCAGAATGGCCGGATAGCCGAAGTTCCACACCGGAAACGACAGCACCAGCGCCTCGGCCCGCAGAAGGCGCTCGACATAGGCTGACGCCGGATCGCCGTCGCTGCGTTCGTCGTGATAGGACAGCCGTTCGGCCCGCGTCAGCCTGGGATCGAAACCCTCGGCATAGAGATCGCAGTCGTCGACGACATGGCCGGCGGCCTTCAGCCGCTCGATGATCGTCCGGTGCAGATCGGCGTTGAAGCTGGTCTCCACAGGATGAGCATAGAGGACGAGGACGTTCACAGGAGAACATCTCGCAAGTCGGCACCAAGCACCCCCCTCTGCCCTGCCGGGCATCTCCCCCTCAAGTGGGGAGATCGGCTGTCAGTATCGCTTTCGCCAGTTGACGACGTTGGAAGATGGTCGAGACGATGGAACTGCCAATCTCCCCCCTTGAGGGGGAGATGCCAAGTGGTGGCAAAGAGGGCAGGCCAGAGGGGGGTACAGCGCCACACGCCCGTCATCGTCTCAACCCGCCTTCTCCAGTCCCTTGAACAGGAACGACTTGCCCGAGCGATAATCATAGTCCGGGTTCTCCCAGGCGATCATCTTGCCGGGATTGAGCAGCCCTTGCGGGTCGGTCTCGCGCTTGAAAGCCAGTTGCACTTCATCCGTCCGCTTCATGCCGCCTTCTTCCAGCGTGTAGCGGTGCGGGTTGAAGATCCAGCAGCCATTGTCCTCGTGGATGCGGATGATCTCGTCGAGCCGCTCCGCCGTGGTGAAGCGGACCAGCGGCAGCCCTGCGATGCCGATGGCGCCGTCGAAGCGGATGAACTCGAGATGCGCCGGCACCTCGTCGCCGAAGCGGTCGACCATCGCCTTGACGTGGCCGAGGTGGTCCGGCGACGGATAGCGGGTCTGCAGATAGGTGATCGTCGGATCGACCCGGATGGCACGCAGCGTCGTGTGGTTCCAGGTCAGCTCATAGGCCGGCGGCAGCCCTTTGAGATCGGCCTCCTTGTCGGCGCGAAAGACGATCTCGCCCTTGCTGCGCGCCGTGAAGGCGAGGAAGGCATCCATCGCATGCGCCGCGATCATCAAGACGACGATGCTTTGGCCGCGCCGGAAAAACCGCTGGTGGCGCTTGAAGTAATCGTAGGGGATGGGTGCTGCGATCGGCGTGATCAGTTTCGCCAATATGCCGTCCTGAATGGCGAGATCGTTGCCGAAGCCAGCCGCATCCATGAAATCGTCGAAGCCGACGATGACGTCGATCCAGTCATAGCTGGCGGTCAGAGGCATCTCGACTTCGGTGATGATGCCGTTGGTGCCGTAGGCGTGCATCACCTTCAGCACGTCCTCGCCGGTGAGCTCCATGACCCGCGGCTCAGCCTCCATCGTCACGGTTCTCAGCCGGATGACGTTGCCGAGGTCGCGCAGTCCGCCCCAGCGGATCGAGCCGATGCCGCCGGAGCCGCCGGCGACGAAGCCGCCGATCGATGCGGTGTTGTAGGTCGATGGCGACATGCGGAGCTCCTGGCCGGAATGCGCCCGCGTCGCTCTGTCGATGTCGGCGAGCACGGCGCCGGGGCCGGTGACGACACGGCCCGGCGCGATCGTCTTGACCGCGTTCATCTCGGCGAGATTGAGCACGACGCCGCCGGACAGCGGCATCGCCTGCCCGTAATTGCCGGTGCCACTGCCGCGCGGCGTCACCGGGACGCCGTGCCGGTGGCAGGCGGCGAGAATGCGGACGACCTCGTCTTCGGTTTTCGGCGTCACGATCAGGTCGCCGGTGACGTGCTCGAGCTGCTGCTTCAGCACCGGGCTGTACCAGTAGAAGTCGCGGCTCTTCTGCTGGACGATCGCCGGATGGTCGTCGATCTTCAAACCGTCCAGGTCGCGCTTAAGCGCCGCAATATCCATCATTCCACCATCAGATCATCGAGTTCGGCATAATCGGGCAGCTGGCGCTCGATCGCCTGGCCGTCGCGCACCACGATGCGGTCCGATTCTGGTCGCGACAGCAATTCCGTCCAGCTTCGCCCTCTGAAGACGACGAAATCGGCCGGCCCGCCGGCGGCAAGCGTGCCGAAGCCGTCGAGCCGCATCACCTTGGCCGGCGTCGCGGTCACTGCTTGCGGCCAGTCGGCGACGGGGTGGTCGAGATGCAGGATGCGCGTCGCCATGCGGTAGACCTCCAGCATGTCGAGATCGCCATAGGCATAGAACGGGTCGCGCGTGTTGTCGGAAGCGACGGCAACGGCAATGCCGCGCGCCTTCATTTCATGCAGCAGCGTCACCCCGCGCCAGCGTGGCGTGGTGTTGTCGCCGCGCCGGTCCTGCAGATAGAGATTGCACATCGGCAGCGACACCACCGCCAGGCCGGCCTTTGCCACCTTGTCCAGCGTGTCGAGCACCTCGAGGTCGGGCTGGCGCGCCAGCGAGCAGCAATGGCCGACCAGGATTTTTCCCTCAAAGCCGTTCCACAGGGCTGCTTCGGCGATCTTCTTCAGCGAGATCGCCGAGGCATCGTCGGTCTCGTCGGCATGGAAATCGAGGTCGAGGCCATGCTTGATCGCCTGCGCAAACACCTGGTCGAGCAGTTCTTCGAGGTCCGGCATCATGTAGGTGACGACGCCGAGCACGCCCTTGGCACCAGCCACCCGTTTGGCCAGCCTGTCGAACCATTTCCTGTCGCGCACGCCCTCGATGCCGAGCAGGCAGGCCGCCTGCAACTCAATGCGGCCGCGCCATTTCTCGCGCATCGTCTCGAACACCGGCCAGGAGATCTCTTCCTGCGGGGCAACGCTGTCGAGATGCGTGCGCAGCGCCCTGGTGCCGTGCGCATAGGCCGAGCGCAGTGAAAAATCCATGCGGCGGGCGACGTCGTCGGCGCTCCAGCGCGCCGCCCGGTCGGCGCCCGTTGCGTTCAGCGCGCCCATGAAGGTGCCGTCCGGGTTGGGCTTTCGAGGCCAGATGTGGCCCTTGTCGATATGGGTGTGGCAATCGACGAAGCACGGCAGCACGATGCGGCCGCCGAGGTCGGTGGCGTCCGCCGGTGCGTTGGATCGATGCGCCGTAATCCCGGAGATCTTGCCATCGGCGACGGCAATGTCAGCGAGCGCAAATCCGTCGGCGTCAAAGGCAGCCGCAAGCCCCGGCGTCAGCGACGCGTGAAGCCGGACGTTGGAAAGTTGGTAGGAACCAGAAGCCGGTATCAAGGCGGCGCTGCTCACCATCACCGCTCCTGCCTCAGCGCGCTCTCGTGCCAGCGCCGCAAAATGAGATGCGAAATCAGCGACAGCACCAGGAAGATCAGGATGCCGGTGAGCGAGATCAGGATCAGCGCCGCGAACAGCCTTGGTGCGTTGAGCCGGTAGCCGGCCTCGATGATGCGCGAGGCGAGGCCGGACGACTGGCCGGTGGCGCCGGCGACGAACTCGGCCACCACCGCGCCGATCAACGACAGCCCGCCGGCGATCTTCAGCCCGCCGAGGAAATAGGGCATCGCCGCCGGCAGCCGCAGATAGCGCAGTTGCTGCCAGCGGGTGGCGCCGTTGAGCTTGAACAAATCGCGCAGATTGCGATCGACGGAATTGAGGCCGAGCGTGGTGTTGGAGAGAATCGGGAAGAAGGCGACGATCCAGGCGCAAAGCAGCAGCTTTGTCGTCTGGTTGTCGACATAGATGTTGATCAACGGAAAGATCGCGACGATCGGCGTCACCTGCAGCACAATGGCGAACGGAAAGAACGACATTTCCACCCATTTCGACTGCGCGAACAGCACCGCCAGCCCGACGCCGCCGACCACCGCGAGCAGCAGGCTGAAGAAGGTGATCTTGAGCGTCACCAGCAGCGAGGAGAACAGCAGCCCGGCATCGTCATGCAGCGTCTGCAGCACCACGCTGGGGCGCGGCAGGATATATTTCGGGATGTCGTTCCAGACGCAGATGCGGTCCCACAGCCAGATCGCCAGGATCATGATCGCCAGCGGCAGCAGCCATCTGCCGATGCGCTCGAAGCGCTCCTGGCGGACGCGGCGCGCCTCCTCCGGGTCGAGCGCCAGGACTTGTTGTTCAATGGCCGTCATGATGCGGTCCGGCAGTTGAGTTGATGGCGCCGATCAGCACGTCGGATGCCTGGCGGCAGAGCGCGGCATAATCGAGCGAAGTGCGAAACGCCTCATCGCGCGGATAGGGCGCATCGACGCCAAGCTCCGCGAACACGCGGCCCGGCCGCGCCGCCATGACGACGACGCGGTTGGAGAGGAAAACGCTTTCGAAGACGCTGTGGGTGACGAAGACCACGGTAAAACGCTCATCCTGCCATAGCTCCAGAAGGTCGTTGTTGAGCTTGAAACGGGTGATCTCGTCGAGTGCCGCGAACGGCTCGTCCATCAACAGAATGCGCGGCTTGGTCACCATGGCGCGGGCGATCGAGACGCGCATTTTCATGCCGCCTGACAGTTCGCGCGGCACGGCCTTCTCGAAGCCGGTCAGGTGAACCCGCGCCAGCATCTCCATCACCGCCGGCGCCGCCTTGGCCCGCGACACACCCTTCAGACGCAACGGCAGCCAGACATTGTCGAAGACGTCGGCCCAGGGCAGCAGCGTCGGCTCCTGGAAGACGAAGCCGATATTCGAACGCTCGAGGGCGCCGCTGCCGCGCCAGTCGAGCACGCCCGAGGTCGGCGTCGATAGGCCGGCAATCAGCCGCAGCGCCGTCGATTTGCCGCAGCCCGACGGCCCGAGCAGGCTGAGGAAATCGCCCTCCCGGATCGTCAGCTCGACATTGCTGAGCGCGGTGACGCCGTTGGAAAAAACCTTGCCGACGCCACGCAGCGCCAACAGCGTCGGCCCCGATACGCTTCCTGGCTGTTGCGCCACTTTCTCCAGCTTCACGGCCTACTTCTTCAGGTCGAGCCCGACGCTCTTGTTGACGAAGGCCAGCGTGTAGGCCTTCTTGATGTCGATGCCCGCCGGCGTGACCTTGGCCTTGACCATCTTGTCGTAAAAACTCTGGATGCGCGCATCGGTCATGGCGCCGATGCCGAGCTTTTCGCTGTCGCCGGAATCGACCACGCCGAACTTCTTCAGCTGCTCGATCGAGAAGGCGATCTGCTCATCCGTCATATCCGGATTTTCCTTCTTGATCATCTCGTTGGCGGCCTTGTTGTCGCCGTAGAGATAATTGTACCAGCCTTTGGCCGAGCCATCGACGAAGCACTGGACCACCTCGGGCCGCTTGTCGACCGTCTCCTGCATGGTCTCGACCGTCGTTGCATATGTGTCCCAGCCATAGTCGGCCAGCAGGAACTGGTTCGGCGTGAAACCGCCTTGCTTCTCGACGGCGAATGGCTCCGAGGTGACGTAACCCTGCTGGATCGACTTCTTGTTGGCGATGAACGGCGCCGGATTGAAGGTGTAGGGCGCGCGCTTGGCGGCGTCGAAGCCGAGATCGGTGACCATCCACTGGAAGAAGGTCTGCGCACCTTCGTCGCCAAGGATGTACTGGTCGGCGTTCTTCAGGTCTTCCCATTTGTCCAGCCCCTGGCCGGGATGGGACATGATGACCTGCGGGTCCTTCTGGAAGTCGGCCGCCACGACGCGCATCGGTATGCCTTGCTGCACGGCATCGAAGGCCGACAGCAGATTGCCGCCCATGTAAAAATCGATCTTGCCGGCCAGCAGCAGCGGCCGGCCGCTGACCTGTGGGCCGCCCTGCATGATCGTCACGTCGATGCCGCAGGCGGCATAGGTGCCGTCCACCACGGCCTGATAATAACCCCCATGCTCCGGCTCAGCCAGCCAGTTGGTGCCGAAGGTGACTTTTTCGTTCGCTGCCGCGGCAAGCGTGCCTGCGCCAAGCAGCACGATCACGCCCGCCGAAATCTTGAGTTTTCCGTACATCCACACCACCCTTTGTTCGCTCCGGCGCGTCACGCGCCGGGCTCGACACCATTGTTTCAAGAAGCAAGACACATGCCACCGGCGCGTTGCGCCGGGACCGCCCGCTTGTGCAATGCCCGCCTGAGCAATGGCGGCGCGAAGGCCGGACGGGTCATGCTGTACGAAAGGCATCGTGCCTATTTTTTGATCGCCTGTCCACAATCGCCCTCGTGACATGCACCGCCATCTTGATGCCCGCATCGATCCGGCCTTAGAGCGACGTGCGTCCACTTGGACGCACAAAGTACGCTCTAAAACTTTGAATCTTCGCATCGTGCTTTCCGAAAATCGATCCCGATTTTCGGGCCGATGCGATAGGCTGCCGTGAACGGAGATTGCCATGTTCAAATTTCTCACGCCGAAGTCGATCAAGCCGCCCTTCGCCCGCTACAGCCATGGTGTCGAACTGCCGCCCGGCAAGCGGCTGGTGCTGTGTTCGGGCCAGGTCGCAATCACCCCGGACGACCAGATCCCCGAGGAGGCCGGCGCACAGGCCGAGCTCTGTTTCCGGAACATATCGGCGATTCTCGGCGAGGCCGGGCTCGGCCTGTCCGACATCGTCCGCATCAACACCTACGTCACCGACCGCGCCTTCCTGCGGCCCTATATGGAGGTTCGCGACCGGCTGTTCGCCAGCCCGGCGCCGGCCTCGACGCTGATGATCGTGTCCGGTTTTGCCCGGCCGGAATTCAAGGTCGAGATCGAGGTGATTGCGGCGGGATGATCGACAGCCGATCGTTCCCGCGTTAGGTCTGGGCTTGTCGGTTCAAGAGGCATGACATGACCACTGCAAAAAAACGCGTATGGTGGGGTGACTACCGGACCACCGAATACGCGACCGTCGATCCTGAGACGACCATTGCCGTTCTGCCGCTGGCAGCGATCGAACAACACGGGCCGCATCTGCCGGTTTCGACCGACACCTCGATCATGAACGGCATGCTGGAAACGGTGATCGCGCGCCTGCCCGGCGATCTCGACATCCGCATCCTGCCGGTCCAGGCGGTAGGCAAGTCGAACGAGCATTTGCATGCGCCGGGCACCCTCACCCTGCCGGCGACGACCTTGGTCGAGGCGTGGACCGAACTTGGCCTGTCGGTCGCGCGTTCCGGCGTCCGAAAACTGATTGTCGTGAACTCGCATGGCGGCAATGAGGAGATCATGGGCATCGTCACCCGCGAATTGCGCGTGCGGGCAAAGATGCTGGCGGTAAAGACCAGCTGGCAGCGTTTTGGCCGGCCGGCCAGCATGTACACCGAGCTCGAGGACCGCCACGGCATTCATGGCGGCGACGTCGAGACCTCGCTGATGCTGCACTTCCGGCCCGACCTCGTCGACATGGGGAAGGCCGACAATTTCGTGTCCAAGGTCGCCCGCGCCGAAAAGGAATTTGCGCTGCTGCGCCACACTGGAACACACGCCTTCGCCTGGATCGCCAGCGACCTCAACCCGAATGGCGTGGTCGGCGACGCCAGCATTGCAACCGCCGAAAAAGGCCGGCTCACCGCCGAGCATCAGGCCGACGGTTTCATCGGCCTGCTGAGGGACGTGGGCAAGGCAAAGCTGGCGGATTGGTTGGCGTAGGTGTTTGATCCCACCAGCTCAGGCCTCGCTCACGAGGGGCGATTCCATTCGCGCGCGAGGATCCTCACTTCACCTCTTGAAGCGGCGACACCGTGTAGATTTCGTCCAGTATCTTCACCATCAAGGTGTTGGCGGTCGCCTGGCCGTCGAGCGCGAGAGTCAGGTTGGTCCATATGACCAGGGTGACATCATTGGCCGGATCGTAGCCCATGAAGGACTGGTAACCGGGCATCTCGCCTTCGTGATAGTAGATTTCGTTAGGCCCGAAGGTCAGCGTTAGGATGCCATAGCCGTATTTTTGCATGGCGGGTTCGCCCGGCTCCGGCGCCTCAGGGCTTGCAAGCCACTGCCGCTGGAAGTCGGCATTGAAGAGCTTGCCCCCGACCAGCGCGCGCATCCAGGTCGCGAGGTCATCCGCGGTGGAGATGACTCCGCCAGCCGCAAAGTAGGCGGACGGGTTCTGCCATGTGTCGTCGTTGGGCTTGAGCGTTCCCGCCCTGGCCGCAGCCTGGAGGTCGTCCGGATAGGGCGCATCAGCCAGGGCGTACGAAGTACTGCCGTAGAGATAGCCGTTTGAGTATGGCTCGGGGATGGCGTTCGACGTGCTCGGCGGCAAAGCGGTGTTCTTCATGCCGAGCGGCCCGAACAGGCGGTCCCGGAAGATGGTCGAGAGCGGCTTGCCGTCGATCTTCTCGGCAACAAGGCCGAGCAGATAGTAGTTGGTGTTGTTGTACTCGAATTCGGCACCCGGCGCGAAGTCCGGCGGCCGTTTGAACGCCATGCCGAGTACTTCATCAGCGGTCCATACCCTGTAAGGATACTTGTCCAGGCTTTCGGCAAGTTCCGGCGCATTGGTGAAGTTAGGGAGGCCGCTCCGCATTGTTATGAGCTGCCGAATGGTTATCTCGTCGCCGTTGGGAACGCGCTGGACGTATTTCGAGATCAGATCGGCGAAGCTCAGTTTCCCTTCCTGCACCAGTTGCACGATGACAGCGGCGGTCATCGTCTTGGTGTTCGAGGCCGCACGGAAGTGGGTATCGGCGCGCGGCGGGTTCGTGGCACCCAGTTCAGTCGTACCGTAGCCGAAGACGAGGTTGCCCCGCGGAGTCTTGAGCAAAACCATGGCACCGGGCAGCATAAGTTCCTTGGCCAAACCCTCGACAGTGGCTTGGAGCGCTGCCAGGTCGATCGACTTGAGAGCCGGCATGGACGCGGCCATGGCGCTGCCTGTCGCGCAGACCACGCCAACAACCATGGCCAAAATTCTCCCGATCATCATTCGCCCCTTGGCCGTGTGCTAGAACTCCTGCGCACTTTTCCTGGAATTTGTTTTTAGGCTCAGATTTTCAATTCGAACGGCGTGCCTTCGAAAGCATCCGCGCCGCGCCCGATCGCCTGGATCGCTTCGATCATCCGGCCTCTGCGATCGAGCAGTGCGTCGGCAATTGCGATCAGCCGAGGATTGGGTGTCGCCGTGGGCGACAGCGCGCGCAGCGTCTCGGCCAACTCGGCCTCGTCGCGCTTCGGCGCCAGCGCTGCCGCGATGATGTAGGCCGAGGCGGTCGAGCGGCTGATGCCGGCATAGCAATGCACCACCAGCGGCCGCGAGCGATTCCATTGCCGTGCGAAATCGAGCAGGTTCAGAACATGCTCCTCGCCCGGCATCGTCATGCCCTCTTGCGCCACCGCAATGTCATGCATGACCAGATGCAGATGGTTTTCCCTGGTGATCGAGGCCGGTCGCATCACCTCCGTTCCGGCGGCAAGCAGCGAAAGCAGCCGGCCGGCCCCGGTCTTCGTTACCGTTTCCTCGACTTTGGACAGCGAGCAGACATGGATCATTGGGTCGTTTCTCCCTTGGCATTATCGTCGCGCCGCGAGGCCCAGCCGGCAAGTGCGGATTCGAGCCGCCGCCATTCTTCGTCGGCTCCCGGCAGGCCGGCGCGCAGCACATCCGGACGATCGGCGAAATGCCGAAGCAGGATGCCGCGCTGGCCAAGCGCCGAAAACAGGCCGGCAGCGTTCGCCAGCCTGATATAGCGGAACAGCGCGGTGCCACCGGCGACAGGCACGCCGAAGCGGCCGAACAGCGTATCGAGCCGTGCGGCATCCTCGGCCAGACGGCGCCGCATCCCGGCCTGCCAGCCGGTATCGGCAAGCGCCCTTATGCCATATTCGAGCGCCGGCCCGGCAACCGCCCATGGCCCGAATTGCGCCTCCAGCCGCTCGACCGTCAGCGCATCGGCCAGTGCAAAGCCAAGCCGCAGGCCGGCCAGGCCGAAGAACTTGCCGAACGAACGCAGCACGACGATGCCGCCCTGGTCGACGTCGCCGGCCAGGCTTTCGCTGCGCGGGCCGACATCCATGAAAGCCTCGTCGACCACCAGCAGCCCACCTCTGGCTCGTAATGTCCCGGCAAGTCGAAGCAATCTTTCGCGCTCGACGACACGCCCGTCCGGGTTGTTGGGGTTGACGACGACGGCAAGGTCGGCCGCCGCCAGGGCTTCGAAATCATCGACTTCAGCCGCCGCATGGCCGGCGATCGCCGCTGCCCGCCGATGCTCGGCATAAGTCGGCCCGAGCACCAGCGCCGTGCCCGGGCTGACCAGGGAAGCGACGCGCGGCAACAAGATCTGCGTGCCGGGCGCCGCTGCGACATTCGCCGCCGACGGGGCGCCATAGGCGCTTGCCGCGCGTTCAGCCAAGTCGCGGCCGCGCGCTGTTTCCGGCAATCGCGACAGGGCGGTGGCGGGCAAATCGAAAAGCGGGTAGGAGTGCGGATTAATCCCGGTCGAGAGGTCGACGAAAGGCAGCGGCGCGTGAGGGAAAAGCGCCCTCGCCCGGCCAAGGCTTCCGCCGTGGTCCACTGCCGCCGTCACTCCATCAAGAGCCTTCATGCCGATCCTGATCACTTTCCTGTCGCTGGCCATCGAACTTGTACTCGGCTACCCGGCCCGGCTCTTCGATGCCATTGGCCATCCCGTCACCTGGTTCGGCAGGCTGATATCCTTTCTCGACCGCAGGCTCAACCGCGCCACTGATTCCGACGCCCACCGTCGCGGCTGGGGCGTCGTCACGCTGCTGGTGATCGTGCTGGTGCCGGCCGCCCTCGCCCTCTGGCTCGAAACCTTGCTTTGGAGCATTCCCCTCGGCTTGTTGGTTACCGCAATCCTGGCGACGTCGCTGCTGTCGCAGAAGAGCCTGGCCGAGCATGTCGAAGCCGTCGCCGACGCCCTCGACAGCGGCGGACTGGACATGGGCCGCATTGCCGTCTCGCGGATCGTCGGTCGCGACCCGGAAAAGCTCGACAGGGCCGCTGTCTGCCGCGCCGCGATCGAAAGCCTGGCCGAGAATTTCTCCGACGGCGTCGTCGCTCCGGCCTTCTGGCTCGGTATCGGCGGGCTCGCCGGCGGCGTCGCCTACAAGGCCGCCAACACCGCCGATTCGATGATCGGCCATCGCACCCCGCGCCACGAAGCCTTCGGCTGGGCGGCTGCGCGCTTCGACGATTGGATCAATCTGCCGGCGTCGCGGCTGACGGCGCTGCTGATCGTACTCGCCGCTTTTCTGGTCAAGGGCGCCGACGCCAACGGCGCCTGGCACGCCGTGCGGCGCGATGCGAAAAAACACCGCTCGCCCAATGCCGGCTGGCCGGAAGCAGCGATGGCCGGCGCGCTCGGCCTGGCGCTCGCCGGCCCCCGTTCCTATGACGGCGTCATGGTCGAAGACGCATTGATGGGCGAAGGCGGCCGGCGCGATGATGTCGAGAGCACCGACATCCGACGGGCGCTGAAACTCTACCGGATCGCCGACTTTCTGCTGATCGCGCTGTTCGGCGTGATCGCGGTGATCGTCATCGCCGCGTGAACGTCCGAATGGGTCGGAAAACCCGACCTACCAGGTAACACGGACTTCCTTTGCGCTCGGATCGGCTTCCACGCCAAACCTTTTGATCGCGTACCCACCGGCAGCTACGGGAGAAGATTTCAATAAGGGTTCGACTACGACAAAAAGTCGTTCAGCGTTTGGCCCATACATGTAGAGGATGCATTCGCCTTCACCAAACAAGTCACCGTCAAACTCGCCGACCGATGCATCCTCGATAGCTTTCTCTAGCCGATTCTCGAGCGCATAAATGGATTCGCGTTCGTCAGCGGCACCAAACTGACCATCATTGAGAATAAGATAGACGATTACCGCCTGGTCCACGAACAATCTCCAGCTTCGCAAGCGACCAGAACTCTATCCCTGACATCCGGCGGCACTGAAACTCTACCGGATCGCCGACTTTCTGCTGATCGCACTGTTTGGGGTAATCTCGACGGTCGTAATTCTGTTGTGATCTTCGCCCGATCCCAGGCGAAACAAAAAACCCACCATGCGGCGGGTCGTTGGAGCCAATCAGCACCATACCGAAGTTACTAGCATAGCTGCCGGCACAAAGCAAGAACAAAATAGGGCGCCTTCAGCCTTGAAGGTTCGCAGCTTAGTTCCAGCTTGGGTTTCTCGCCCCACGAAAGTGGGGAGAGGTGGCTCGGCGAAGCCGAGACGGAGAGGGGAACCGCGCTCTACGAAAGCCCCCTCTCCGGCCGCTTCGCGGCCACCTCTCCCCCGCTTCGCGGCGGGCGAGGAACCCAAATCTTGAGAGGTCGAGACACCGCGCCTCTGCCTCCCCAGCAACCCCCTCAGAACTCGATCCCCTGCTGCGCCTTCACGCCGGCGGAGAAGTGGTGCTTGGTCACGCCCATCTCGGTGACCAGATCGGCCGCCTCGACCAATACCGGTTTGGCGTTGCGGCCGGTGACGACGACATGCAGGCCTTCGCGACGCGCCTTCAACGCCGCGACCACCTTTTCGAGATCGAGGTAGTCGTAGCGCAGCGCGATGTTCAGCTCGTCGAGCACCACGAGGCTGATCGACGGCTCGGCCATCAGCTCGAGCGCCTTCGCCCAGGCGGCCTCGGCCGCCGCGATATCGCGTTTCAGGTCCTGCGTTTCCCAGGTAAAGCCCTCGCCCATGGCGTGCCAGACGACGCGATCGCCAAAACTAGCAAACGCGTCCTTCTCGCCGGTGTGCCACTTGCCCTTGATGAACTGGACGACGCCGACGCGCTTGCCATAGCCGAGCATCCTGAGCGCCAGCCCAAAGGCGGCCGTGGTCTTGCCCTTGCCCGGTCCGGTGTTGACGATCAGCAGCCCCTTCTCGACCGTCTTGGCCGCGACCTCGGCGTCCTGCACCGCCTTGCGCTTGGCCATCTTGGCGCGGTGGCGTTCCTCGTCCCCCTGTTCAATGGTCTTGAGATCGATAATATCAGCCATGTCATTTCACCTTGAGCGGCAGCCCCGCCACCATCAAAAGCACGGTGCTGGCAACAGCCGCGACATCCTGATTCAACCGACCGGCGGCGTCGCGAAACCGTCTTGCCAGCGCATTGTCCGGCACGATGCCCTGGCCGACCTCGTTGGACACCACGAACCACGGCCCACGCGGCCGCGACAACACATCGGCCAGCCTCCGGCATTCGGCCTCGACATCATGGTCGGCCAGCATATGGTTGGTCAGCCACAGCGTCAGGCAGTCGATCAGCACCGGCTGGCCGTCAGGCAGCGCTCCGATCGCGCCGGCAAGGTCGAGCGGCGCATCGATGGTCGTCCAGCCGGCGCCGCGCCGCGAGCGGTGCAGCGCGATGCGCTGGCGCATCTCCTCGTCATAGGCTTGCGCGGTGGCAATATAGCTCCACGGCGCCGGACAGGCCGTTACCAGCCTCTCGGCATGCGCGCTCTTTCCGGTCCGCCCACCGCCGATGACCAGGGTCAGTGCCCCGGCAGCGCGGTCAGGCAAAGCTGTCGCGCAGGCTGGTCGCCGTGCCCGTGAAGCGTCCGCGCACCACGCCGACGACCGCGCCGAGCACCAGCCAGAACACCAGATTGGTCAGCGTCACCGCCACCACGAACTGGTGGTGCAGGCCTTCCGGGATCGCCGTTTCGAAGCTATCGGGCTGCGGCGCGCCGACGATATGCGGCGCAACGATCAACGCCACGGCAAGAGCCACCAGCGGCAGCGATCTGCGGAAGACGATAAGGCCGAGACCGGCCGCTGTCGCCAGCACTGTTGCCCACCACCAGATCTGGCGTTGGACAAGGTCGGCCGCCGGCATCGCCGGCAGTTCCGGCGGCAGGCCGAGGCCCGGCGCCAGCGTGAACGCGGCAAAGCCGGCCAGCCCCCAGAACAGGCCCTGGCGCCAATTGCCGATGCCGCCGGCGAATTCCGAAACCGCAACCAGGACCAGCGCAAAGCCGATGCCGGTGACGATATTGGCAACGACGCTGAAGCCGAAGCGTTCGAAAACGTCCGCCGGCGCCCAGCCTTCGTCTTCCGCCGGAGCCATTGCTTCAGCCGGTGCCGGCGCGGCGCTGCTCATAGCCGTCGTGCCTGCGGCGTTTTCGGCCGGTGCCGCAGGTGCCGCGGCATGGTCATGGCCGCCGCCGGCCTGTTCGTAGACTTCCGCCTTTAGGATGAGCGGCACCGTGGCATAGGCTTGCATGCAGGCGAGAGCCACGCCGGCCACAAGCCCTGCGATCGCCGCGATGAACACGACGTTGCGAAACAGTGTCATGATGTCAGCCCCTTGTTAGTGGCAGGGAAAGCCCATCGAATGGCGATAGTCGTGCGCGGCATTGTGGACCGCATCGATATGCGAGAAGCCGACAAAGCCCATGACGAAAATGCCGAGGAATGCAGCAAGCGCCAGTTGCATGAGACGCGACTGCGAGGAGGCGGAAGCGCCGAGCGAAACGGAAGCGGTATTCATGTCTTGTCCTTTCGCCCTCCACCCGAGGGCATAGAAGTCAGTTTCCTGTCGCCGGCAGGTCTCCTGGCTCGCGGATCAGCGCCCTTCCCCACCTTCCCGAAGGCGAACCTTCAGTGGCATATGGAGAGGACTACCGCACACAGTTGCGGGGGCAGCCACGGCATTGGGCAAACAACTTGCCCTCACCGCATTCCCTCTTGGTTCCAAACGGAACCGACGACATCAGCGACTATAGGCAGAATCGCCGCGCCCGGCAAACCAAATTCCGCCGGATCGTGTGGCGAATGCGCCGCCTCGCCAAGCCGGTCGGCCGGCGCCGCGATTGACAATTTTCGCAGCCGGGTGTCGGCTGGCGGATGGGGAGGAAGCTGGCATGCAACCCAGCCCGAATGAGCGCGGTCCCTACAACGGCCTGATGCGGGCCGAGCCGACGCTGCCGTCATCAGCCTGTTGGGACATCGCGGCCTATCAGCGCGATCTCGAGGCCATCTGGTATCGCAACTGGCTGCTCGTCTGCCGCGAGGCGAAGCGCTCGCCGATCCGGCCGCGGATATCGACAACATCGTCGCCTTCGGTACCCAGGTGCTGGAGGAGGATGCTGTTATCTGCGAGGTCAACCAGATGGGCCTGCGCTCGATGCGCCACAAGGCCGGCGTACTGATGCCCGAGGAATACGACTTGCACCGCTTCCACAACTGGGTGCGCGAGCGCCATGCGGCGCTCGCACATCAAAGCGATTTGGGCAGATAGCGCCAGGTGACGAAGCCGCAGGCCGCCGCCAGCAGGCCGAGTGTCGCGAAAACCGCGCCCAGTCCGAAAAACGCCAGCACGCCGGCCAAAGGCTTTCCGGCTCTGGCCTAAAGCAGCTCTGATGCCGACCGGTACCAACGCGACGCAAGGCCCTGCTTCTTTTGACGGTGGCAACCGTGATAGTCGTCTTGCCGGGGCTGAACCAGGACAGCGAGACCATGAGCATCGACACGCCGAGCGCAGCCGTTCAGGATCAACCGAAGTCGAAGCGCATCGCCGCTATCGACATTGCACGCGGCATCGCTTTGCTTGCCATGGCGAGCTATCATTTCACCTGGGACCTCGAATTCTTCGGCTACACCGATCCCGGCCTCACCGCCTTCGGCTGGTGGAAAATCTACGCGCGCTGCATCGCCTCGAGCTTCCTGTTCCTGGTCGGCATCAGCCTCTATCTCGCCCATGGCAAGAAAATCCGCTGGACCGGCTTCTGGAAGCGCTTCGCCACGGTTGCCGGCGCAGCGCTCGCAATATCGCTGGTCACCCGCATCGCCACGCCCGACGGCTTCATCTTCTTCGGCATATTGCACGAGATCGCGCTCGCCAGCCTGCTCGGCCTGGCGTTCCTGCGCCTGCCGGCGCTACTGACGCTTGCCGTGGCGGCCCTCGCCATTGCCGCGCCTTTCTACCTGCGATCTGAGCTTTTCGATCATCCGGCTTTGTGGTGGGTCGGCCTGTCGGCGACCAACCCGCGCTCCAACGACTACGTTCCACTGCTGCCCTGGTTCGGCGCCGTACTTGCCGGCATCGCGGTTACCAAGCTCGCCGCCACCTCCGGCGCGCTGACGCGGCTGTCGGCCTTGGCGCCTGGCCGCTGGGCAAATCCGCTGGTCTTCATCGGCCGGCACAGCCTTGCCTTCTATTTGATCCATCAGCCGGTGCTGATCGGCTCGGTCTGGCTGTTTTCGCAATTCATGCCGGCGCAGGCCGAAACCAGGGAGGTGCGTTTTCTGAAATCCTGCCAGATATCCTGCGAGCAGGCACGCGACACCGAGTTCTGCTCCAGCTATTGTGCCTGCATGCTGGACACTCTCCAGGGCGAAGCCTCGCTTGACCGGCTCTACAGCAACGACCAGTCCCCGGAGTGGAAGGCGCATATTGGCGAGCTCGCCGGCACCTGCACCGCCCAAACCGAGGCGGCGGAACCGGGAACGCGCTAATCGAGGGAGGACAATAATGAGCGACAGTCACCCGAAACCCGTGCAGCAAAATCCTGGGCAGCCGAAGCTGGGGCACATCCCATGGCCGCCGCTGATCTATGTCGCCGCCATCATCGTCAGCGTCGCGCTAGGGCTGTTCTACCCGCTGCCGTGGATCGGCGATCTTCTCGGCGACATCCTGTTCGCCGCCGGCCTTGTGGGGTTGGTGGCGGTTGCCGCGCTCTGGTTCACGGCAATCCGCACCATGATCCGCGCCAAGACGACGCTCAACCCGAACGGCGTGCCTGACCATCTGGTGACCACCGGACCCTTCGCCGTCAGCCGCAACCCGATCTACCTCGCCAACACGCTGCTGCTGGTCAGCCTCGCCTTTGTCACTGGGATCGCCTGGTTCCTGCCGCTGGCAGTCATCGCGGCGTTCCTGACGCAGAAGCTGACGATCGAGAGCGAGGAGAAGGTGCTGACGGCCAAATTCGGCAAGAAATACCGGGACTACGCCAAAAGGGTGCGGCGCTGGATTTGAGCCGGCGCTGACGCCACGCTCATGTGGTGACGCCGAGTTCCACCAGCCGCTCGACGCAGGATTCCTCGGCTTGGTCGAGCTCTGCCAGGGTCTCTTCGAGGTCGCGGCGTTTCTGGCGAAGATCCTCGCGCTTTTCCTCGATGCGCTTGATCATCAGCTTGAGCTGGCCTACCTCGCCGGGCGGCTCCCTGTACATCTGGATGATCTCGCGGATCTCGTTGATCGAGAAGCCGAGCCTTTTTCCCCGCATGATCTGGCGGATGAGATGACGGTCCGATGGGCGGAACAGCCGGGTGCGGCCGCGTCTTACCGGCTGCACCAGCCCTTCGTCCTCATAGAAGCGCAACGTCCGCGTCGACACGTCGAATTCGCGGGTCAGCTCCGTGATCGAATAATATTCCCGCATCGTCACTCCAATGCCCCCGGCCACGCCGCGAGTTCCAACTGGCCGGCGCCGCCGGTGCCCAGGCGCGTACCAGAATCGGCGGACAAGGCACCTTTCAAAGCCTCGCATGGCATTTACGTAAAAGTCAATTGAGGTGACGTTCAGCGCACGCCGAACCACCATGTGGCGAGCCCGAGAAAGGCAAAGAACCCGACGACATCGGTGACCGTGGTGACGAAAACCGCCGAAGCCACAGCCGGATCGATCTTGAAGCGGTCGAGCAGCAGCGGGATAAGGATGCCCGCCAGAGCCGCCACGAACATATTGATGATCATCGCAGCCGCAATGATGCCGCCGAGATTGCGATCGTGGAACCAGGCAGCAGCGACGAGGCCGATCAGGATGGCAAAGATGATGCCGTTGATGAAGCCCACCCCGATTTCGCGGCGGATGATGCGGCCGGCATTGTAGATGTCGAGGTCCCTGGTCGCCAGCGCCCGCACCGTGACCGTCATGGTCTGCGAGCCGGCATTGCCGCCCATGCCGGCGACGATCGGCATCAGCACCGCCAGCGCCACGATATGCTCGATGGTGCGGTCGAACAGGCCGATCACCGAGGCCGCCAGGAAAGCCGTCAAAAGATTGACCAGCAGCCACGGCACGCGCGAGCGCGAGGTCGAAAAGATGCTGTCCGAGAGTTCTTCGTCGCCGACGCCGCCCATGCGCAGCAGATCTTCCTCGGCCTCCTGCTGGATGACGTCGACGACGTCGTCGATGGTCAGCACGCCGACCAGCCGCTCGTTCTCGTCGACGACGGCGGCGGACAGAAGATCGTATTGTTCGAATTCGCGTGCCGCCTCCTCCTGGTCCATGGTGGCCGGGATGGCATGCCTGGTCTCATGCATGACCTCTTCGACCTTGACCGAGCGCTTGGTACGCAGGATCTGGTCGAGGTCGATGGCGCCGAGCAACTTGAAGCTCGGATCGATGACGAAGATCTGGCTGAAACGGTCGGGAAGATTGTTGTCCTCGCGCATGTAGTCGATGGTCTGGCCGATCGTCCAGAACGGCGGCACCGCGACGAACTCGGTCTGCATGCGGCGGCCGGCGGTCTCTTCGGGATAGTCGAGCGAACGCCGCAGCCTGATCCGCTCGGTGAACGGCAGCCGCGACAGGATCTCGTCCTGGTCCTCCTGGTCGAGGTCCTCGAGAATGTAAACGGCGTCGTCGGAATCGAGCTCCTGCACCGCCTGGGCGATCTGCGCATTGGGCAGACTGTCGACGATGTCGCGGCGGATCGCCTCGTCAACCTCGGTCAGCGCGGAAAAATCGAAATCCTTGCCCAGCAATTCGACCAGCGCGCGTCGCTGTTCCGGGTGCAGGGCCTCGAGCAGGTGGCCGAGTTCCGACTGGTGCAGATCGTCGACTTCGCGCTTCAGCGTCAGTGTATCGCGATCGGCGATCGCGGCACCGATCTGGGCGAGGAACGACGACAGGATGACGCCGTCCTCGTCATAGATGTCGGCGCGGCGCTCCTCGGCCGCCCTGGCGCCGGTCATCTGTTCGTCCTGGCCTTCCACCAGCGCCTCCCGCCATCGGATTTCCGGATAAGGTGCCTGTCAGGTCTAACGCATGACCCTGACAATCGGAATCGATTTTGCGAAAGGACCATGCACAACGACAAATTGCTACAGCGCCGTTCGCGCGTCCAAACGACGCGGCGCATACCGGATGGTAGGAGGAGAGGACGTTCTACAAACCTGCGGCGCTGCAAACCTTCGCGGCGGCAGGTAAAGGGCAGCGTATCTCCCCGACCCGGTCAACCAGATGGGCAGATCGACACTGATTCAAAACGGCGAGGCCGACAGTGCGAGGGCCTCGCTGGTATTGGACTGGAAGGCTTCCCGATCAGGCGGCGTGGCGCTTGGCCTCAGCCGCATAGCGGTCCAGGAGACCGCTCCAGCCACCCTCGGATTCGAAGGCCTCGCGCATCGCCTCTGCGGTTTCGCCCATGTTCTCCAGAAGCCTGTGCTCGAGTTCCACACGCGTCGCGTTCTCGCCAAACGCGACAAAGCGGATCTCGACTTCGGTCAGCAATGCCGGATCGTAGCGCCAGCCGGCTCCAATGCGCCAGGCGAGCGTCAGCCTTGACGGCGGATCCCAGGCGAGAACCTCGCCCCAATCGCATTGTGACCCATCCTCGCCGATCTCGTACCAGCGGCCGCCGGCTTTCGGTTCGATCACCGCGGTCGTCAGGGCGGATTTGCCGATCGAGTGCGAAGCCGGCCACCAGCGCCCGAATCCTGTGGTGAACATATCGAATGCCTTGTCGAGCGGCACCTCCACCGTCACCGACTTCCTGACCGGCGCGGGCTTGATCATGGTCGTCATTTCCTGTTCTCCTTGCTGTTGTCGACTTCCCGTTTGAAGGCGTCGAGCGCATCGCCCCACATGCGGTCGAGCCAGGCACGCATCTCGCCGAGCCCATGCGGGTCGAGATGATAGATGTTGCTGGCACCTTTCGGCTCTGCGCGGACCAGCCGGGCTTCCTTCAAGACCTTGAGGTGCTGCGATACCGCCGGCTGCGAGACCGGAAGCACTCGCGTCAGATCTATGACCGAGCGTGGCCGATCGGCGATGAGCTCGAACACCTTGCGGCGCGTCGGATCGGCCAAGGCCACCATTCCTGCATAATCATAAATCATGACTTATGATAAGCTAAAACTTATGATAAGTCAACCGAGGGCGTGGCGGGCCCGTGTTCAAGCAACCGGCCGGCTCGGCCCCGAGGCTCCGGGGCAATTCCTTCACGCGGGGGCATGGACAGCGATGCGGATGCAAGACTGCTCAGGGAATCGATCCACCGCATGCGGGCCGGCCGGCAAATGTCGACCACCGGCGAAAAGTAAACCTGGCAGCAAGGTTTTTACCTTACCGGTGTATGTGTCTCTCCGGCGAAACGTTAAGAACAGGTAAATTGGTTTGGCCCTAACCACGGAAGCCTCTCGCTACAGGCCCTCCGCCATATGGCAATTGCGCCTCTCCTTGTTCATGGCGACATACGTTTTAGGCGCATCTGCATTATATCCAGAAATATTCTATACGTCCGCCTTAATCTATTCTCACAAGTTTCTTGTTGGCATTCCGGTGTTGTTTATCGGCGGCGTCTGCTGTGCCGCGCTAATCCATGGCCGGCGGCAACCGGTTCGCTACGCACTGGATTTGGTTCAAGGGCGCTGGCGCGGTTGTCTGCTGGTGCTGCTGTTCTTCTTTGCCAGCTTGACCGCGTTCTCTACCTACAAGATCGCCATCCCGTCCGTCGTCCCATACTATGCCGACAACTGGTTGGCCGACGCTGATGAATGGCTGCACGGGATGCCGCCATGGGAGATCGTCCATAAGCTCGACAGCAACAATTGGTCGTTCGTCGTCTTCAACAGCTATGAAGTCATTTGGTTTTACCAGTGGTTCGGCGCCATCCTTTTCGTGTCGCTCTGGTCGGACGAGATTGCCCGCATCCGCTATCTCTGCGCAGCAGCGCTGACGTTGTCCGTCCTCGGAACGGTCTTGGCCGTGGCGCTGGCATCGGTCGGACCGGTTTACTACCACCACTTTGTCGGCGTGGATCGCTTCCACGGATTGAATGTGGCCTTGGACAGGCTGGACCATAGTTACATGGTGCGGGAACCCGCGGCATATCTCCTGATGGCTTACCAAAGCGGCCGGCCAAGTCTTGGCGGCGGCATCTCGGCCATGCCAAGCATGCATGTCGCCTTTGCCGCATTGAACGCCTATTTGCTGTCATCGATCAATCGCTGGCTTGGCGTTCTGGGTTGGACCTTTGCAGCCCTGATCCTGTACGGATCGGTGTTCACCGGCTGGCACTATGCCGTGGACGGCTACGCATCGATCGTTGTTGTATCGGTGATCTGGTGGGCGACCGGACGCCTGGTGCGCGAATAGTTATGTGCGCTTGTCGATAGAGGCCATGCCCGCCGATGGCCACTTCGCATAAGCCAAACTCGCGACCGCAATCAGGCAAAAGCACGTGCCCCGACAAGGACGCCCCCTGCCGTGCTCGAATTCAACGGGCAAGAGATTCCGCTTTCGAATTTAATGGTGCGGTCGAGATGCAGCGTCGCAACGCCTCCCGCGTTGATTTTAAAGCATTTTTCCACGATTCCGTGGCGATTTGTATTGAGGGTGGTTCGGCAGCGGCACAGCATGTAGTTCCAGCCAGCCACCATCGGCAGGCAATTGGCCGCCTTGGCATCGCATCCTCCTCCTGAGGAACACCTAGTCTCATACGGTCAACCGTTAGGCGCCGCGCCGCGCCGCTCGAGCGCGGTCTTGCGGATGGTTTCTGCGATCTCCGGGCTGCTGCTGCACAGCATCTGGAAATCCGCCGAGTGTAGCGACAGGAGTGAGACCACCGTTGTGGCGCTGACGGTCGCCGAGCGCGGTTCGCCGGTGATCAGCGCCATCTCGCCGAAGAAGGCGCCAGGGCCCAGATCCACCGGGTTCGGCGTCGCGACGCTGACGCGCCCCTCCACGACGAAGAACATCTGATCACCGGTCTCGCCATTGCGGCAGATCACAGCGCCCGCCGGCACGATGCGAGGTCGTAATGCGCGCACGATCTCGACTAGTGTGGCCGGGCCGAGCTTCTGAAACAACGGCACGGCGGCGACCAATTGCCAATTGCGGACGAAATCCTCGCGACGGACTTCTTGATAAAAGCCGGTGGCAAGAATGCCAGCCCAGAGCGCGAAGATGCCGATGCCACTCATCATGACCGCCCCGGCAAGGACGCGGCCGGCGAAGCTTTCCGGAATAGCGTCGCCATAGCCGGTGGTGGACAGCGTGACCACCGCCCACCACATTGCCTGGGGGATGCTGCCGAACTTTTGCGGTTGGACGTCGCGCTCGATGACATAGGCTGCGAGCGCAAAACCGAAAAGAACGATGCCGAAGACCGTGGCGACGCCGATCAGGTTGCGTGCTTCGTTGGTCAGGATTCTGCCCAGCAGCGGGAAGAAAGTTGAATCGCGCAGCGGTTTCAGCAGCCAGACAGCACAGTAGAGGCTCCGGTCGGGCGTGCCGACGAGCAGAAATGCGGCGAGTGGAACCAAAACCGCGAGCACATCAATGGCGATTGCCGGCGTCCTGTCCCGAACGTCTCCCGCCCGGCGCTTGAGCAGCTTCTCGGCCAATTCCAGGAGATAGACGCCCCAAATGACCGCGAGCACGGCAGCCAAAGCCAGTCTGCTTCGTCCGGACAGGTCCGGTGTCGTGAGCGTAGCCACCGCCACAAGCCCAGTCGCAGCCAGCACCGCGTTGAGCAGCGCGTAAATTCTTAAGAAAGGCAGTACCGACATTCTATGCCCACGAGCGGATACTACCCTCCAGAATAGGAGCCTTCAAGGCAAGCGCAAAGGTGCTAATTCGATATGGAGATTACCGGGCCACCCTTGGTCGTCGCTGGACCATAGGCCATGAACCATCCGATCAGGGTCGAGATCGAGCTGCCCCTCGAACCACACCCAGCGCCGGCTCGTTCTCGGTTGGACCTTTGCAGCCCTGATCCCGCACGGATCGGTGTTCACTGGCTGGCACTATGCCGTGGACGGCTACGCATCGATCATTGTTGTGTCGGTGATCTGGTGGGCGACCGGACGCCTGGTGCGCGAATAATCATGTGCGCCTATCGATAGATGGCCATGCCCGCCGATGGCCTCTTCGCATGGGCAAAACTCGCGATCGTAATCAGGCAAAGGGCACGTGCCCCGACAAGGACGCTCCCCGCCGTGCTCGAATTCAACGGGTTAGAGGTTCCGCTTTCGAATTTGATGGTGCGGTCGAGAAGCATCGCCGCACCGGTTCTCGTGTTGATTTAAAAGCGTTTTTCTGAGATTTTCGTACCGGATTGTATCACAGTTTGTATCTCAATCTGTATCGCTCTGTATCGCTCAGTGCGGAGCCGATATTTAAGCTCGTAATGGCTCAATCTCGAGGCTTGGAGCATCGCCCGTACGCTAACCGGCGCTAACGGAGAGGATGCCTGGGGCGCCGGTCTAGACGAAACGAGCCCCGTGGCCCTGGTCCTCCGCAGTTTCTTTCGGAACTTGCCCGTGAGCGTCAGCGACCTTCGTAAGGGCAATAGTCTGCGTTGCTATGGTTGATCAATCAAAACAGCGGCTGATGGCGCCCCGCAGATCGGCTTAGGGCGTCCTCGGTTGTTCAGAGACAATCTCTCATACGCTCTCACCTCTCCTAAAAATTTCCCTGTGGATATTCTCACTATGACGATGCGGTGTCGTATTCGTTTGGTCGCGGCTGAGTAGAAGTAAGCAACTTGGGCTCGGGGGAATCATGAACAAGTTGCTTGTTGGTGCGGCATTGCTTGCCGCTGGTGTCTTCGGCGCAGATACATCTTTCGTTTCTTATATTAGAAGCTCTGCAGGGATGGCGGCTTTTGCGCAGGAGGCGCAAGGGACTTCGTCCGACCCTGGCGCGCCCGCAAGCGGTGGCCTTGGCAATGGCGAGGCAGCGCTCGGCTCTGGGACGGCCTCCGGGACGAATGATGCGGGCGCAACGTCGGCAGCAAGTGCGACGGGAGATGCCGCGCCTGCGACCGAGACCCCAGACGCGGCGGCCGCGGTCGGCACCACAGATCAGTCGACCGACAGCGAGGCTGCACCCGAGGAGCCGGCCGCGGCGGCTGCCACCGCGACCACGACCACGACAAGCGGCGATCCGGAAGCGATCGGCACGCCGAAGGTGGATCTGCCGAAGAGCTCAGGCAACGGCAATCTGGGCTATGCCATCGGCATCGACGTTTCGGACTTCCATGGTATCGAGCCGTCGATCGCGCTCACCTACGAGTCTTCGCGCAGGACCAAGCTAGGTGCCCTCTACCAGGGTTGGCTGGGCTATGCCTGGGGCCTTGGCGGTTTCGACGTCATCGAGCGGGCAAGCCCGGGCTATGGCATGCCGGCCTTCGATGGCACCGACATCTATCTGCTCGACGGCCAACAGCTGGTTGCCTGCGTCGCCGGCACGGTGTCGCCGTCGTGTTCGACCGGCGGCACGCATGCGACGGAGAATGAATCCTATCGCCGCATTGCGCTGAACGGCACCACCAACGAATGGAAGGTGACGGATCGCGACGGCACCGTCTCGACCTTCCGCTCGGTGGCGGCCGTCGCCAACCTGACGCCGACTGCCGGCACGCCGGCCTATGATCTGGCCCTAAGCTATCGCTGGCTGTTGACCTCGGTCACCGACACCAATGGCAACAGCGTCGCCTATACCTATACCTGCCCGGCAAGTCCGGTCTGCTATCCCGACACGATCAGCTACAATGGCACAGTCGTAAAATTCTATCTGGAGACACGGCCCGACCTGATCCTGATGGGCAATGGCCGCGACATTTCCGAGACCAGCCAGCGCATCAAGGCGATCGGCGTCACCGTCGGCACCGCGCTGCGCGGCGCCTACAAGCTGACCTACGACCAGGCGCCGTTCTCCAACGCCTCGCGTCTGACCGCCGTCAGCCGCTACGGCACCGATGCGGCGATCGCCGCCGACGGCACCATCACCGGCGGCACCGCAAAGCCGCTCGGCCAGATGACCTACCAGAATGCCGATGGGGTCTACACGACCGTTAATAGCGCACTCCTCACAGATGGTCCTCTGTTTCCGTCCAGCGTGGGAGCACCAAACGAGGTCGGCGATTTGGACTTTGACGGCCGCGACGAGATCTTTGGCGACTACCCCACGCAAGGGGAATCGCCAACTGGGCAAAGAACTGCCAGCAGAACAAAGTACCGATACAAGTTCGATTCGAATGGCGCACTCATTGATATAATCTCGGCAGGCCTTAACGCAGCCTATGACGGCAAATATTCCTCCAAGCCTGGCAGGCTCTTGGCCGGCAAAAGCACGATGGACTTTGCCGACACGGTGACAACGACTTCGGATGACGGCCACACGGTAACGACGGGGACACGCGGTGCGATTGTCCTCACAAACAGCCAGCTGGCGTTGACCAATGCCAATTGCAGGCCAATCCCGATCATAGGCCCCCCGGTCACGCCGCCGCCTGGCTATGAAGCCGCGTGCGATGTGCTCTCGGCTGGCCCGGCTATTGTCGCCGACGCGGACGCTGACGGCATCGATACCGTCAACGGGGGCGGGTTCGGCACCGTGATCGGTGTCGGCGATTTCCTCGGCAATGGGCATCAGCAGCCATTATTCGCGCCGCTACTGGGCGGAAACGTAAAGAAGGCTATCCTGTCAAACGGCACGTGGGAATCGGTCGAGCCCGCGTTTTCCCCCAGCTGCTCGACGTTAGGCGACTTGGGCACCTGTGTTCTGGCCGATGTCAACGGAGACGGCGCGACAGACATTTTCCACTACAGGGGCAGTGACAACGGCGTCAGGCTATGGCTGTCGACCGGTGTCGACTTCAAGGAATACACGGTTCCGTCGATACGGGAGAAGACTGCGATTCTTCGCGACTTCGACAATGACGGCCGCGCCGACGTCATCACGGTCTCTCGCGATACCGATAAGTCGACAGGCACGGTCCGGGTCTTCTCACTGCGTCCGTCTTCGACGGCGATGACGCCGGTGCAGTTCACGCCGCCGACGGGAATGACTGCCGGCACTGTGATCGGCGACTTCAACGGCGACGGCCTGCCGGATTTTACCGACTACGACAAGCACATGTTCATCTCCGCGCCTGGTGCCGGCAATCCGAACCTGCTGCGCAGTGTCGTGACGGAACTGGGCGGAACGGTTGCGGTGGAGTATGCGCCGTCGTCGACCTGGGCGAACACTTACCTGCCGCAGGTGGTGCATGCGGTGACAAAACTGTCGGTCGGCGACGGCCGCGGCCAGACGGCGGTGAGCACCTACAGCTATGCCGGCGGCAAATACGATCCGGCGGCGCGCAAGTTTTTGGGCTTTGCCTCGATCGTCGAGACCAAACCGCTGGCCAATGGCGAGACGGCGGCCTCCAAGATCGAGACCACCTATCGGCAGGACCTGGCAAGCTACGGGCTGCCGTCGCTGACCGTTTGGAAGGATGGCGCCGGCACCGTGCACAAGCAGGTGGCCGAGACCTATGCGGTCAATACCGCGACCAAGCCATACACCGTGCAGAACACGGCGACCGACACGACGCTGACCGAGAACATTGCACGTACTCTCAGGGTCGAGCGGGCGTTCGACGCCTACAACAATATCACCAGCATCAAGGACTATGGCCGCACCGACGTCAGCGGCGACGAGACCTGGACGGTGGCGAGCTTTGCGCCGAACACGAACGCCTACATCGTCTCGCTGCCGAGCAGCCAGACGGTGCGCGCCGGGCTGGACACCAGCTTTGCCTATATCGGCTATGACGAGACCTATTATGACGGCGGCGCCAACGCCACGCCGCCGGCCAAGGGCAATGTCACCCGCAAGCGCAGCTTCTCCGATTATTACAGCTCGCCGCAAAAGGAGGTGAACCAGACTTTTGCCTATGACACTTATGGCAACACGATCTCGGCGACCAACGGGCTCGGCCACAAGACCGAGTGGGACTACGACGCGACCTATCACCTCTATCCGGTGACAGAACGCGCGCCGCGCTATTTTGCCACCGGCGGCCAGAGCGCCGACACGCGCTTCGTCTCGACCGCCACCTACAACACAGCCTGCGGGCTGCCGGCGACGAAGACCGACTTCAATGGCCTGATCAAGACCTTCACCTACGATCCGTTCTGCCGGCCCTACCAGGTCTCGCAAAGCATCACCGGCGCCTATGCCAAGACGCGCTTCGAGAACGAGGGCAATCCGGCGACACAGGCGCTGGTCAAGCTGACGCCGCTGCCCAATGGCGCGGGCGAGGATTTTGTTCGCTCCTATTATGACGGGCTTGGCCGGGTCTACCGGGTGGAAACGCCCGGCGAGACGGCGGCCGGGGCCAAGCGCATTGCCGACACGGATTTTGACCTGCGCGGCAATGTCCTGCGCACAGCCTTCCCACGCTTTGTCGGCGACACGGCACAGTGGTCCACCAACTCCTACGACTGGAACGACCGGCTGGTAAAGACCGTCTATGCCGATGCTAGCCAGACGATTTTTGCCCACAGCCTGGACAGCGGCACCGGCACCAATCCGCGGCTTTACGCGGTCACTGAGACCGACCAGATCAATGCGACGACCACGCGGCAGTCGAAGAGCGTGTCCTCGACGCGCGGCGATGTCGTGCAGATCGTGCGCGATCTCGGCGGGCTCAATCTGACGGAGGGCCGCAGCTATGATGTCCTTGGCCGGCTGACCGGGGTCAGCGATCCCGGTGGCTCGAGCTGGAGCTACAGCTATGACATGGTCGGCAACCGGCTTTCCGCAACCGATCCCGACCTCGGCACATGGTCGTACATCTATGATGGCGCCAACCGGCTGACCTTGAAGACGGCAACGGCCTCCGGTGGCAGTGCGGTGACGCTGACGCAAAACACCTACGACCAGGCGGCGGCCGGCTACTACAACATCGGCCAGCTCACCACCTCGACCAACCCTGCGGCGACGCAGGCCGCCAAATATGACGGTTTTGGCAAGCTCGCCCGCCAGGACGTCACGCTGGGCACGCTGACCCACACCACGACAAACGTGCGCGATGCCTCCGGCCAGACGCTGCGCACGCAATACCTGCCGGTGCAGCTCGACTTCGGCACGCTGGCTGCCCCGCTGCAGTACACGGCCGGCAACAAGCTGCTCTCCGCTTCAGGCTTCATCACCTCGACGATCTACGAGGCCGACGGCCAGACGAAAGAGATCACCTATGCCAACGGTGTAAAAACCTCCTTCACCTATTCGCCGACCCGGCGCTGGCTGACCCGTGTCACCACGGCAAAGGGCGCCACGGTCCTGCTCGACGACCAGTATGCCCGCGACCTCATCGGCCGCATCACCGGCACGACCGGGCTCACCGCTTCCGACAGCTGGACCTATGGCTACGACAAGGCCGACCGGCTGACTTCGAGCGACAATTTTGGCAACAACACGCTCGACGAGACCTTCGTCTATGCCGCCAACGACAATCTGACCTCGCGCAC
>NZ_JAMYLR010000021.1:0-92655 GCF_040318155.1 Mesorhizobium sp. M1307 | reverse complement strand
TCGGCCGGTACCGCAAACGACGTTTCTTCCTGCGGCAAACCTCTGTAAACGCTCACCAAAATGGGCGTTTGTGGACGGAAACTAGCTAGGTCCGAGCTGATTCCGGCTTGCGTTGAAGGCGCTGCGCCTCAGCGCTTGAGGTGAATCGTCACCCAGCCCTCGCGGTGCAAGGTGCGGACGTGCCGGAATTTCTGGCCGACATAGGCCGCGATTACCGCATCGCGCTGGCGCTCGAGGATGCCCGACAAAACGATCGAGCCACCGAGCGCGATATGTCCGGCCATTTGCGGCGCCAGACGCATCAGCGGCCGCGCCAATATGTTGGCGACGATCAGGTCGAAGGGCGAACGCGCGGCAAAGATCGGATGATGAAAACCGGGCGCCGCCACCGTTTCAATGAGCCCCTTGACCTGGTTCAGCCGCGCATTGGCGCCGGCCACCTTGACGGCGACCGGGTCGATGTCGGTCGCCAGCACCGGTATATGCGCAAGCTTGGCCACTGCGATGGCGAGCACCGCGCTGCCGGTGCCAAGGTCGAGCGCGTTGCGCGGATGCTCGCGCCGTATGACCTGCTCCAGCATTTCGAGGCAGCCGGCGGTGGTGCCGTGATGGCCGGTACCGAAGGCAAGGCCGGCCTCGATCTCGATCGCGAGTTCGCCGCTGTGTCGCTTCCTGCGGTCATGCGCGCCATGGACGAAGAAGCGCCCGGCCCGCACCGGCTTCAATCCCTCCAGCGAGCGCGCCACCCAGTCGATGTCGGGCAGCGCTTCGCGCGCTATCGGTTTCGACAGCGACAGTCCGGCAAGGATGTCCCTAAGCCGCGCCTCGACCGCATCGACGTCGTCGTCGGCATAGAGCGATACTTCGTGGATGTCGCGGTCCTCGTCGACCTCGAGCACCGCAATCGGCAGGCCCTCATCGTCGAATGCCGCACCGAGCGCCGCGAAGATGCGATCAGCCTCGATCTTGCCCGCGGTGAAATACAAACGCGTCTGCGTCATTACCGGATGTGTCAACCTTCCGCCGCCAGCCGTTTGAGCTTGGCGATGGCGGCATCCGGGTTTTCGCCATAGGCAATGGTGCCGGCGAAATCGCCCTTGGCGTTGAGCAGCAGCACCGAAGCAGTGTGGTCCATCGTGTAGTCGCCGTCGTTCGTGTCGACTTTCTTCCAGTAGATGCCGAAGGACTTGGCCATGGCGTGGACCTTGTCCGGATCGCCTGATATGCCGAGGATGCGATCGGAGAAATTGCTGACATAGGTGTTCATGATTTCGGGCGTATCGCGCTCCGGGTCGACCGTAACGAAATAGGCACGCAGGTTCTTGCCGTCGTCGCCCATCGTCTTCAGCCAGCCGGCCAACTCGAAAAGCGTGGTCGGGCAGACTTCCGGACAGTGCGTGAAGCCGAAGAAGACGACGCTGGGGTGGCCGCGAAACGCGGCTTCGGTGACCGGCGCGCCCTTCTGGTCGACCAGCGTGAACGGTGCTCCGAACGGCTCGCCGCCATAATGTCCGCGGTACCAGTCGAAGGTGAGCCAGCCGATTCCGGCGGCCATCAGGACGAGAATACCGACCAGAATTGAACGCATCATCAGTGAAAGTCCGTCGTTATTCCATCGGGCGCCGGGTTGGCGACGTGAAGGCCTTGGCTTGGCGAACACTCTTAGCGGTTCGGTCGCGCCGACGCAAAGATGTCGCGTTGCCGCAACCGGCAATCCTGTGGGAGGCGATCTGCTTGCAAAGCGCTGCCGTTCGTCCCACCTGAGGTCGGCAAAATTTGAACCGCAGGAGGCCTCTTTGCGAAAACTGATTGGCGGCGCGTTAGCCGCATGCCTTGTCATTGGCGCCGGCGCGGCCGCCGCCGAGGAAGTCGGCAAGGTCGGCGTCGATTGGCTCGGCAACGATATCATCGTCGAGGCGATCAAGGATCCGAAGGTCGAGGGCGTGACCTGCCACGTCTCCTATTTCGACCGTGGCGTGATCGACCGCCTGCAGAAAGGCAACTGGTTCGAGGACCCGTCCGATTCCTCGATCTCCTGCCGCCAGACCGGGCCGATCACCATTGGCGACATCGACATGAGCGAGGCCGGCGAGGAGGTGTTCAAGCAAGGCATCAGCCTGATCTGGAAAAAGCAGGTGGTGAACCGCATCTACGACAAGGCCAACGAGACGCTGATCTACCTGTCGCATTCACGCCAGGTGCAGGATGGCTCGGCAAAAATGTCGGTCACCACCGTGCCGCTCTACGGCCAGAACGTGGTGTGGACCAGCGGCAAGCCGAAATAGAGACTTAAGGTGCTACAGTGTCCTTGGCGCGTCCAAACTGATGCGCGGCGCTGCACTCGGCTTGCGAGACTATGCGCGCGGGCGTAAAGCGCGCGCATGGACCGTCCCGAACACCTTGTCCTGAAAGATCCCGAGCCGCGCATCCATCCGACGGCGGAGCTGAAGGCGTGCAAGCTTGGACGCTATGCGTCGATCGGCGAGCGCGTCATCTTACGTGAAGTCATGGTTGGCGACTTCTCCTACTTCGAGCGCCACGCCGAGGCGATCTATACGACGATCGGCAAATTCTGCTCGATCGCCGCCAACAGCCGCATCAATGCGCTGGAGCATCCGGTCGAGCGGCTGACGCAGCACAAAATCAGCTACCGGCCCAACGAGTACTTCCGCTGGCTGGGTGTCGATCAGGCATTCCGCGACCGGCGGCGGGCGAGAGCCGTCAGCATCGGCCATGATGTCTGGATCGGCCATGGCGCCGTGATCATGCCTGGCATAGTGATCGGCAACGGCGCGATCGTCGGTGCCAATGCGGTGGTGACGCGAGACCTGCCGGCCTATGCAATCGTCGCCGGCGTTCCGGCCAGGCCATTGCGGCAGCGCTTCAGCGCGGGAACTGCGGCCCGGATCGAACGTCTTGCCTGGTGGGACTGGCCGGTCGAGAAACTGGCCAGGGCAGTCCCCGACATGCAGGCCTTGCCCATCGAGGCTTTCCTCGACCGCTGGGAAAACGGCGCCGCCTGAGTTCGGGCTATCTGCAAGCGGTCCGACGGCCTGCGCGATCTGCTCCTCCAACAATGTACCCGCGACCTTCCGCCACGAGGGAACCAGGAGCGGCTGCCAACTGTTTCTGCAGACACAATGAACTCGGCTTCCGTCCGGGTTCGTCGCCCGGCTGCTGAGGGAGTTTGAATGATTGAGAAGCTTTTCACCAGGATCGCCAACAACGTCGCGCATTTTGCCGGCCTGCCGCCGACGTTTGCCGTCTGTTTCCTGATCATCGTCGTCTGGGCGGCAAGCGGGCCGATGTTCGGCTTTTCGGACACCTGGCAGCTCGTCATCAACACCGGCACGACGGTCGTCACCTTCCTGATGGTGTTTCTCATTCAGAACACCCAGAACCGCGATGGCGCCGCGATCCAGGCGAAGCTCGACGAATTGATCCGGGTCAGCACAGCCCAGAACACCTTCATCGGTATCGAACACCTGACTGAGACCGAAGTCGAAGAGATCCGCAAGAAATGCGAACAGGCAGCGAAGCGGCATGATCAGAAGCTTGCCGAGTTGGCAGCCGAGAAAGCCATGGCGAAGAAGCGGAACACGAAGAAGCATGCGGCGGCGTGATATAAAGGTCCGGCGCATACCTGCGAAGATCGGATCCGATTCTTTGCTACGGTGATCTTCGGTTCGGGATCATGCGCTGCGTGTCATGAATGCCGCGAAAGCATCCTTGTAGTCCGGATGCCAGCGCGACAGAGCAGGACGGTTCTCAATGATGTCCCCGATTGCCCAGGCCATGCGCTTTTCGTCCATGGGCCGGGTCGCCTCGTTATCGGGACACAGCATGTAGAAATCGCCACGCAGCAGCGAGGCCAGCATGAAGTCGATGACCTGCTCGCCGGTCCAGGCGCCGGCCGGCTTCTCGCTCGCACCTTCGGTCAGGCCGGTAAAAGTGAACCCGGGGATAAGCAGATGCGCCGCGACACTGGCGCCCGGCTCGTTGCGCAGCGCGTGTGCAAGGCCCTCGGTATAGGTCTTCACGCCAGCCTTGGAGACGTTGTAGGCGAGGTTGCCAGGCGGCGTGGTAATGCCTTGCTTGGAGCCGGTGTTGACGATCAGGCCGGGCTTTCCCGCCGCCAGCATGCGCGGCGCGAAGGCCTCGACGCCATGGACGACACCCCAGAAATTGATGTCCAGCAGTCGCTTCCAGGCGTCACGGTTCTCCCAGGGCTTGCCGGGGTTGTTGCCGACGCCGGCATTGTTCATCAGCAGCGACACGTCGCCGAAAGTGCCGGATGTCCTTTCGGCGAGGCGGTCGAGCTCGTCGGCTTTCGAAACATCGATGGCAATGGCAATCACGGCGCTGTCGCCGGCGATGGCGGCGACGGCGCGCCGGGCCTCATCAAGGCGTGCGCCGCCGATATCGGCCAGCACGATCTTCATGCCCATCGCCGCCAGCCGTTTGGCGGCGGCAAGGCCGATGCCGCTGGCCGCGCCGGTAATGACGGCGACGTTGCCGGAGGCAAGTGCGGGCAGGGCGGTCTGGATCTCGGCGTCGGTGGTCATGATTTTCTCCTGTTCTGGCCGCGGCGAACTTAGCGCGGAAAGAGGCTCGCGCAAGCCGGTGCCGGCATCTTCGGGTTGACCGCACCGGCGGGCGCTGCGCATGCTGATATCGAAAAAGGAGACCTGACGATTGACCGACTGGATCGAGATCCTGAAAGAACAGACCGCCACCGGCGACCAGATGAGCCGCGAGGTGCCGCAGATGCTCGCCAATCCCGACATCAGCGAAGCGCAGGTGAGGACGCTGTTTTCGGCGCTCGAAAAACAGGCCGAATTCGTCGAAAAGCTGCGCATGGCGCTGGAAAAATTCGGCCATGATTTTTCGGTGATAAAGGCGGCCGAGCGGCTGGAGGAGCGCTACGCCGACCTTGCCGCTTCGGTAGCGGAAAAGCTGAAAGAAATGCGGGGCTAGATGGGCCTATTTCTCGATCAGCCGCTCGAAGCGCCTGTCCGGCACTAACCAGACCATCGCCACCACGACATAGATCGCGACACCGATCCAATGATTGACGAAGGTCAGCGCGATGGCGGAAAGATAAAGGACCAGCGAGATCTTTCCCTTGAGGTCATTGCCCAACGCCCTGGCGAAAAGGGTCTCGTTGCCGTGCAGTCGATGCAGGGCCATGGTGAGGATGTTGAAGCCGATGGCGCAGAGCGCCAGGTCGACGCCATAGACGGCAACCGGCACCGGCGCGAAATGGTTCTCACCCATGAAGGCTGTCGTCGCCGGCATCAGCGATAGCCAGAACAGCAGGTTGAGGTTCGCCCACAGCACGCGGCCGTCGACCCGCTGCACGGTATGGAACATGTTGTGCAAATTGTTCCAGTAGATGCCGACATTGATGAAGGACAGCACATAGCTGAGGAAGATCGGCCAGAGTGGTGCCAGCGCGGAAAAATCCTCGCCATGCGGCACCTTCAATTCCAGCACCATGATGGTGATGATGATGGCGACCACGCCATCGGTGAACGCCTCGACTCGTCCCTTGCCCATGAATCTCCCCTGACAATCCGCTGAAGTTAAAAGAGGATCTCGCTCAGCGCCATCGGCAAAGCTGCCAAACTTGTCAGGAGCAAGCCGAGGAGGGGGAACGGCTGACGCGAAAAAGGCGTTAGGATGTCAGATCCCGAACAGCAAAAGGTCGAAAAAATGACCGCTCACGCTCAAGTCATGACGCGCGATTACGAACTCGGCGGCCGCGTTGCAGCGGCCACCGTGGCCGCTATGATCGCGGCTCTTTTCGCCGGCAGCACGGCGCTGACGCCGCTTTACATCATCTACAAGCAGGTCTTCGGCTTCTCGCAGATCACTTTGACGCTGGTCTACGCCGTCTATGTCATCGGCAATCTGGCGGCGCTGCTGATGTTGGGGCGTGTGTCCGATGTCATCGGGCGCCGTCCAATGGCATTGGCCGGGATGGCGGTGGCCGTGGTCAGCGCGGTGGTTTTCCTGTTCGCCGAAAATGTCGCATGGCTCGACATCGCCCGAATTCTGAGCGGACTGGGAATCGGCGTCGGCGCGGGCACCGGCACCGCCTGGCTCGCCGAATTGCTCCCGACCGACGACAAGTCACAGGCGGCGACGATTGCCACCAGCACCAATTTTCTCGGCCTCGGCCTCGGTGCGCTGGGAGCCGGGTTGCTCGCCGAATACGCGCCTTGGCCGCTCAGGCTGACATTCGTCGTCTACCTGGCGATGCTCGCGACTGTAACCCTGCTGGTCTGGCGCACGCGGGAAACCGTTTCGCGGCCGGGGAAACTGGCTGACGTTTCGATGCGGCCGCGGCTTTCCGTGCCCGATGCCATCCGCGCAAATTTCGTTGCGCCGGCGGTGACCGGCTTTGGCGCAATGGCGCTGGTCGGCTTTTATGCAGCACTCGCACCGAGCATTTTGGCGCAGCAACTGCAGGTAACCAACCATGCCGAAGCCGGCGCTCTGTTCTTTGAATTGGCGATCGTGACGGCCGCCACCATTGTGGTGACGGCACGTCTTTCGAGCCGAGCTGCGATGTTCGCGGCGCTTGCGCTGATGATCCCAACCGTCGCGCTGATTGTTGCGGCGCAGGTCTTCGCCTCGATGGCCATAATGATTGCCGGGACCGCCTTGTGCGGCGTGGCGGCAGCGCTCGGCTATCGCGGCGGCTTGCAAGTGGTGAACGAGATCGCGCCGGCGGACCGGCGCGCCGAAGTCGTCTCGGCCTTCTTCATCTGCTGTTTTTGCGGCAACGCGCTGCCGGTCATCGGCATCGGCGTTCTGTCGACGGTGGCAGGTGCGACCGTGGCAAGCCTGGCCTTTGCCGGCATGATTGTCGTCTTTTCCCTGGTCGCTCTCGGGTTTGGCGCGAAATACGCGCGCTGAGCCGACCTTTCAGCCGTTCGGTGTCTCGGGCGAAAGGTGCGCGCGCTGGCGCGGTACGCCGAGGCCGGTATCCGGCGGTTCGCCGGCAGCCGGCCGGCTCTCGATCATGTGCAGGCTGCGCCAGCGGCCGAAGCGATAATAGGCCGCGGCCAGCACGAGCGAGGTTATAGAGCCAGCCGGAAAGCTCCACCACAGAGCTTCCTCGCCGATCACGCTTCGGAAGAAATAGGCGAAGCTGGTGCGCACCAGCAGCACCGAGATCACCAGGATGATCAGCGGCGGCATCACCGCGCCGGTGGCACGCACGGTGGCGAAGAGCACGATGGTGATGCCGAACAGGATGAAGGACCACGACGCGATCTTGTTGATGTGAGTGGCGATGTCGATCGCTGCACTGTCGCTGCCGAGGAAGAGGCTGAGCACCGCGCGATCGAACACGAACAGCAGCACGACAAGAACGCCGGTGAGCAGAAGGTTGAAGCCGACGCCGGAGGCGGCGATGCGGCCGATCCGGTCCCAGCGCCCGGCGCCGACATTTTGCGCCGCCATCGACGAGACCGCGGCGCCGATGGCGAGCGCCGGCATCTGGATATAGGTCCAGAGCTGTGCGGCTATGCCGTAGGCAGCCGCGACCTGGGAGCCGTACAAGTTGACCATGCCCATCACCGTCAGCGCCGCGGCCGAAACGACGATCATCTGCAGGCCCATCGGCACGCCCTTGAAGACGACAATGCGCAGCAGCGCCGGGTCCGGCCGCAGCAGAGCGAGATTGGCGCCGGCCAGCCGCAGCGGGTGCTTGCGCGCATAAAGCACGATCAGGATGGCAACCACGCTTACCGTCTGGCCGATCAGCGTCGAGGCGGCCGAGCCGGCGATGCCGAGTTCGGGGAACGGGCCGATGCCGAGGATGAGCAACGGGTTCAAAATGACGTCGAGCACGACGGCCAGCGCCATAAAAAGGAAGGGCGTGCGCGAGTCGCCGGCGCCGCGCAGCACCGTCATGACGAAGGAGAGCAGGTTCATCATCGGCACGGCGAGGAAGATGATGCGCAGATAGGAGCGCGCCAGCGGCAACGCATCGGCTGGCGTGCCGAGTGCATCGAGGATCGCATCGACCCAGATCCAGCCGCAGACCGCGAACGCCACCGAGACGAGGAAGAAGAAGATGGCGCTGGTGCCGACGATGCGCCGGGCTTCGGGCAGGTCACGAGCGCCGACGGATTGCGCGACCAGGATGGTCGCCGCCATGCCGATGCCGAACACGGTGCCGAGGATGAGAAACAGTACGAGGTTTGCATTGGACGTGGCGGTCAGCGCCGCTTCACCGAGGAAACGGCCGACCCACACGGCATTGATCGAGCCGTTGAGCGACTGCAGCACATTGGAGCCGAGCACCGGCAGGGCAAACAGCAAAAGGGTGCGCGGGATAGGCCCACTGGTGAGGTCGCCGGTCTGCCGGCGCGCGGGCATGTTGTCATCCATGGCAGGCAACTCGGCGAAGGCTTGTCTTGAGTCCGCAATGATTGCCGATTTAACGGGAGAGGTCGATGCGCAAATTCCGCCTGGCGTGCCTTGGTCTAAGCATTTCTCAAACCTTCCGGAATCGTATATTGATCCCGCACGCGTGGGGCCGCATTTTCCTGGATCTCATGGGTAAGCCGGGGGGCTCATGTCCGATATTCCGTTGTTTTTTGAGCGCCTGAACCGGCGCGCCTTTCTTGGTGCATCCGCTCTGGGCGCGGCCTCCGTGGCTCTTTCGGCGTGCACCACGACGGACGTGGCAGCGCCGCCAGTGACGCCGGCGCCAAGCGATCCGGCTTTCGGCGATGCCGCAAGCATGTATGCCGCGCGCGTCGATGAGGGCTATCAACTGCCGGCAATCCCGGTAGCCAAGGTCGATCCGAAATTCGTGCGCCAAATCGTGTCCGACCCGACCGGAGAAAAACCCGGCACGATCGTCGTCGATACTTCCGAGCACTTCCTCTATCTGGTGCGCGACGGCGGCAAGGCAATTCGCTACGGCGTCAGCCTCGGCAAGGCCGGTTTCGGATGGACCGGCAGCGCCGTGGTTCAGGCGAGGAAGAAGTGGCCGGTCTGGACGCCGCCGCCGGAAATGATCCAACGCCGGCCGGAACTGGCGAAATACAAGGACGGCATGCCGCCCGGCCCGCAGAGCCCGCTTGGCGCCCGCGCGCTGTATCTCTTCCGCGACGGCAAGGACACGATGTATCGGCTGCACGGCACACCGGAGTGGGATTCCATTGGGAAGAACGCTTCCTCCGGCTGTGTGCGCTTCATGAATCAGGACATTATCGACCTCTACAGCCGCGTCGACGGCGTCGCGCCGGTCTTCGTGCGCCCGAACCTGTCGGCCGCCGGGAAGATCGCCGCCGTGTCGAACAGGACGGCCGAGCCGATCGATGCCGGCGTGCCAAAGGACGCGGAGATGTTGAGGTAAGTGCCGTCGACTGGATCGTCAGTCGCAGGTTTGCAACGCACTAGGACACCGTCCTTGCGCGGGCGAGCCGCAACTGAAGGGCACGACCGCTCAATCGCGCCAGCTCAGGCGGACGCGTTCCGCGCGTCCGCCTGTATGGGTGCCGCTACTTCTTGGCGAGGCCTGGAAGCGTGACCTGATAGACCAGGAACATGGTGTCGACATCGGCGCCATCCTCGGCCTTGTAGGCCGCGCCTACCTGGAAGCCGTCCTGCGTGAGGAAGTCATTGTCATTGGCGACGAACAGGAAATAGTCGTCGGGCAGCTTTGGATCGAGGACGCTCACCACCGACATCGCCTCCCACTTCTCCGAAAGGTTGTTGCGGTCGTTGGGCGCACCATTGTGCAGCCCGAAGCGGCCGAGCTCGGTCTTGTCGTTGATGTCGATGAACGGCGTCAGCTTGGCCGGCGTCACCGATGGATCGAGCTCACCCTTGGGCGCCAGCGGCTTGTCCTTGTCGAACTCTGTGCCGGCGACATCGGTTGCCGCAGACACATCGACGACGCTGATCTCGCGATGGAGCGAGGTGTCGCCCTTCAGCCCCGGTCCGTTGCCGCTGTCGCGCGCCAGCATCAGGAAGGTCTTGTCCGACAGCGCCACGATTTCGCTCTGCGCGGCGATCTTGGTTTTGCCCTTGGCATCGGTGAACACCGGCAGCGGCACGACATATTCATGCGCGAGCTTGAGCTGGCCGGGATCCGAGGCATCGTAGACCAGCGCGCGCGTGTTCTGACGCGTCGAGGCGGAATCGCCGCCATCCTGCCTTGGGGCCGACTGCAGCACGGCAATCAGGAACTTCCCGTCCGGCGTCAGCGCCATGCCTTCGAGGCCCTGGTTGTTCTGACGGCCGGTTTCGGGATCCTTCGGATCTGGGTCTGCCGCGCCAGGTCCCGGATTGTTGGAAGCAAAGTTTGGCGTCCCGTGACGCATCGGGACAAGCGCCGCCGGCGGCTGCGTTGCCGACATCAGACGCCCATCGGCGGAGAAGCGGTAGATGTTCGGACCGTATTCGTCCGAGATGAACAGCGTGCCGTCGGGCAGCCGTGCGATCGCTTCGTTATCGAGCGCGAGCTTGCCGTTGGCTTCGGGCAGGATCGGCATGTCGTCGGTCGCGGCACGCACGCCGTTGAGCGGATCGAGGCCGGTTGCGTCGGCGCCCTTGTCGTCGGTCAAAAGCATGGTGTCGGCAAGCGTCGCCTTGAGGCCCGATTGTTCCTGGCCGGCGGCCGGCACTGCACCCGGCGCGATCGGGGCGAACTCGAGGGCAATCGTGTTGAGGCGCGGGCGGTAATCGGTGGTACCGACGACATTGTAGCCGCGGTCCGGCAGCAGCCATAACGAGCCCTTGTAGCCATCGGCGCCGTGCGTCCAGCCGGCAGCGTCGATCGACATGCCTGAGCCGGAGCCAAACGTCTCGCCGAACTTGTCCTTCTGGCTGGCCGGGATGCGGCCGACACCGACCAAGCCCTTGTTGACGAAGCTGACGCCGCCGACGGTCGCGGCGTTTTCTGCCAAGGCCGGAGTCAAGGCGGTGAACATCGCCAGCGCGACGGCGAGGGACGCGGTTCGGTGCAGGTTTTCCATGGAAATCCTCTTTGTGACAAAGCTGCCGGGGCCCGAAAAAGCGCCGCGTCGCATCAAGGATGCCGCGAAAGCCTTCGGAGAAGCGATCTAGGACGCGAGCATGATACTTGCGTGACAGTGCCGCGCTTGCTTGTCCCCCGTGGTCGCAACTGGCCTGGGTATGGGCGAATTCGTCGTCGCCGAGCGAGCAATTAACAACTTTACAAATAATCATTTTTATGTAAAGTTATGACAATGAAAGGTCCCCGATGACAGCCTATCGTTTCGCCACCCGCCTCAATTCCTTTGCCTCGCGGCCACAGGCCGAGTGGCCCGATCTTGTCGGCAAACCGTCTATGCTGCAGATGGCGGCACGTGCGGCGAAGGTTGCGGAGTTGACCGATCTCGACCTCAACTTCCCCGACCATGTCGGCGAAAAACCTACGGAAATGGCGCGCAAACTCAGCGACATCGGGCTTTCGATCAATGGTTTCGCCATGCGCTACTACTCTAATTCGGCTTTCAAGCTCGGTGCCTTCACCAATCCAGATCCCGCTATTCGCCGCGAAGCCATCGACCTGACCAAGGCCGGCATCGACGCCACCCGCGAGGCCGGCGCCGGTCTGATGACGCTGTGGCTCGGGCAGGATGGCTTCGATTATGCTTTCCAGGCGGATTATGCGACGCTCTGGCAACACGAAATCGATGGTGTTCGTGAAGTAGCGGCGCATGATCCGGGCTGTCAGATCAGCCTTGAATACAAACCCAACGAGCCGCGCTCCTACAGCCTGATGCCCGATGCGGCGACGACATTGCTGGCGATCCGCGAGATCGGCCTGCCCAATCTCGGCGTGACGCTCGATTTCGCCCATGTGCTCTACGCCGACGAGCAGCCGGCCTTTGCCGCTGCGCTGGTGGCGCGACACAGCAAGCTGCTCGGCGTGCATCTCAACGACGGCTACGCCAAGCGCGACGACGGCTTGATGGTCGGGGCCGTGCATACGCTGCAGACGATCGAGCTGCTCAGGCAGATCCGTCGAGACGGCTATGCCGGCGCCATCTACTTCGACACGTTCCCCGACATGACCGGGCTCGACCCGGTCCACGAATGCGAAGTCAACATCGCGACTGTCAAGCGCATGCTGCGCGTCGTCGATCGGCTGGAAAAGGACAATCGCCTGTCAGCCGCCGTCGACCGTCAGGACGCGGTCGCCTCGCAGGCCATCGTCCAGGAAGCCATGCTCGGGCCGGACAGCTGAAGCTCCGGCGCCATCACCGTTTTCAACCAGGGAGGAAAGACCATGAAATTTCTGCTTGCCACCGCCACCGCTGCCCTGATGGCGCTGTCTATAGGCTCGTCGTTTTCCGCGGACCTCGCGCCGCTCAATTCCGACACCGAGAAGGATCGCATCGACTGGTCGCAGCTCGAGGCCAAGTTCGGGGCCTTCCCCAAGCTGCCCGAGGGCACCAAGGCGGGTGCGGTCTCCAAGACGCTGACCAACGAATACTGGCGCTCGCTGGGAGAGGGCTACAAGTCGTTCGGCGACCGCACCGGCGTGCCCGTGGTCTACCAGGCGGCGCAGAGCGAGGGCGACCAGCTCGGCCAGCTCACCATCGCCGAAGGCCTGGTCACGCAAGGCTACAACGTGCTGCTCGTTTCGCCGCAGACCGACTCCAACCTGCAGCCGATCATGGAACAGGCCAAGGCAGCCAATGTGCCGGTGGTCAACGTCAACGACGCGGTCATCCCGCAGGCCGAGCACTATGTCGGCAATGTCCAGCGCGACAACGGCGTGCGCGTCGCCAAATGGTTCATCAAGAACCGGCCGGATGGCGGCAAGGTCGCCATCGTCGAAGGCCAGGCCGGCGTCTACGCCGCCGTCCAGCGCACCGACGGTTTCAAGACAACGATCACCGAGGCCGGCAAGTTCGACGTCGTCGCCAGCGTCCCCGGTAACTGGGATCGCCAGACCTCCTACGACGCGGCCACCAACATCCTGCAGCAGCACCCCGACCTGATCGGCTTCTATGCCAACAATGACGGCATGGCGCTGGGCATCGTCGAGGCGGTCAAGGCTGCCGGGCTGCAGGACAAGGTTGCGGTCTTCGGCACCGACGGCATCTCCGACGCCTATGCCTCGATCCGCGCCGGCGAGCTGACCGGCACCGTCGATTCGTTCCCGGTGCTGACCGGCGAGGTGGCGCTGGAATCGGCGCTGCGGCTGGTGGCCGGGCAGAAGCTGCCGCGCGTCGTTGCCACGCCGCAGGCGCTGATCACCAAGGACAATGCCGACCGTTACTCTGGCGCCGGCGACGCCGTGCGCAAGGCGCTGCTCGAGGACGCGGCAGCGGGCCAGTAGAGCAGGGCCGGCAGGTGCCGGCCTTGGGTCGGCACCTTGCCTGGAGAACCGAAGCAATGTCAGCGCGGCTGCAATTCGAGGGCATTTCCAAAGAGTTTCCGGCTGTGCGGGCGCTGAGCGAAGTGTCGTTTTCGGTCGGCGCCGGCGAGATCCATGGCCTGCTCGGTGAAAACGGCGCCGGCAAATCGACGCTGCTGCGCATACTGTCAGGCGTCTACCGACCGACGGCGGGAAGCGTGCTGATCGACGGCAAGCCGGTGATGCTGAACAATCCGGTCGCCGCACGCGCCGCGGGCGTGGCGATGATCCATCAGGAATTACAGCAGGTGCCACGCCTCAGCGTCGCCCAGAACATGTTTCTCGGCCATCCGTTGACGCGCGGCGGCGTCTTCGTCGCACGGCGCGAGCAGGAAAGCCGCGCTGCGGAAGCGCTGGCCGCCATCGACCCAACCATCGATCCGGCAGCCCCGCTTGGCAGCCTGAAGGTGGCGCAGCGGCAGATCGTCGAGATCGCCCGGGCGCTGCTCGACCGCGCCAGGATCGTGGCGATGGACGAGCCGACGTCGAGCCTCACGCCGAGCGAGTTCGAACAGCTGGCGGAAGTCATTGCCGGTCTGGCACGCGACGGTGTCGCCGTCATCTATGTCTCGCACAAGCTGGACGAGGTGTTCGGCATCTGCGAGCGCGCCACTGTCATGCGCGACGGCGTTGTGGTCGAAACCGTCGATCTCGCGCAGGTGTCGGAAAAGGCCGTCGTTTCGATGATGGTCGGCCGCGAGCTTGCCCAGGAACAACACCGCTCGCATGCTTCCCCCGAGATCAGGCTGAGCGTGCGTGGCCTCGCCTCGGCAACCAAGGTCCGTGACGTTTCGTTCGACCTGCATCGCGGCGAGGTGTTGGGCATTGCCGGACTGGTCGGCTCCGGCCGCACCGAGCTGCTGCGGCTGCTGACCGGCGCCGACCGGGCCTCATCAGGCGCAATAGAGATCGACGGCAAGGCGGTAAAGCTTTCCAGTCCGCGCGACGCGATCGCGGCCGGCATCGGCCTGGTGCCGGAGGAGCGCAAGCGCGAAGGCATCGTGCCGTTGCGGTCGATCTCCAGCAACATGGCGCTGGCCTCGATGGGCGTGTTCGCGCCGCGCGGCCTCATCGACCACCGCCGGCTGAAGCGCGTCGCAGCCGAGAAGATGAAGCGAGTCAATCTCAGGCCGTTCCTGCTCGACCGGCCAATTCGGCTGTTCAGCGGCGGCAACCAGCAGAAAGCGATCATCGGCCGCTGGCTGGCGGCGGGAACGCGGATCCTTCTGTTCGACGAGCCGACGCGCGGCATCGATGTCGGCGCCAAGGCGGAGATCTACCACCTGATCGAGGAACTCGCCGCCGAAGGCCATTCGGTAATCGTCGTGTCGTCCGAACTCCCCGAGGTGATCCGGCTCGCCGACCGCGTGCTGGTCATGCGCGACGGCACGGTCGCCGCCGAACTGGGCCGCGCAAGTCTCAGCGAACAGGCGATCGCCGCGTACGCCATACCCCAAACGGAGATTGAGGCCGGCAAGGCGCAAGGCCATCGGGCCGGTGCATAACAGACAGGACCAGCGGATGACCGATATAACCCAACACACAGCAGCGCGCCCAAGGGCAGATTTCCTGCACCGGTTTTCCGTGCGCGACGCCGGCACGCTGATCGGCCTGGTGGTGATCCTCGCCGTCTTCGGGGCGCTGGTCCCCGGCTTCTTTGCCGAGCGTAACCTGATCAACATCCTGCAGCAGTCGAGCATCAATGCCTGCCTGGCGTTGGGCATGACGCTGGTCATCATCTCGGGCGGCATCGACCTGTCCGTCGGGCCGACGGCAGCCCTTTCGGCGGTCATCTCGGCCTCGATGCTGGTTGCCGGTGTGCCGTTTCCGCTGGCCATCGCCGCTGGCTTCGCCATCGGCCTCGCCTGCGGCCTGCTTAACGGCGTGCTGGTTGCCTATGTCGGGCTGCAGCCCTTCATCGTCACGCTGGGGACGCTCAGCACCTACCGGGCGCTGGCGCTGATCTATACCGGCGGCAATCCGGTGCTCGGCCTGCCTGCCGGCTTCCGTGCCATCTTCAACGGCTCGCTGTTCGGATTGCCGTTGGCGGTCATCATCGTGGCCGTGGTCGCGCTGATTGCCTGGATCATCCTCAAGAAGACGCCGTTTGGCGAATATCTGCTCGCCGTCGGCGGCAATGAGGAGGCGGCCTACATAGCCGGCGTGCCGATCGCCCGCACCAAGATCGCCGCCTATATGATCTCGGGCCTGCTGGCAGCGCTTGCAGCGCAGATCCTGATCGGCCGGCTGGGTGCGGCCGAACCCATTCTGGGCAATCTCTGGGAGCTCGACGCCATAGCAGCGGCGGCGATCGGCGGTGCCTCGCTGATGGGCGGCAAGGGCAGCGTCGTCGGCACCATCCTGGGTGCCGTCATCCTTGGCAGCATGCGCAACGGCCTGACGCTGATGAACGTGCAGTCCTTCTATCAGCTCCTGGCAACTGGCCTTATAATCCTCGCCGCGATGCTTATCGATCGCGTGACGAGGGGACGTGGATGACCTTGACCGGGCTGGACCTGAAAGCAGTAGGACCGCGCATTCGCATGATGATGCCGCATCTGACGCCGCTCGAGGCGAAGGTGGTTGAAACCGTCTTCGGACGGCGCGGCTTCGACGAGACCATACCGCTCAAGCAGATCGCCGAGGAGGCCGGTGTCTCGGAGGCGATGGTGGTCAAGATCGCCAAGAAGCTGGGTTTTTCCGGCTATCGCGATTTTCGCACGGCGGTCTATGAATACAGCCGCCTGCCGACCGCCGAGATGCATCAGGAGCTGTCGGTGGACGACAGTTCGGCCGAGATCGTGCAGAAGGTGTTCCGCACCTCTATCCAGGCGCTGGAGGAGACGCTCGCCATCCTCGACATGGACGATTTCGACCGTGCCGCCGATCTGCTTTACCGCGCCAGGAATCGCGATTTCTACGGCGTCGGCGGCTCGGCGCAGATCGCGCGCGACGTCTCGCACAAATTCCTGCGCATCGGCATCCGCACCTCCGTTTACGACGATTCGCACATGATGCTGATGTCGGCCTCGCTGCTCGGCGCCGACGACATCGCCGTCGGCTTTTCGCATTCCGGCAACACGAGCGCCGTCATCGACGCCATCCAACTTGCGCGCAAAAGCGGCGCGCGCACGCTGGCAATCACCAACTATGACAACTCGCCATTGGCAGCCGTCGCCGACATCGTGCTCTGCTCGACCGCGCAAGGCTCGCCGTTGATGGGTGAGAACGCGGCGGCGCGCATTGCCCAGCTCAACATCCTCGATGCGCTGTTCGTCGCGGTCGCGCAACGCGACTACCAGGCGGCGGAGCGCAATCTCGGCCGCACCATGTCTGCGGTGACGTCGAAACGGAAAGATAAGGGCACATGACGGCTTCCCCGCCGCTGGTGACCGTATTCGGCAGCCTGCATTACGACATCATGGTCGAAGCCGCCGATCGCCCGCGCAAGGGCGAAACGGTGACCGGTCATGCCTGGCATCCGAAATGCGGCGGCAAGGGCGGCAACCAGGCGGTGTCGGCAGCGCGGGCCGGCGTGCGTGCGGCGATGATCGGAGCTGTCGGCGACGATGATTTCGGCCGCGCGCTTCTCGACAATCTCGATCGCAACGGCATCGACCAGCGCTTCGTGGGAGTGGCTTCGGGCGCCGGCTCGGGGATGAGCGTAGCGATTTTCGACGACAGCGGCGACTATGGCGCGGTGATCGTCTCGGGCAGCAATCTCACTCTCGGCGAAAAGGACATTACTGAGGCGGCCGAGCTGATCGCGCAAACGGCGGTTCTGCTGCTGCAGAACGAGGTGCCGGAAGCCGCCAATATCGCCGCGGCGCGAGCGGTGAAGGCGTATGGCGGCCGCGTCGTTCTCAATGCGGCGCCGGCGCGAAAGCTGACAGCCGAACTGATCGCGCTGACCGACATCGTCATCGTCAACGCCATCGAGGCGGAGTTCCTGGCCGGCGTTTCGGTCGTCGACACGCTCGAGGGTGCTGCGAAGGCGGCCGGCATGCTCGTCGGTTTCTATCCGGCTGCAATCGTCACGGCCGGCGGCGAGGGCGTTGCCTATTGCGACCGCGACGGCCAGGCATTCGCCTTGCCGGCGATGCCGGTGGAGGTGGTCAGCACCCACGGTGCCGGTGATGAATTCGTCGGCGCCTTTGCGGCGTGGCTTGCGCGTAGAGAGCCCGTCGAGGCGGCACTTGCCGCCGCCAATGCCGCCGCTGCCTCGCTGGTCGCAACGCCGGAGCGCGAGCGCGGGGGTCTTGTTCAATCTGAGCCTGCTCAGTGACCGCCGCGATTCAATCGCTGTCGCGCGCGATCAGTTCCAGCGGCCAGACTTCACGGATGATGCGTGCGCCTTCGGCGCCGGCGTAAGCCGGGATCGATGCCAGCAGCATTTCGGCCAACCGCTCGCCCATCGGCTCCAGCGCCGGTCGGAAGCCGGTCAGCGCCGGCGAAAAATAGCGGCAAAGCGGCGTGTCGACGATGACGATCACCGCGACGTCGTGGCCGGGCCTGATGCCGGCCTCGGCCAAAGCCTTGCAGCCGCCAAGCGCCATCGCGTCATTGTTGAAGATGATGGCCGTCGGCGGGTCCTTGGAGCGCATGACCTTCGGCGTCACGGCGTAGCCGCCGGCCTCGTTGATGAAGCCGTCGGCGATCAGTTCGGGGTCGAACTCGATGCCGTGCCGCCGCAACGCCTTGCGATAGCCGGCGAGGAACAGATAGCCGAAATTGAGGTCGAGCGACGGGCGGATGGCGGCGATGCGGCGGTGACCGCGCGCGACGAGACGATCGACCGCGTCAGCCCCGGCTTTTTCGAAATCGAGGTCGAGCGAGGGATAGGAATCGCCGCCGGAGCGGCTGCGGCCGAGCGTCGCGAACGGGAAACCGGCCTGGGTCAGATAGTCGATGCGCTCGTCCTCGCGCCGCGTCCAGGCCAGCACCACCGCATCGGCCCGCCGCGTCTCGACGACACGGCGCAGGCGCTCCTGCTGATAGTCGCCCGGCGCGCCCATCACTACGATCAGGTCAAGGCCGCTTTCGGCGAGCTTGGCCTGCAACCCGGTCAGGAACGGAATGAAGAACGGCTCGCCATATTCCTGGTCGCCCGGATGCGGCTGCAGCATGAAGGCGATCGAATGGGTGGCGCCGCGCCGCAGGCTGCGGCCGGACTGGTTCGGTGAATAGTTCAGCTTCTTGGCCGCATCGAGCACGCGCTGGCGCGTGTCGGCATTGACGTCGGCGCGGCCGTTGAGCGCGCGCGACACCGTGCCGATGGAAATATTCAGGTGACGCGCAAGGTCGTGAATACTGGACGCCAAAGGACAGTTCTCCCCCTTGCTTGGCTAGCACCGGCCGCTCTTCAGGCCAAGCCGGCATCACGTTTTTCGCTATCGGCCAATTGACATTCTACGCCATCGGGTGTGTTCTCGTAAACGTTTACGGAAGAAACGTTTGCGGCCCTGCCGTGAACGCCGTGACGATCGGTCTGGAGGGGCCGAGAGGGAGGAGTGCTGGATGATCAATGTCGTCCTGGTCGGCTGCGGCGCGATGAGCAAGGCCTGGCTCGATGCGGCCAAGCAGATCGACGGGCTCGCCATTGTCGGCCTGGTTGATCTCGACGCCGAAAGGGCGCGGGCAAGGGCGCGCGAATACGAGCTTTCCGGCGCCGTCATCGGAACCGACCTCGACGCCGTGCTCGACCAGGCCAGGCCCGACGCGGTATTCGACGTCGTGGTTCCCGCCGCCCGCCGCGAGGTCGCGCTTTCCGCCTTTGCCCACCATTGCCATCTCTTGACCGAAAAGCCGCTGGCCGACAGCCCGGACAATGCGCGTGCCATTGTCGAGGCGGCCCGCAGCGCCGGCCGCATCCATGCCGTCGTGCAGAACCGCCGCTATGTCGCCAACGTCAGGCGCATCCGGCGCTTTCTCGATTCCGGCGCCATTGGTGCGCCAACCAGCATCCACGCCGATTTCTTCGTGGCGCCGCATTTCGGCGGTTTTCGCGAAGAGATGCGCCATGTGCTGCTGCTCGATATGGCGATCCACACATTCGATGCGGCCCGCTACATGGTGGCCGGCGAACCGGCCGGCGTCTATTGCCACGAGTGGGAGCCGACCAATTCCTGGTATCGGCAAGGGTCGTCGGCAACCGCAAGCTTCGACCTCGGCGGCGGCAAGCTGTTCACCTATGCCGGCAGCTGGTGCGCGGCCGGCTTCCGTACCAGCTGGGACAGCACATGGCGGATCGTCGCCGAGCGCGGCAGCATTGTCTGGGATGGCGCGGACGGGTTGAAGGCGGAAGTCGTGCGGCCGGTCCGTGAAGGCCTGTTCGACCGCACCGAACCGATAGCCGTGCCGCCGCTCGACCCGGCAGATCGCGTCGGCGGCCATCTCGGCATCATCCAGGATTTCGTCCGCGCCGTCGAGACCGGCACCGAACCGGAGACGCGCGGCGCCGACAACATCAAGAGCCTGGCCATGGTTTTCGCCGCAATCGAGAGCGCCGAAACCGGGCGCCGGGTCGCTATCGCCTCACAGGAAGGATCATGATGCCAAACCCGCTGCTCGACATCAGGATCGGCACCATGGTGCGGGCCAATCTGGACGACCCGGCCGCCTATGTCAGGCAGATCCTGCCGCTCGGCTTCGAGAGCATCCAGCCGTTCTTCTGGCAGACGCTGGGCGGCAAGAACATTCCGCGGTTGGCGGGCGAGATCCGCGAGGCGATCGGCGATGCCGATGTCGTCGTCTCGTCAATCGGGGTGTTCGGCAATCCGCTGGAGAGCGGTGAAGTCGATCGCGGCGTGCTCCAGGCGTGGGAAACGATCATCGACAACGCGCATCTGTTCGGCACCAATGTGGTCAGCGGCTTTACTGGCCGCATCCGCGGCAAGCCGCTGCCCGACAGCCTGCCGCGCTTCCGCGAGGTCTGGGGGAAGCTGGCAAAGCGGGCCGCCGACAAGGGCGTGCGCATCGCCTTCGAGAACTGCGCCATGGACGGCAACTGGGCCAGCGGCGACTGGAACATCGCCCACAATCCGGACGCCTGGGAGCTGATGTTCAACGAATTGCCGGACGACAATCTCGGCCTGGAGTGGGAGCCCTGCCACCAGCTGGTCTATCTGATCGATCCGATCCCGCAGATCCGCAAATGGGCGCCGCGTATCTTCCACGTCCACGGTAAGGACGCGACGGTGCGCTGGGACGTGATCCGCGAACACGGCGTGTTCGGTCGCCTGCCGTTCGTGCAGATGCGCACCCCTGGCTTCGGCGATAGCGACTGGACGCGGGTGATCAGCGAGCTGCGGCTGGCCGGCTACAAAGGTGCCATCGACATTGAGGGCTGGCACGACCCGGTCTACCGCGGCGATCTCGAGATCACCGGCCAGGCGCGTGCGCTGGACTATCTCCAACAATGCCGGGGAGGCGCGAGCTATCTGCCGAACTCGGTGTGAGGCTAATGCATGTCGCGCAAAAGTGCCCAGCGGTTTTGCGATGACGACATGCATAAAAACAGGACAAGCCGGCGGGAGGTGCCGGCCAGCGAAAGATTGCGGCGCAATGCCGAAGCGATCGTCAAAACCCCTCGGCTAGCGAGGGAACAAAGGGAGGATAAGTGCATGAGCATTACGATGAGAAGGACAGTTCTGCGCTCGACCGTCGCGGCGGCCGCGATGGCGCTCGCCGCCGCACTCTCGACCTTGCCGGCGCAGGCGCTCGATGCCCAGTGGTGCAAGGATGTCCATATCCGCTTCTTCGTCGGCGGCGCCGAGGGCGATGCCTTCGGCACGATCGTCTATAATGGTGCCAAGCAGGCGGCGGCCGATCTCGGGCCGAAGGTCGACTACATCTTTTCCCAGTGGGATGTCGAGAAGATGGTGCAGCAATTGCGCGAGGCTGTCGCGGTCAAGCCCCAAGGCATCGCCATGATGGGCCACCCCGGCGACGCCGCGATCATGCCGCTGGCCGAACAGGCGCACAAGGACGGCATCAAGATGATGTACCAGAACGTGCCGGTGCCGACGGTCACGGCGGCGTTCGGCGGCGGCTATGTCGGTGCCCAGCAGGAGCAGCAGGGCCGCGCGCTTGGCGCCGAGGCGGTCAAGCTGGCCGGGCTCAAGGCCGGCGACAAGGCAATCATGATCGGCCCGTTCGAGAACGAGAGCCGCGGCGCGCGAGAACGCGGCACTGTCGCTGCCCTCAAGGAAGCGGGCGTCGAGGTCATACAGCTCTCCTCGCCACCGAGCGGCGAATGGGCTTCCGACCCCAATCTGGCCCTTCCGGTGATCACCGCGGCACTGCTCAACAATCCCGACGTCAAGGCGGTTGGCTATCCCGGCGGACAGATGCTGGGCAACGTCCCGACTTACATGCAGGCGGCGGGCAGGAAGCCGGGCGATATCTTCAACTTCGGCTTCGACACCAGCCCGCAGATCGTCGAGGGCTTCAAGGGCGGCTGGGTGCAGCTGACGGCCGACCAGCAGCCGTTCTTGCAAGGCTATCTGCCGATCCTCAGCCTCTGCCAGCAGGTTGTGCTGGGTCTCGCACCGATGAATGTCGATACCGGCGCCGGCTTCGTCACGCCGCAGAATTACGAGATCGTCGCCGAGCTCGCCAAGCAGGCGCTGCGCTGACCTCCCAAGCCGCCGGCCGGGATCGAGCCCGGCCGGCGGGACCGCCGGCGAAAAGGCCGGCACGCGACAATCAAGCGAGGATCGCCATGGCCGAACGCATTATCGAACTGCGCGACATCAGCAAGTCCTATGGCCAGGTCTATGCGCTTGGCGGGGTCAATCTCAGCGTCGATCGAGGCGAGGTGGTCGGCCTGATCGGCGATAATGGCGCCGGCAAGTCGACGCTGATCAAGATCCTGTCCGGCGTGGTCAAACCGACTAGCGGCGAGATTCTCGTCCGCGGCAAGCCGGTGACCGGATGGAGCCCTGCGCGCTCGCGCGACGCCGGCATCGAGACGGTGTTCCAGGACCGGGCGCTCGCTGTGCAGCAGACGATCGTGCGCAACATCTTCATGGGCCGCGAGCTCACCGGCTGGCTTGGCTGGCTGAAGGTCAACAAGGAGATCGCGGAGGCGAGCCGGCTGATGCGCGAGATCGGCTTCACCTCGAAAGTGTTCACGCCACAGTCGATCGTCGGCCAGCTCTCGGGCGGCGAACGACAGGGCGTGGCGATCGCGCGGGCCATCTATAAGAAGGCGGAGCTGATAGTCCTCGACGAACCGACGACCGCGCTATCGCTGACCGAGACCGCCAAGGTCTTCCACTTCGTGCGCCAGGTGCGGGCGAGCGGGCGCTCGATCCTGTTCATCGGCCACAACATCCACCACGTCTTCGATATCGCCGATCGCTTCGTGGTGCTGGACCGCGGCAAGGTCGCGCTCACCGCCGACCGCAGCGAGGTCAAATCGGCCGAAGACCTGATCAATTTCATGGAAGACGTCGCCCACCCCAGCGGATTGCCGGGGTTGCACGACGCGGGCGATGCGGGGAGGGCGGCACGATGAGCAAGACCATGGAACCCGATCTGCAGAGCCCCCTCGGCGGCACGCATAATGAGGCCGCCGGGAAAGAGTGGAGACACCCGTCCGACAATTGGCTGCGCGGGTTCATTCTCGACAACCGCGCCGCGCTCGGCACGCTTGCCGTGTTCATCGTCATGATGGCGGTGTTCATGATCGCCAACCCGATCGTGTTCACCACCTGGTATCTCTACAGCTCCGTACTCACCACGCTGCCGGTGGCGCTGTTCGTGGTGGTGCCGCTGGTCTTCGTCGTCACTTGCGGCGAGATCGACCTGTCGTTTCCGGCGACGATGGGCTTTGCCTCCTGGGTGTTTGCGCTGGTCGTGCAGGCTGGCTACGACCCGTTCCTCGGCATCGCCGCCGCAATCGTCACCGGCATGCTGCTCGGCTTCCTGGTCGGCTCGCTGGTCGTCTATGGCGGGCTGTCGTCGCTGATCGCCACGCTCGGCATGAATTTCCTGCTGCGCGGCCTGATCCAGATCATCAACGAGGGCAGGTCAACGGCGCTGACCGGCCTTGCCGACAGCTGGGCCTACAAGATCTTCTCCAGCCAGCTTTACGGCATTCCGGTGCAGATCTTCTGGGCCATCGGCTTCGTCGTGCTGTCGGCGCTGCTTTACAACCGCCATCGCTTCGGTGCCCAGGTCAAGGTGGTCGGCGACAATCCAGACAGCGCCCAGCAGATGGGTATCGACGTCAAGCGCGTGCGCGTAAAAGTGTTCGTCTTCGTCGGCATCGGCGCGGCAATCGCCGGCACGTTCTCGGTGATGATCAACTTCACCTGGTGGCCGACCGCCGGCGACGGCTATCTGCTGCCGGTGCTGGCATCGGTGTTCGTCGGCGGCACCCCGACCTGGGGCGGCATCGGCACTGTTGTCGGCGGCGCGATCGGCGCGGTCACCGTCTCGTTCATCCAGACCGGCGTGGTGGCGGCAGGCCTGAGCGGCTTCTATGTCCAGTTCTTCAACGGCCTGATCATCATCCTGTCGCTGCTCGGCCATAAGTGGAACCAGGCGCGGTATCGCTAGCGCCCGGCGGCCTCACACCCCGGTGACAAACCCGTCCAGCACGCGTTTCTGGCCGGCTTTGTCGAAGTCGATGGTCAGCTTGTTGCCTTCGATGGCCGAGATGTTGCCGTTGCCGAATTTCTGGTGGAAGACGCGGTCGCCGACGCTGAAGGGGGACGGCGTGTCGGCGACGGATTTGGCGACCAGCTCGCCGTCGATTGTGCGGCCCTTGACCGAGGTGCGGCCGGCGCCGTAGCCGGAGTCGGTTTCGCCATAGCCGATGCGCTCGACCTGGTGGCCGGAGCGCGTGCCCCAATTGCGGTCGGTGGCCTCGGTGCGGTTGGCTTGGGCGCGCTGCCAGCCCGGTGTCGCATAGGTGCTGGAGAAAGCGCCGGATTTTTCAGCACCGTTATTGCCGCCAATGTTGTCGAAGCGCGATGCTCCATAGGGGTTCTGCCTGCCTGCCCCTTGGCCGCCGCGACCGGAGGCGAACGAGCCGCCGCCGTAGGAATTGCCGTAACCGCCGTAGCTGTTGCCGCTCTCGGCGACCTCGACATGGGCTTCCGGCAACTCGTCGAGGAAGCGTGACGGGATGGTCGACTGCCAGAGGCCGTGGATGCGGCGGTTGGAGACGAACCAGATGTGCAGGTTCTTCTTGGCGCGGGTCAAGCCGACATAGGCAAGCCGGCGCTCCTCCTCCAGCCCGGAGCGGCCACCCTCGTCGAGCGAGCGCTGGTGCGGAAAAAGACCTTCCTCCCAACCAGGGAGAAAAACGGTCTCGAATTCGAGGCCCTTGGCCGAATGCAGCGTCATGATGTTAACGGCGTCGAGCTCGGCGTTCTGCTCGGCGTCCATGACGAGTGCGACGTGTTCGAGGAAGGAGCGCAGCGATTCGTACTCCTCCATGGAGCGGATCAGTTCTTTTAAGTTCTCGAGCCGGCCGGGCGCTTCAACCGAGCGGTCGTTCTTCCACATGTCGGTGTAGCCGCTCTCCTCGAGAATGGTCTCGGCGAGCTCGGTGTGCGGCGTGGTTTCCAGCGCCTTCTGCCAGCGCTCGAAATTGGCCGATACCTCGCGCAGTGCGGCGCGCGGCTTCGGCTTCAACTCGTCGCTTTCGGCGAGTTTTGCCGCCGCCTCCAGCATCGGGATGCGCAGGGCGCGTGCGGTGTCGTGGATCTGGCGGATGGTGGCCTCGCCAAGGCCGCGCTTCGGCACGTTGACGATGCGCTCGAAGGCGAGGTCGTCGGCGCCTTGCGCGACGACGCGGAAGAAGGCCAGCGCATCGCGGATTTCGAGGCGCTCGTAGAAGCGCGGGCCGCCGATGACGCGGTAGTTGAGGCCGAGCGTGACGAAGCGGTCCTCGAATTCGCGCATCTGGAAGGAGGCGCGGACGAGGATCGCCATGTCGTTGAGATTGTGCTTCTGGCGCTGATAGGCCTCGATGGTCTCGCCGACGGCGCGGGCCTCCTCCTCGGAATCCCAGGCGGCGTGGACATGCACCTTCTCGTCGTCCTCGGCGATCTTTTCGGTGAACAGCGTCTTGCCGAAACGGCCCTCATTGTGGGCGATGAGGTGGGAGGCGGTGCCGAGGATGTGCGCGGTCGAGCGATAGTTGCGCTCCAGCCGGATGATGGTGGCGCCGGGGAAATCCTTGTCGAAGCGCAGGATGTTGTCGACCTCGGCGCCGCGCCAGCCATAGATCGACTGGTCGTCGTCGCCGACGCAGCAGATATTTACGGTGGACAGGCGCGGGCTTCCCTCCCCCTCGAGGGGAGGGTGGCCGGGCGAAGCCCGGTCGGGTGGGGTCCGTGCGGCAGTGCTCGACCTACCGGCGGCAGTGCTCCACGCTCTAGCGGTGCCTTCTGCGGCAACCCCCTCCGCCCGCTTCGCGGGCACCTCCCCCTCAAGGGGGGAGGATTGCGGCCGTTGTGCCAACAGCCGCAGCCACATGTACTGGGCGGTGTTGGTGTCCTGATATTCGTCGACGAGGATGTAGCGGAAGCGCTTATGGTATTCCTTCAGCACGTCCGGATTGGCGCGGAAGATGCGGATCGGGTGGCATAGGAGATCGCCGAAGTCGCAAGCGTTCAGCGTTTTCAGCCGCTCCTGATAGGCCTTATAGAGCTCGCGGCCCTTGCCGTTGGCGAAGGCACGGGCATCGCCCTCGGGGATGTCGGCGGGACCGAGGCCCTTGTTCTTCCAGCCGTCGATCATCTGGGCGAACTGCTTGGCCGGCCAGCGCTTGTCGTCCAGCCCTTCGGCCTGGATAAGCTGCTTGATCAGGCGCACGACATCGTCGGTGTCGAGAATGGTGAAGTCGGATTTGAGCCCGGCCAGCTCGGCATGTCTGCGCAGCAGCTTCACTCCAATCGAGTGGAAGGTGCCGAGCCACGGCATGCCCTCGACATTGCCTTCGCCGATCAACAGGCCGATGCGCTGCTTCATCTCGCGCGCCGCCTTGTTGGTGAAGGTGACGGCGAGGATCTGCGAGGGGAAAGCCTTGCCGGTGGCAAGGATGTGGGCGATGCGGGTGGTCAGGACGCGCGTTTTGCCGGTGCCGGCGCCGGCCAGCACCAGCACCGGGCCTTCGGTGGTTTCCACCGCCAGCCGCTGCTCGGGGTTGAGGCCGTTGAGATAATCGGGCGCGTTGTTCTGGTTGCTGCGGGCAGCCATGGCGCGCGCGGCAATGCCCGACGGGGCCACGGGCCGCGCGTTCGGTTCGTCAAAAAAGGGCATGTCTTCCGAAAAGCCGGACATCTCCCCCCGAATGTAGTGATTCGGCAGCGAAAGGCCAGAAGTGTCTCCGTTTTGTTCTCTGTCCAGTCGGTAGACTCACAATCTGAATGGGTCTGCTAACCAAAACGCCGGGCTTGCGATGGGCCGGCACCGTAAAACGCCGAGCTTGCTTGACAGGGGAAGCGGGCCGGAGAAAGTTGCGTGGGGGCAGGAACGCAATGCGGGGTTGCCCATGGACGCGTCGCGGAGCGCACCAGTCGAAGGAGCACCGTCTTGGCTGTGGTCATCACCTCCCTGATCCTTTTCCTCATCGGCCTGGCGATTGGCGGCGGCGGCATCTGGCTCGTGACGCTGGGCGGCAGCTGGTACTACGTCATCGTCGGTCTAGCTTTCCTTGTCGCGGCCTGGCTGCTCTACAGGCGCAGATCCACGGCGCTGTGGCTCTACGCGGCGATCGTGCTCGGCACGCTCGCCTGGGCGGTCTGGGAGATCGGCTTCGACTGGTGGGAGCTCGGCCCGCGCGGCGGCATCATCGTGCTTGTCGCGCTATGGCTGTTGACGCCATGGGCGCGGCGCGGGCTTACCGGTCCCGACGGACGCGCGCCGCTGATCCTCGCCGTGCTGGCCTCGCTTGCCGTCGCCGGCTATTCGATGACGACCGATCCAAAGGATATTACGGGTGAACTCAACACCGACAAGGTGACGCCGACGGCCGATCTTGGCGGCAACGTGCCGGCTGGCGAATGGCACTATTACGGTCGCACGCAATACGGCCAGCGCTATTCGCCGCTCGACCAGATCACCGCCGAAAACGTTGCCAATCTGCAGCCGGCCTGGACCTATCGCACCGGCGACGTGAAAGGGCCCGACGACATCGGCGAGACGACCTATCAGGTGACGCCGCTAAAAATCGCCGACACGCTCTACATCTGCACGCCGCATAATTTCGCCATCGCGATCGATGCCGCGAGCGGTAAGGAGAAATGGCGCTTCGATCCGCAGGTCAAGCTCAACAAGGACCGCCAGCACCAGACCTGCCGCGGCGTGGCCTATTATGCCGATGCCAAGGTCGCCGCCGGCCAGCCCTGCGCCACACGCATCTACCTGCCGACATCCGACGCCCGGCTGATCGCGCTCGATGCGGCGAATGGCCAGGTCTGCCCGACTTTCGCCGAAGGCGGCACGCTGAACCTGCTCGCCAACATGCCATATCCGAAGCCGGGCTATTATTATTCGACCTCGGCGCCGCTGATCGTCGCCAACAAGATCATCGTCGGCGGCGCGGTCAACGACAATTATTCGACGCAGGAGCCGTCCGGGGTCATCCGTGCCTACGATGCCGACACCGGCGCGCTGTTGTGGAATTGGGATTCGGGCAATCCCGACCAGACGATGCCGCTGCCGCCGGACCAGACCTACACCAACAACTCACCCAACATGTGGTCGACGGCAAGCGCCGACGAGAAGCTCGGCCTGCTTTATGTGCCGCTCGGCAACAAGACGCCGGACCAGCTCGGCGCCGGGCGCAGCGCCAATGACGAGAAATTCTCCTCGTCGATCACCGCGCTCGATCTCAACAGCGGACAATTGCGCTGGGTGCGGCAGACCGTGCACCACGATCTCTGGGACATGGACGTGCCGGCGCAGCCGACGCTGGTCGACATCACCACGGAAAGTGGCGTGGTGCCGGCGCTGGTCGGGCCGACCAAGCAGGGCGACCTCTATGTGCTCGACCGGCGCAGCGGCGAGCCGATCGTTCCGGTCAAGGAAGTGCCGGCGCCGGGCGGCGCGATCGAAGGCGACCATACCTCGCCGACGCAGCCGCTCTCGGACCTCAGCTTCAGTCCGAAACCGCTGACCGGCGCCGACATGTGGGGCATTACCATGTTCGACCAGCTGGCCTGCCGGATCGAGCTCCGGAAGTTGCGCTATGAGGGCCGCTACACGCCGCCGTCGCTGCAGGGCTCACTGATCTACCCCGGCAATTTCGGCGCCTTCAACTGGGGCGGCGTGGCAGTCGATCCGGTCCGGCAGGTGATGTTCGGCATGCCGACATACCTGGCGTTCATCTCCAAGCTGGTGCCGCGCGCCGACGTGCCGCCGCCCGGCGACACCAAGGGCAGCGAACAGGGCCTGAACCGCAATGACGGTGCGCCTTACGCAGTCATATTGAAGCCGTTCCTGTCGCCGCTCGGCATTCCCTGCCAGGCGCCGCCCTGGGGCTATGTGGCGGGCGCCGACCTTCGGACCGGCAAGATCGTCTACAAGCATCGCAACGGCACCGTCTACGACATGACGCCATTGCCACTGCCATTCAAGGTCGGCGTGCCCGGCATTGGCGGGCCGATGATCACTGCCGGCGGCGTCGCCTTCCTCGGTGCGGCGGTCGATGACTATGTGCGCGCTTATGACCTGACGACCGGCAAACAGCTCTGGCAGGCGCGGCTGCCGGCGGGCGGGCAGTCGACACCGATGACCTACACGGTAGCCGACGGACGCCAGTTCGTCGTCATCGTTGCCGGCGGCCACGGCTCGGTCGGTACCAAGCCGGGCGACTATGTGATGGCTTATACGCTGCCGAAATAGAGAAGTTCCTTCAGAGCCCGAGATGCCCTTTCAGGTCGGGTACCGATGCAAGTACCTCACTGGTCAGCTGCGGGCCGGCGGCTGCCTCGGCCTGCTGGACCAGCATCGTGCCGGCCTGGCTGATCTGTGCGAGCGTAAGGCCTGATGCCTTGAGTATGGCGACGCCGTTGATCAGCGCGCCGGTCTTTTCGCCGAGAGCGCCACCGAGCGCGCCCTCCAGCGAGGACAGGAGGCCACCACCGGAAGCTGCGCCGGGAGCCATGACATCATATTGCTTGGCCAGGGCGTCGGCTCCCGGGATTTTGGCGAAGAAGCTGGACAGGGTCGTGCCTTCCGCCTCGTGTTCGAGCACCGAGAAAATCGTGCCGGCGATCTTTTCCGTCAAAGCCTGGTTGAGACCGGATTTCTGGGAGACGGTGTTGATGATGTCCTGAACGTCCATGACCTTTCCTCAGGCTTTGGTGTTTGCGGGCGGGTGCCGGTTGGCGCGGATCTTGATCAACGATCGTTTGAAGGCGGTGAAGGCAGTGAACCGCAGCGCCAGCAAAGCCATAGCGGCGAGGGCGAACCCACTTGCCAGAAGCGGGGAGGGAAAGGTCATGGGCGTGTTCCTTCGTCGTCAATCAGGCATTCTTTTCCCGCCAAATGGCCATTGTCGTTCGCCAAATGGCCCGAGTGAGGCATAGCCCGGTAACTTCTTTTTACATTGTGGTGCGTGCATTTAGCATTGCCACAAAGGACCAAAATTTAACGACAGTGGGGCTAGCGGCATCACGGCCCTCGCGCAGGGACTTATGGCAGCCTCACTCAGCCGTGACTGGACCAGGCAAGCTTCGGCTCTATGTTGCCGCGGGGGGCGCCGACGAGGAGCGCGCCATGACAACACCTGCCGAACCCACTGCCGCCGAGCCTGTCATTACCCAGGCGATGATCGACGCCTATGACGAATACACGCATCTGACGCTCGACCGGCGGCGCTTCATGGAGCAATTGACCAGGCTTGCCGGATCGGGTGCGGCAGCGGCCGCGATCGCGCCGCTGCTGGCGGCGAATTCGGCCCAGGCGGCAATCGTGGCGGAAGACGATCCGCGGGTGAAAGGCGAGGACATCAGCTATCCCGGCAGCGCCGGCGAGATGAAGGGCTATCTGGTCAAGCCGGCGGACCAGACCGGCAAGCTCGGCACCGTCATCGTGGTGCACGAGAACAGGGGTCTCAACCCGCATATTCGCGATGTGGCGCGGCGCGTTGCGCTGGAAGGGTTCGTGGCGCTTGCGCCGGACTTCATGACACCGCTCGGCGGCACGCCGGACGATGAAAACAGGGCACGTGACCTGTTTTCCCAGCTCGATCCAGCACAGGTCGCCGCCAATGCCGTGGCAACGGTCGCCTACCTCAAAGGCTACAAGGACGGCAACGGCAAAGTCGGCGCCGTCGGCTTCTGCTGGGGCGGCGGCACGGTGAACATGCTGGCCGTCAACGCGCCGGACCTCGCCGCCGCCGTCGCCTATTACGGCATGCAGCCAAAGGCCGAGGACGTGCCGAAGATCAAGGCCGCGCTCATGCTGCATTATGCCGGGCTCGACACCCGCACCAATGCCGGTATCGATGCCTTCAAGAAGGCACTCGACGCGGCTCATGTCGAATACTCGGTCTATGTCTATGAAGGCGCCAACCATGCCTTCAATAACGACACGTCGGCGGCCCGCTATGACAAGAAGGCGGCCGACCTCGCCTGGGGCCGGACGATCGCTTTCCTCAAGGAGAAGCTGGCCTGATCAGGTGGGCGCCGGCGCCGGTTTGTGAAGGGCGACGCCGGCCACCACCAGCGCGATGCCGATGCAGTCGGTGAGGCTCGGCACCTGCCGCAGCACAATGACGCCGATCAACGTCGCGGTGACCGGCAGCAAAGACAGCATCAGCGCGAAGCTGGAGCGCGGTAGCCGCGACATGGCAAGCTGGTCGCAAATATAGGGAATGACCGACGAGCAGATGCCGACGCCGACCCCCGCAAGCAGCAGCGGCGGCGCCGAGAAAGCCGGCAGAGCATCGGCGAAACCGATCGGCAGAACGACGAGAAGGGCGACCGCCATGGCGGCACCCAGCCCGGCGATGCCATCGCCGGCGCCGCCGCGCGCGACGCGGTGGCCGAGCACGATGTAGCTAACGAACAGCGTGCCGTTGAGGAAGGCCCAGAACAGGCCGACGGGATCGCTCGACCATTTGACGTCGATCAGCAACAGGGTGCCGGCGACAGCGATTGCGAGGGCGGCGAGATTGCGCGGGCTTCTGAGGCCAACAAGCGCAACGCCGATGGTGCCGACGAATTCGGTCGCCGCCACCAGCGAGATCGGCAGCCGGTCGAGCGCCAGGTAAAACGAGCAATTCATCACCCCAAGGCAGACGCCGAAAGCCACAAGCAACAACCGCGTCGAGCGATCGGCGCGGGCGAAGACCGCCCATGGCCGGGTCAATGGGGCAAAGACGAGTGCCGCGGTGGCGATGCGCAGCCAAGCCATGCCCAGCACGCCGACATGCGGGAACAGCAGCACCGCGAAGGCCGGTCCGAGATAGTGGAACACGGCGCTGACGCCGAACCAGAGATGCGGCGGGACCGCGTTTGCCAAGGCAAAGGCGGGGCCGGCGAGTGCCGGACTTGCTGCTGGGGCTTGCGTCCGATCTTCCATGGGGTCAGTATCGCAGGCGATTTTTGCCGTTGATATGGATGATGGCCGGGCATTGCGGCCATTTCCTTTCCGAAAGCAAGGAGCATTCCGCTGAAACGCCTTCGAAATGAAAATCCGGATCTGGATGCGGCGGACCTGAAAATCCTGCGCCTGCTGGAAGAGGATGCGCGCACCAGCACCGCCGAACTGGCGCGCTCGGTCGGCCTGTCGGCGCCGAGCGTGGCCGAGCGCATCAAGCGGCTGCAGGAAAGCGGTGTGATCGAGGCCTATACGGTGCGTATCAATCCGGCCGCGCTCGGCATGAAGCTATCGGCATGGCTGCGGATCAGGCCGGTGCCGGGGCAACTGGCTGTCGTAGCCGAAATCATCCGCGACCTACCGGAAATCGCCCAATGCGACCGGGTCACCGGTGAAGACTGTTTCATCGCGCTGGCGCATGTCGCCTCGGTGGCCGAGCTCGAGCGGGTGATCGACCGGATCATTCCGTTCGCGATGACCAATACGGCGATCATCCAGTCGTCGCCGGTGGTGCCGCGCTCGCCGCTGGGGGCGGTGAAGCGCCAGCCTTGACGCTTGGGATCGTTCGTCAGCACATCAGAAATGCAAACCGGACGGCCGGTCTGTTTCTTCCCCCACCGTTCAGGCGTGGCCGCGTTTCATCCGCGCCTGCTTCAGGATGGCGCGCCAGCGGATCATGGCGAAGGGGATCGGCTCGTTGTTGTTGGCGATGTGGAAGATCTCGTTGTTGAGGTTCTTCAGCGAGCGCCAGAAATCATAGTCGGTGATGCGTGGATCAGCCGCCAGCCTGTCCGCCTCGACCTTGATATCGGTTTTCATGCACGTTCCCCGAACCGCTGCTGCTCCGCCGCCCGTATCGCAATTCGATGCGGACGGTTTTCCAACGCCGCGCTGAGTCGTTCAACGTCTCAATTCGGCTTGTTCACGTTAAAACCTCGGTAAGGTTAACGGCGGTTGGACCGTGGTTCAAGCCGGCTTACGACGAATACCGATCGAGCGGCCGGCGCGCTCCGGCATCGGCAGGGCGGCATGGGCGGCGCGCATCGCTTCCACCCTGGCCAGGACGTCGGCGGGGAAGGGCGCGACCTTCGGGCCAGCCATGTCGACGTGCAGCGACAGCGTTTCGGATGTGGCGGCAAGCCAGCCGTCGAGATGGCGGATTTCCTGATAGGCCCTCAGCCGCTTCTCGTCATGGTCGAGGAGTTGGAACGAGACCGTGACCTTGTGGTCGAGATGCAACTCCTGGACGTAGCAGACATGGACTTCCGCGGTGTAGATGGTCAGCCGTCGTTCTTTCACATAATCCGGCCCCATCCCCATCATCTCGAATGCTTCGTCGGAGCAACGATCGAAAAGCACGTTGTAATAGGCCATGTTGAGATGGCCGTTGTAGTCGATCCAGGCCTCCTCGATGTCCATGGCGCGAGAGACGAAAGGGGCAGGGATGGGCATCGGAAACTTCCTTCTCGTCATGCCGGGATGAGCGTGGACTGGACAGAGCGTGGTTGGTGAGACTACGCATCCGTAGATGCAGAACAAGGTGGACGCTGGTCCATTCGCGGAGGAATCGATGGCTCTAAGCGACCTCAATCCGGTCGAGCGCAACGAAGAAGGCATTGCCGCCGTACTCGGCATCCTCAAGCAGCGGCTCGGCGAGCGATTCCAGACCGGCCAGGCGATCCGGGCCCAGCACGCGCACACCACGACCTATATCCCGACGCAGGCGCCGGACGGCGTCGCCTTTGCCGAGACGACGGAGGAGGTGCAGGAGATCGTGCGCGCATGCGCGGCGCATCGCGTGCCGGTGATTGCCTTCGGCGTCGGCTCTTCGCTGGAAGGCCACACCAATGCGCCGGGCGGCGGCATCTCACTCGATACGTCACGCATGAACCGCATCATTGCGGTCAATCCGCAGGACCTCGACTGCACCGTCGAGCCCGGCGTGACGCGCGAGGATCTGAACCGGCACCTGCGCGACACCGGCCTGTTCTTTCCGATCGACCCGGGCGCCAACGCCTCGCTCGGCGGCATGGCTGCGACGCGTGCGTCGGGCACCAACGCGGTGCGCTACGGCACGATGCGCGAGAACGTCCTGTCGCTGACGGCGGTGATGGCCGACGGGGAAGCAGTGACGACCGGCAAGCGCGCCAAGAAAAGCTCGGCCGGCTATGATCTGACGCGGCTGCTGATCGGTTCGGAAGGCACGCTTGGCATCATCACACAGCTGACTTTGAAGCTGCAGGGCATTCCACAGGCGATTTCAGGCGGCGTTTGTCCGTTCCCCAGCCTCGAGTCGGCGTGCAACGCGGTGATCGCGACCATCCAGATGGGCATTCCGGTGGCGCGCATAGAATTGGTCAACGCACTGCAGATGCGGGCGATGAAGACCTATTCGAAGCTCGACTATCCGGAGAGTCCCTGCCTGTTCGTCGAATTCCACGGCAGCGATGCCAGCGTCGCCGAGCAGGCCGAGACCTTCGGCATGATCGCCGAGGAAAATGGCGGCGGTCCGTTCCTGTGGACCAGCGTCGCCGAAGAGCGAACGAAATTGTGGAAGGCCAGGCACGATGCCTACTGGTCGTCGCTGACACTGCGGCCGGGCGCCAAGGGCCTGTCGACCGATGTCTGCGTGCCGATCTCGCGCTTTGCCGAATGTGTCACGGAGACCGAAGCGGATATCGCGGAGATGGGGCTGATCGCGCCGATCGTCGGCCATGCCGGCGACGGCAATTTCCATGTGCTGGTGCTGATGGACGTGGACGACCCGAAAGGGATCGCATTGGCGGAAAAATTCGTGTCGCGGCTCAATATGCGCGCCATCGCCATGGACGGCACCTGCACTGGCGAGCACGGCATAGGGCAAGGCAAGATCGGCTTCCTGCGGCATGAGCTCGGCCATGGCGTCGACATCATGCGCACGATCAAGCAGGCGCTCGACCCGCTGAACATCATGAACCCGGGCAAGATATTACCGGGAAAGGACTGACGTCAGGTCGCTGCCGTGCCCCTATTTGCCTCTTTATCGACACGCTGATGCGGGTAGAGTGCCACTGACTTTACTATCAACTGTCTAGGAGTTCATGCTCGCACGCCTGTTCGTGATCTTCGGTGGGCTTCTTGTGCTGGTGCTGTGTGCGGCGCTGGTGGTGCCGTACTTTGTCGACTGGACAGGTTACCGTGCCGATTTCGAGCGCGAGGCGAGTGCCGTCCTGGGTCGCAAGGTGACCGTGCGAGGCGATGCAACGGCAAGGCTGTTGCCGTTCCCCTCGGTGACCTTTTCCAACGTCGCCGTTGCCGGTGGCCCCAACGGCCAGCCGGCGATGACCGTCGAAACCTTTTCGATGGATGCAGAACTCGCGCCATTCCTGCGCGGCGAGGTGCTGATTTTCGACATGCGGCTGGTGCGGCCGAAGGCGACGATCGACATCGCCGCCGACGGCACGGTCGACTGGACGATACGGCCGTCCTCGCCCTTCGATCCCGGCCAAATCTCCATTGAGAAGCTGACAGTGACGGAAGGACAGATCGCGCTCAGCCACGCCGCCGGCGGGCGCAGCCATCTTATTTCCGAGATCAACTCGACGATCTCGGCCAAGTCGCTGGCCGGCCCCTGGCGGCTGGACGGCTCGCTGTTGCTGGACGGGTTGCGGACGACGATCGCCGCTTCCACCGGCAAGGCCGAACCGGACGGGCAAATGCGGCTCAGGCTCAAGGCCGATCCGGACGCCTATCCGCTGGTCATCGAGACCGACGGCAATGTGGGCCTCGTCGAGGGCGCCGCCGTCTATTCGGGCCAGTTCAAGATATCGGGCGCAGACCAGACTGCGGCGCGGCAGCTGGGCACCGGCGGCGAGGCGCTGAAAGTCAGCGCCGGCAAACCGGACCCGGGCTTCAGGCTGAACGGCAAGTTTTCGCTCGACCACCAGAAGCTCGGCGTCGACGAATTCCGCTTCGAGACCGGGCCGCGCGACAATCCCTACACTGCCGACGGCAAGGCTGCGGTCGACCTTGGGCTGAAGCCGCATTTCTCGATCGAGGCCAATGGCGCGCAGGTGCAGTTCGACGAGGCCGTGGGGGCGGCGGCCGGTGCCGGATTGACGCTGTCCGAGCGGGTGGCGGCGCTGGAGCAGGCGCTGCTCGACCTGCCGAAGCCGACCATACCGGGCACGGTCGAGGTGAAACTGCCGGCGGTGGTGGCAGGCGATACCACCGTTCGCGACGTGCACCTGTCCGCCGAGCCAGCCGAGGGCGGCTGGGCGGTAAAATCGCTGGCCGCCACGCTGCCCGGCCGCGCCAAGCTGGAAGCCAACGGCATGGTCAGCGTCGAGGACCATTTCGGTTTCACCGGATCGCTGCTTCTGGCGGTGGCGCAGCCCTCCGGCTTCGCCGCATGGCTGTCGAAGGACGTCGACGAGGCGATCCGCCGCTTGCCGGCCGCCGGCTTCAAGGCCAAGGTGGATTTGAGCGAGAAGCACCAGGCCTTCAGCGATCTCGAACTCATCCTCGGCAAGGCGAAGTTCTCCGGCCGCATCGATTCCAGCCAGCCCGACGACACAAGGCCATCGGTGCTGATGCAACTGGAAGGTGGCGAACTCGATGTCGACGGGCTCGCCGCCTTCGCCTCGATCTTCGTCAGCGACAAGGGCGCCAACCGCTTTTCCGACCGCGACCTCGATTTCCAGATCAAGGCCGGGCCGGTCAGCGCCGGCGGGTTGACCGCCGATAGCGTCGACACCGCGCTTAGATTGCGCGATGGGCTGCTTGAGATCGATCGCCTGTCGGTCGGCGGACTTGCCGGCGCCTCGATCAGCGCTACCGGTCGAATCAAGGATTTCCCGGCGAGCCCGACCGGCAAGCTCGACGCCTCGGTGATCGCCGTCGACCTCAAGCCGCTGATCGACGTCGCCGTCCAGCATTATCCGGATAATGCAGTGCTGAAGGGCCTGGCGGAGCGTGCTGCTGCCTATCCCGAGCTGTTCCAGGATGCGCGTATCGATGCGGTCACGAGTGCCGCAGACAATGGCGACGGTACGACTGGACTGGCAATGAGCGCACAGGGCAAGGCCGGTGGCTCGGCCTTTTCGGCGTCGTTGTCCGGCAAAGGGGCGCTCGACCGGCCTCTCGAAGCGCCGGTGACGCTGACCTTCAACGCAAGGAATGCCGACGCCACCGCGCTTCTGGCGCTTTACGGTCTGCCGGCACTGCCGCTCGGCATGCTCGGCGAGGCGACCACCGAAGTCTCGGCCAAAGGCACGCTCGGCGGTGGCCTGGCGACACGATTCAGCCTGGCCGGCAACGACTTCAAAGCTGGTTTCGACGGGACAATTGCCGACACGGCTCAAGGCGCGGCCGCCAAGGGCAAGGTCAGCCTTGAAACGGCCGACATCGAGCCATGGCTGATGACGACCGGCGTTGGCCTGCCCGGCATGGGCACCGGCATGTCGACGTCGCTTGCAGCCGATGCCGATTACGGCAATGGTCTCCTGGTGCTGAGCGGCCTCAGCGGCGCCGTCAACGAAGCGGCGGTCTCCGGTGACGTAAATATCGACATCAAAGAGGGGCTGCCGCATCTTGCCGGCGCGCTGTCGCTGGACGAGCTGGACCTCGATCCGATGGCGGTGATGCTGTTCGGTGACCAGGCCTTCCTTGTCAATGACAGGACCTGGCCGACAGCACCGTTCAGCCAGAAATCCAGTCTGCCATTTACCGCCGATCTCGATCTGACGGCGGCGTCGCTTGCCGCCGGCCCGCTTGCCACCGCCTATGACGCTGCGCTGTCGCTGCAGCTCGACCAGGAGGGCATCCGCGTTTCCGACCTCAAGGCAAAGTTCCTCGGCGGCGCGTTGAGTGGCCTGTTCGAGCTCAAGAACAATGACGGCACCGGGCTTTTCTCCAGTCAGATGAAACTCGCCGGCGCCGATCTGGTAGCCGTGCTGCCGGAGGCCGGCATCAGCGGAAGCGGCGAGTTCTCGACGGCGCTTTCGACCAGCGGCAAATCGGTCGACGCGATGGTTGCGGCGCTGTCCGGTTCCGGCACGGCGACGCTGAAGGGCATGACTATTGCCGGCTTCAATCCCGATGCCTTTGGCGCATTCATTGCCAAGGCCGACGCGATAGGGCGCGATATCGACGCGTCGAAGACCGCCGGCTTTGTGCCGCAGATCGCCGCGGCGGGCAGTTTTCCGGCGCAGGACACCGATATTGCCTTCACCATCGCCGGCGGCACGCTGAGGGCGCCGCCGGTCAAATTCGAAAGCCCGGGCGCGACGCTGTCCGCCGACATCACCGCCGATCTGAACACCAGCACCGTCGATGCCAAGGGCGAGATCGCCTATCGTCCCGGCGACGAGGCGCTGGTCGGCTCCGAACCGATTTTGAATTTCAGCGTCGACGGGCCGTTTGGCGCCACCAAACGGCAGTTCGACAGCGAGCCGCTGGCACAGTTCCTGACCCAGCGTGCGCTGGAAAAGGAGCAGCAGCGGGTCGAAGCGATGCAAGCCGCACTGCTCGAGAAACAAAGGCTGCGGCGTGAGGTGCGCTACTACGCTGCGCTGCAAACCGAGCGTGAAAGAGCGGCGGAGGAACTGCGCAGGCAACAGGAAGCAGCGCGGCTGAAGGCCGAGGCCGACGCCAAGGCAAAGGCCGAAGCCGAGGCTCAGGCCCAGGCCGAAGCCGAGGCGAGGGCGCAGGCTGAAGCCAAGGCGAAGGCTGAAGCGGACGCCAAGGCACAGGCGGATGCGGAGGCGAGGGCGCAGGCCGAGGCCAAAGCGAAAGCTGAAGCGGACGCCAAGGCAAAGGCCGAAGCTGAGGCGCAGGCCCAAGCCGAAGCGGAGGCCAGGGCGCAGGCTGAAGCCAAGGCAAAGGCGGATGCAGCGGCGAAAGCCGAAGCCGAGGCCAGGGCGAAAGCCGAGGCGGCTGCAAAGGCCGAAGCGGATGCCGAAGCCAAAGCCAAGGCGGCGCAACAGGCTGCCGAGGAAGCAGCGCAGGCCGAAGAACAGCAACGCCAGAGGGCGGAAGAGGCGTTGCGGATCGCCTCGGAAGAGAAGGCAAGGCTCGACGCCGAACGCAAGGCCGCGGCGGAGCGCGCGGAACGAGCGCCACCGGCCGCAAATAACGTGCCACCGCCAGTGCAGCCCCCGCCAAAGCTCAAGCTCGATCCCTCGTCGATCGACGATCTGCTGAAATCGTTGAATGGCGGGTGACGGCGCATCCCTTATGTGTCGCGTCCAGCAAGCAAGCGCTTCAGCATCGGCTCGATCCGCCCGAGTTCGTCGAGATGAGCGGCTGACAGATCGGCGAGACTGTCGTCGGCGCGCTCGGTCAGCCGCAGCAGCACGCGGCGGTGGTCCTCCTCGTCGTGGTCCTTCGCGACCAGCCCGGCTTCGCAAAGACGGTTGACCAATTCCACTGCGCTGTGATGGCGGATGCGCAGGCGCTCCGCGAGGTCGCCAATGGTCACCGGCCCTCCGCCGGGGAACCCTTTGATTGCAAGCAGGGCCTGATGCTGGCGTGGTGTCACCAACATCGCTCGTGCCCGCCATCCTCGGTGGCACGGCCGGCGACCCATCCGCAAGTCGGCACGCCGCCAGAAAGCAAGGTCTGCAAATGAAGTCCGATCACGCCAACCCCGGCCATCTGCGCGATTTTACCACCGATGCCTGGGTGCTGCTCATTGCCGGCATAGCGGTGGTGGTTGCGACGGCGGGGTTGTTTGCCGGCATTGCCCTCTTGAAGCTGATCCGGCTTGCCACGAACATCGCCTATTTTGGCCAGTTCACGCTCGCCGACCTGAAACTGCAGGATACGCTGCTTGGCAGGCCGAAGAACGCGACCGCTCGGCTTTGCTGGGCTTCCGTATCCGGCGCAGGAAACAGGATAGCGTTGCCTGAAGGCTACAACTTGCTGCGCTTGGCCCAATCCAGCACATAGAGCCGGAGCGCCGAGGAGAGATTGGCATCCCGCGGGCGGCTCTCGTCGATTTCGGCGACAAGGGCGGCGAGCGTCAGTTTTCGCACGGCCGCGATGGCGACCAGGTCGTCGTAAAAAGGCTTTTCGAGCGAATAGCTGGTGCGGTGGCCGCGAATGGTGACCGAGCGCTTTTCCACCGGGCTCACGAGACGATCCTACTCACACTTCAAGCATCGGATTTGTCCGAATCGCCCGAATTTTCGCGGCGATGGCCGGCGACGAATTTATCGGCCTTGTCGGCGATCAGGCGGTCGCGATCCCGGCTGGGTTTGGAACGGCCATGCAGCGCCCGGTTCTGTTCGGCCAGGCGCTCCTTCTCGGCTCGAGCCTTCTGCTTGCGTGCCTGACGGAGATTGACGATCTCGGTCATGTCACGCCGCCCGTCGGGTCACTTCTTGCGGAAGGCGTCAAGCGACACCACGTCGGCGCCCTTGGCGCCGGCGTCGGCCGCGGCAGGCTTCTTTTCCGCCTCGGCGGTTTTCTTCTTCGTCTCGGGCTTTTTCTCGGCGACGATGGCCAGCGGTTCGGGAGCAGGCTTGGCCTTTGTCTCCTGTTCCGCCGGGGTATCGGTCTTGACGTCGAATTCGAGCTCGAAGTTGACGGACGGGTCGTAAAAGCCGCGTACGGCCGAGAACGGGATTTCCAGTTTCTCCGGCACGTCGGAAAACGACAGCCCGACCTCAAAGCCGGTGTCGCTCACCTTCAGGTCCCAATACTGGAACTGGATGACGATGGTCATCTGTTCGGGATAGCGCTCGCGCAGCCGCGACGACACGCGCACGCCCGGCGCGCCGGTGAGAAAGGTGATGAAGAAATGATGGTTGCCCGGGAGACCGGTGCGCGCGACTTCGGCCAGGACCTTGCGCATGACGCCGCGCAACGCCTCCTGGGCCAGAATGTCGTAGCGGATGTGGTCGTCGGCCATGTGGCTGTCGGGTTCCGTTGAATCGTCCTGATAGCTGTAATCAAGCTTGAGCGCGGCGTAAACCGGATATAGATCGCCGGCGTGCGGAAGCGAAGCCCATTGGCGACGATTTGATCGTCAAACGGCTTTGATCGTCAAGCGCTGGCGAGCGCGCCCTGTTTGCTCGCCCGGGCCACAGGCTGCCGCTTGCCGAAGGCGCGCAGGAAGGTGCGCACGCCATTTGTCGCCGATTGCACCACCTCGTCCTCGGTCGGTGTGCCGCCGAGCATGAATGTCGTCTGCAACTCGGCATTGGCAAGCGCCATGAACTGGCGCGCTGCGACATCGGGATCGTCGATGTCAAGGAAGCCGGCATGAGCGAGGCGGGCGAAGCGGGCGGCGATCGCCGGCCATGTCCTGCCCGGTCCTTCTTCGCGCCATTCGGCGAACAACTCGGGATAGCGCCCGCCCTCGGTCTGGATCAGCTTGCGCAGGAATTTGCCGTCGCGGTTGCAGATGCAGTTGTGGTTCATCCGCACAGCAAAGGCGATGAGGTCGGCCTCGAGATCCTTCGGCTGATCGGGAAAAGTGGAAATCGTGGCAAAGATGCCGGCATTGCAACGTTCGGTGAGGTCGCGGACGATGGCAACGAAGAGTTTTTCCTTGTCGCCGTGATGATTGTAGATGGTCTGGCGGGAGACGCCGGCCTCGGCGGCAATCATGTCGATATTGGCACCGGCAAAGCTTTCGCGGCAGAAGACCGAGGCGGCGGCATCGACAATCGACATCCGCTTGGCCTCATGGCCCCGCGGCGGGAAAATGTCAGGAGAAACGTTGGCCTTCATGCAAAACTATATAGAGGTGGTTGACGAATTAGACAAGCCTGTCTAAATTTGTGGACTGCACGAAGGGGGTTTCGTTCCGCAGAAGAGTCGGAACTCCACGGGATGGAACGTCCTAGGGTTACGCGCCGGTCCGCGGCGGCAACCAGAATTCGAAAGAGCCTGCTATCATGAACGCCAAATTCCTCCGCATTGCGGTCGTGCTCGGCCTATTGTCCGCGATCGGCCCGTTTGCCATCGACATGTATCTTCCGGCCCTGCCTTCAATCGGTGAGGATCTGCATGCTGGCACTGCCGCGGTGCAGATGAGCCTGCTGATTTTCTTTCTTTCCATGGGCTTCGGCCAGATCGTCGTCGGACCGATCTCCGACGTGGTCGGCCGCAAGCTGCCACTCTACGGCGGTCTGGCGCTGTTCATGGTCGGCGGCGTCGGCTCGGCGCTGGCTCCCTCGATCGAATGGCTGATCGCCTTCCGCTTCCTGCAAGGGCTCGGCGCCAGCGCCGGCATGGCCGTGCCGCGCGCGATCGTGCGCGATCTGCATACCGGCACCGAGGCCGCCAAGCTGATGTCGCTGCTGATGCTGGTGTTTTCGGTGTCGCCGATCCTGGCGCCGCTGACCGGTAGCCAGATCATCGAGAACTTCGGCTGGCGCGCCGTGTTCTGGACGGTGACGGGCGCGGCCGTGCTCGCCACCATCCTGCTGGCGACCTCACTCAAGGAGACGCGGCCGGTCGAAGAGCGCGCCGGTTCGTCCTTCCGGACGGCACTTTCCGGCTACCGCTTCCTGATGGGCGACCGCAACTTCCTTGGCCTGACGGCCATCGCCGGCTTCGGCATTGCGAGCTTCTTCGTCTATCTGTCGAGCTCGTCCTTCATCCTGATCGATCATTACGGGCTGTCGCCTTCAGTCTACAGCGTGTTCTTCTCGATCAATGCGGTTGCCTTTATCGGCATGTCGCAGCTGACCGGGTTGCTGTCGGAGCGGTTCGGGCTGCAGCGCGTGGTGCGTGTCGCGGTCACCGGCTATGCGACGACGATGGTGGTGCTGTTCGCGGTGATGGCATCGGGTGTCGACCGGCTCGACGTGATGGCGGCGCTGCTGTTCATCGGCTACGGCTTTCTCGGCCTGGTCATCCCGACGACGTCGGTGCTGGCCATGGAAGAGCATGGCGAGATCGCCGGTACCGCGTCGGCGCTGATGGGCACGCTGCACTTCGCCATCGGCGCGGTCGCCATGGGCGTCGCCGGCGTGTTTTTCGACGGCACGCCGCTGCCGATGGTGGCGGGCATCACGCTCTGCGCGGCGATCTCCTTCACACTGGCCAAAATAACGCTCGGCCGCAGCCGGGACGTCGCGGAGGCGCCGGCGGAGTAAACTTCGCCTATCGAGACAAAAAGGCCGGGCGATGTTCCCGGCCTTTTCATGTTTGCGGTCCCGGTTCAAAGCAGCCTATGCCTATATGACGGGTTCAGGACATGCAGCTTCGACATCTCAAAACCTTCGTGGCGGTCGCCACCACCTTGAATATCACGCGCGCTTCCGAGCGGGTTCATCTTGCCCAATCGAGCGTGACCGAACAGATCCAGGCGCTGGAAAGCGATCTAGGCACGTCGCTGTTCGACAGATCACGGCGTGGCTTGAAGCTGACGGCGGCGGGACAACGCCTGCTGGACTACGCAAACGATCTCCTCGACCTCGCGGACGAAGCCCGTTCCGCAGTCGCCGACGCGAGCGGCACGGTTGCCGGTCGCCTGACTGTCGGCGGCCTGGAGACGCTTTGCTCGACACGCTTGCCAGCTCTGCTGGCGGAATTCCATCGGCGCCATCCGGATGTGGAACTGAACCTCAGGGCGGACGATAGCAGTGGGTTGCGTGCCGGCGTGACAAGCGGGGCGCTGGAAGTATCTTTCCATTTCGGAGCCGTCCCAGTGGCGGCGCCGGAGCTGCGAAGCGAGCAAGTGGCAGTAGAAGAGCTCGTCACCATATGCCGGCAAATCACCGGTTGGCCGGATATTCTGCCATAACGCCCGACGATCTGGCTGACGAGGCCTTCCTCGTGACCCAGCCCGGTTGCGTCTATAGGCGGATGTTCGACGAAACGTTTGCCGCAACGTTGCCTGACCGTCCAAAACTCGTCGGCGAGTTCGCCAGCATGGGCGCGATACGGAGCCTTGTTGAAGGCGGTCTTGGATGCGCGCTGGTCCCGCGTCTCGTGGCTTCCGCGGCTGACGCCAATATCGTCGTGCTGCCCTGGGTCGGAAGCAGCCCGGTGACGCCGGTCACCATGGTATGGCGCCACCGGCGCATTCAAGCGCCGGTGCTGCGGCTGTTCCTTGCAATGGTCCGCGAAATCTGGCCATCGCTAGACCAGCCGCTGGCCACCATCGACATGAAGCACGGTTCCGGTGATGAAGCCGTTGTGCATGAGGGACGTGATGGCTTGGGCAATGTCGGCTGCCTGGCCGATCCGGCCGACGAGCAGACGCTTTGCCATGGCCTCCAGCGCAGCCATCTTTCCGCTGCCGACGACGGCATCCCAAATCGGCGTGTCGACCCAGCCCGGCGAGACGACGTTGACGCGGATCGGCGCCAGTTCGACGGCAAGCGCGTAGGCGAGTGAGCCAAGTGCCCCATTAACGGCTGCCACCACCGCGCCTTTCGCCGCCGGACGATAGGCGGCGATGCCCGAGGTCAGCGTGATTGATCCCCCGGGCGTCAGACGAGGCGCGCCATGTTTGGCAAGAAGAAGCGGCCCGATGGCTTTGGAATCCATCACTTTCCGCGCCACCGAGATGTCCATCTCGGGAAGCAACACATAGACGCCCGTAACGTCGGCGGCGGTCGAGACGATGTGGTCGAGCGTGCCGACATCCTGGAACAGGCGCTGGACCTCGTCCTCGCTTGTGACGTCGGCTGCGATCGTCCTCAGCCTTTCGGGGTGAGGCACGCGCTGCCGTGCGGCCGACAATCGGTCCTCGGAGCGGCCGACGATCGTAACCTCGGCGCCGGCGGCAAGCTGCTGTTCGGCCAGCGACAGCCCCATGCCGGAACTGCCGCCAACGATCAGGATGCGTTCGGGTGCTGGTGTGGTTTCCTGGTTCATCTTATCTCCATCAGATAGCTCGCCGGGGCCTGACCGATATGCGGCGAGAAACTGAGGCCTTGTCCCGCAAGGCATGAGAGAAGGGAAACGGGAAGAAACGAATGCTGCCATCGGAGGTTCCGATGATGGGAGGCCCTTGGACTTTCGCAAAACCGTCGCTTGCGGTGCTTCGCTACGACGCTGTCTCGGAGAGGACGAACCGCAGCCGCGTTTCGACGGGCGCCAAGGGCAGCGGCACCAGCTCGTAGCCTAGTTCCGTGTAAACGGCGACGAGTGCGTGAAAGGTGCGTTCAGCCTCGTCCATCGTTTGCTTGCGTTCGTTGTCCTGCCGAAAGATTTCCGGCCATGGCGGCGCGACGAAGACGCGCCTGGCATAGCGGAAGCGTCGGGCGGCATTCGTGGCGTGATCGGGAACCGGCACCCCGGTCAGGCGCAGATAGCCAAGAGTGTCCGGCACGCCGCGATCGAAGAAGACCAGACCGGATTGCTCGCCCGCGATCCGGTAGGAGCGCAACTCCCAAGACAGCATCAACTCGGCGAACAGAGCCGCCAGGGCAGGCTTGGCGCCTATCGCCCAATTCGTCGTGATGATGCTGCGCCCGGCTTCGCCCGAGGTTGCGAGGCCTGCCACCTTAAGAGCCTCGATCAACGTTGTCTTGCCTGGGCCCGGACCGCCGGTCAGCACGAAAAACCGATTGGAATCGTTTAGCATTTCTGATCCATGGATTGGATGGGGGAAGTATGAAGACAGGGGTTTTTTGGACCCGTCAGGGCGCATGAAAGCCCGGCCGGCGGGGCCCGCTTCTGCATATGTCGAGAGGGAGAAATGGAGGTTTCTGTTGCCAGGTACCTCCGAACCCCGCCTAGAAGTGCGAACCACTAGGGCTTGAATTGAAGCTATCGCACCGCTTACGCGGCGAGACGTGCTTCCGCATAGTTGTCGTTGGCAACTATAAGTTTAGCCCGATAACGGTGGTACAATGCCGGGCAAAAGTACGATCTTTACACCTTCGTCGATCCTATTTCGCCCCCAGCAAAAGCCGCTCTTGAGCAGCGGTTTTTGGTGGAGGCGCCGGGTACCGCCCCCGGGTCCGAACGGCTTATTTCATCGCCTGTTTATCGCCATAGTCGGTCGAGCCGACGAAGCGAATATAGGGACTGGCGGTGGAAAATGAAAGGCCGGAATACCACTTTCGTCCGTGCCAAAGTGGATCATCAAGGGGTTGACTTGCAGCCGGTCTCAACCGAAGCTTTGTGGCGGTGAGGAGACCTAGCGCATTATTTGCGGCAGCGCGCCACAATCCTCACTGACCGGATCCCGTGGCGCCGACGAGGGGAAATTCGATGGCCGATTATCTCGCAGACGTAAAGAAGTATGATGCGGCGGCCGATGCCGACGCGGTCGCCAAGATCGTCAAGCATCTGGGCATCGCGCTCAGGAACCGCGATTCCTCGCTGGTGTCCTGCACCGACCCGGAGGAACTGAAGCGTGTCAGGAACAGCTGGGTCGCCGGCAAGCTCGGCGTCACCGACGGTGCCAAGGCGGATGGGGCTATCGAAAAGACCTGCAAGGCTATGGCGGCCGACAACAGCAAGAGCCGGGTGACATTCTATTACCTCGTCGCCAAGGATCTGGGCATGCTCGGCTCGCTCTGAGCAACCTCGCCGCCGGTGCTGGTGAGGCTTCTGCTGGAATCGTCTCGCTTTGCTGTGTTCGGCCGACGGTCATTCGGCTATGATGGCTGACAACCCGAATCGGACCGGAGCCGATGCGCCAGTATCTCGACCTTCTGAAGCATGTGCTGGAAAACGGCGCCGATCGCGGCGACCGCACCGGCACCGGAACGCGCTCGGTATTCGGCTACCAGATGCGCTTCGACCTGGCCCGCGGCTTTCCGGTCACCACCACCAAGAAGCTGCACCTGAAGTCGATTATCCACGAGCTTTTATGGTTCCTGGCCGGCGACACCAACATCAAATATCTCAACGATCACGGCGTCTCGATCTGGGATGAGTGGGCCGACGAGAACGGCGATCTCGGCCCGGTCTATGGCAAACAATGGCGGTCGTGGCCGGACGGCCATGGCGGCGCCATCGACCAGATTGCGAATCTTCTGAAGGAAATACGCAAAAATCCTAATTCGCGGCGGCTGATCGTTTCGGCGTGGAACCCGGCCGAGGTGGAGGCCATGGCGTTGCCGCCCTGCCATTGCCTGTTCCAGTTTTATGTTTCTGAAGGCAAGCTTTCCTGCCAGCTCTATCAGCGGTCGGGCGATATCTTTCTCGGTGTGCCGTTCAACATCGCTTCCTATGCGTTGCTGACGCTGATGGTGGCGCAGGTGACCGGATTGAAACCCGGCGATTTCATCCACACGCTCGGCGACGCGCATCTTTACTCGAACCATTTCGAGCAGGCGCGCGAACAATTGCGGCGCACGCCCAAGGCGTTGCCGACGCTGTGGATCAATCCCGAGGTGAAGGATCTCTTTGCCTTCCGCTTCGAGGATTTCCGGCTCGAGAACTATTTCGCCGACGCGACGATCAAGGCGCCGATCGCGGTCTAGCACCATAGCCGACCGTGCATATCGACATTGCCTACTGCGGCTGCGCCCTCGGGCCTTGTCAGCATCCATCTTGATTGGCCGACGTCGACTTGACGGGCAATCCCTGGTCGCTGATTTTCATGTGAATATTTCCTTCGGCTTCGACGCCGCTGTATCCAACGACGATTATCGCAGGCCGGGAAAACCTCGGTTCAGAATGCCGTCGCCGGTAAAGAGCCTTTCCTTGTTATGTTCGCACGGATATATCGATGGACGGCTTCGGGCGATCCGGGACGAGGAGAGTTTCATGCTGGCGCGCAAAGGTTCGACGACGATTGCCATCGCGGGTCTCGCCGCCATGCTGATGGCCGCGGTGCCGGCGGCCCATGCCGATGACAAGGTGGTCGTGTTTGCCGCGGCGAGCCTGAAGGATGGGCTCGATGCCGTCAACAAGGCCTGCGAGGCCGATGTCGGCGAGGCGGCGACCATTTCCTACGCGGCGAGCTCGGCGCTGGCCAGGCAAATTGAAAGCGGCGCGCCAGCAGACCTGTTCATCTCGGCCGATCTCGACTGGATGAAATATCTTGCCGACAGGAAGCTGACCAAGCCCGAAACCCAAGTGAAACTGCTCGGTAACCAGATCGTGCTGGTTGCGCCGCGGGATTCCAAGGTCGAGACCAGGATCGAAAAGGGTTTCGATCTTGCCGGGCTGGTCGGTGACGGCAAACTTGCCATGGGCGATGTCAAAGCTGTGCCGGCAGGCAAATACGGCAAGGCAGCCCTCGAATCGCTCGGTGCCTGGTCTTCGGTCGAAGGCAAGGTGGCGCAGGCCGAGAATGTCCGCGCCGCTCTAAAACTGGTATCGACCGGCGAGGCAGCACTCGGCATCGTCTACGCCACGGATGCGCATGCGGAGCCTGGCGTGAAGGTGGTCGGCACTTTCCCCGCGGGTACCCATCCGCCGATCATCTATCCAGTCGCCCAGCTTGCGGATTCGAAGAGCAGAACTACCTCGGCATTCCTGAAATGCCTGCAATCCGCCAAGGCTGGCGAACTCTTCAAGGCGCAAGGTTTTACAATCCTCGCGCCGAGCAACTGACGTACGGCACCGCACATGAACTGGCTGCTGGATCTCGCTCCCGACGAATGGAATGCGGTCCGGCTGTCGATCAAGGTGGCGACCGTGGCGATGATTGCCAGCCTGCCGCCGGGCATTCTGATCGCTCTTGTGCTTGCCCGCGGCCAGTTCTGGGGCAAGACGCTGCTCAATGGCCTGGTGCATCTGCCGCTGATCCTGCCGCCGGTGGTGACCGGCTATTTGCTGCTTTTGACTTTCGGCAAGCGTGGTCCGGCCGGCGCTTTCCTGGCCGAACATTTCGGCATCGTTTTTTCCTTCCGCTGGACTGGCGCCGCGCTCGCCTGCGGCGTGATGGGCTTTCCGCTGATGGTGCGGGCCATCCGGCTGTCGATCGAGGCCGTCGACCGCAAAATCGAGGCGGCCGCCGGCACGCTCGGCGCCAATCCGCTATGGGTATTTGGCACGATCACGCTGCCGCTGATCCTGCCCGGGCTGATCGCCGGTGCGATCCTCTCCTTCGCCAAGGCGATGGGCGAATTCGGCGCGACGATCACCTTTGTCTCCAACATTCCGAACGAGACGCAGACGCTACCGTCGGCGATCTACACTTTCACGCAGGTTCCCGGCGGCGACGCCGGCGCGCTCAGGCTGACGCTGATCTCGATCGTCATCTCGATGGCGGCACTTGTTGCCTCGGAAGTGCTGGCGCGGCGCGTCGGCCGGCGGATGGACATCGAATGACGGTTCAGGTCGACATCAGCCACCGGCTTGGCGGTTTCACCGTCAATGCCCGCTTCGAAAGCGCCGGGCGGCTGACTGCGCTGTTCGGGCCTTCCGGCTCCGGAAAGACGACGCTAATCAATTTGATTGCCGGGCTGATCCGCCCCGACAAAGGTCGTATCGCGGCCGAGGGCCGCGTGCTGGTCGATAGCGATGCCGGTCTGTTCGTGCCGAAGCACAAACGGCGGATCGGCATGGTGTTCCAGGATGCGCGGCTGTTTCCGCATATGAGCGTGGCGAGCAATCTGCGCTATGGCCGCTGGTTCACGCCGGCTGCTGAGCGTTACGCGGATATCAATGGCGTGGTCGAACTGCTCGGGATCGGCCATTTGCTCGACCGGCGGCCGGCAAAGCTCTCTGGTGGCGAGAAGCAGCGTGTGGCAATCGGCAGGGCGCTGCTTGCCAGTCCGAAATTGCTGCTGATGGACGAGCCGCTGGCTTCGCTCGACGAGGGGCGCAAGGCCGAGATCTTGCCTTACATCGAGCGGCTGCGCGACGAGACGAAAATCCCGATCGTCTATGTCAGCCACTCGATCGCCGAAGTGGCGCGGCTGGCGAGCGACGTCGTGGTGCTGATGCAAGGAAAGGTCGCCGCTTCCGGTCCGACCGGAGCGATCATGCAGCGTCTGGATCTATTGCCGGCCGAAGAGCGCGGCGAGGGCGGTGCCGTGCTGGATACCGCGGTTCTGGGCCACGACGAAGCCTTTGGCATGACGGTGCTAGGCTCATTGGCGGGCGAGATCCGGGTGCCGCTTCTGGCAACGCCAGTCGGTGCGCCGGTGCGCGTCCGCATCCGTGCCCGCGACGTGATGATCGCCACCGAGCAGCCGGTTGGCCTCAGCGCGCTCAACATATTGCCGGGCACGATCGTGGCGATAGAGCCGGGCGAAGGGCCTACGGTCGAGATTGGCCTCGACTGCAATGGCGCAACCGTGCTTGCCCGCATCACCGAACAGTCGCGGCAGACACTGGGGCTTCGGCTTGGTCGACAGGTCTTCGCCGTGGTCAAGACGGTGAGCTTCGACCAGGCGAATACCGGCGCCGGCCTGCCCGCCGAGGCGGATGAGTGAACGGCCGATGATTCGCTATATCGTTTTGGAATAGCGGTATCGCTGCAGAACCTGTAGAATGGCGTGACCGCGGAGGAGCAAATGCCGTCGCTGAGTTTGCGGATAAATCTCGATCCAGATGGCCGCATCGGACCGGGCAAGATCGAGCTTCTGGAACAGATCGCCGCCTTCGGCTCGATTTCGGCCGCGGCGCGCGGCATGGAGATGTCCTACAAGCACGCCTGGGACCTAGTCGAGGACATGAACCGGGTGTTCGGCAAGCCGCTGGTTGCGGCACAGACGGGCGGCAAAAAAGGCGGTGGCGCCCAGTTGACGTCGGTCGGGCTTGCTGTGGTCAGCCGCTTCCGCGCGATCGAGCGGGCTGCGTCTTCAGCAGCGGCGGCGCATATGGAGGCGCTGCAGGCCGAGATCGACGCAGCGTGACGCCGGCGGAATTCATGCCGCGTGTGATCCCTGTTACTTCTTAGGCTCGCCCGGCTTGCGCAGCAGATAGGTGTCCATGATCCAGCCTTTTTTCCGGCGGGCCTGCTCACGGGTGCTCACGATCTTGTCGCCGACGTCGCCAATCCGGCCCGAGATGACGATCTCGTCGGGCGTCCCGAGATAGGCGCCCCAGTGGACGGTGACGTCGTTGTCGTCCAGCGTGTTGAAGGCGCATTTGCCGTCCAGCATGACGATGGTGCTGCCGGCGTTTTCGGGCAGACCTTCCTCGGCGAGCCGGCGGCCGGTGGTGATCAAAATGGCGTCGCCGATCCGGTTCAATGCCATTTTGTGGCTGGCTGCGAGTGCCTGGATGGCGGTGATGCCAGGGATGACCTCCAACTCGAACGCTATATTGCCTCTGAGGCGCACGCGCTCGAGGATGCGCAGCGCACTGTCGTAGAGCGACGGATCGCCCCAGATCAGGAAGGCGCCGCAGCCATCTTCAGGGAGTTCGTCGCGGATCAGGCCTTCGTAGATCGCGGCGATCGCCTCGTGCCAGTCGTCGACGGTCGAGCGGTAGGAAGGCGCCGGCTCGGCGCGCACCGGCACGTCGAATTCGACACGGCGCGAGTTCGGATTAATGACGAAGCGGTCGCAGATCTGGCGGCGCAATTCGGCGAGATCGTTCTTCTTGGCGCCCTTGTCAGGAATGAACAGCACGTCGGCCCGATTGAGACCGTTAATGGCCTGGACTGTCATGTGTTCCGGATTGCCGGCGCCGATGCCGATGACGAGAAGCTTGCGCATGGGCGAACTCCTGCCCGATCGGGACCGGCGTGTCCAGACCGACACGACATGCCGGCAGGCGCCGGCGCATTTGCCGAAAGGCTTTGAAACGCCACATTGAACAGCTAGAGTCATGTTGGCATTCTCGCCGGGGGAGTTTCCATGTTCCGTTACGTCCTGACCGCAGCCTTGGCGCTCTCGGCTACGCCTGCGCTCGCCAATGATTCGGTCGCCGAACTCGGCACCGGTGGGCTGATCCTTTCGCGCAGCGATGCGGTGGCGATGGAAAGCGAGGATCTCTACATCTCGCCGGAAAAAGTGATGGTCGGTTACGTCTTCCGCAACAACACCGACAAGGATGTCGATGCGATCGTCGCCTTTCCGATGCCCGACATCGAAGGCGACCCCGAAGAAATACCGGCGATTCCGGAGGCGCAGAGCGACAATTTCCTCGGCTTCGAAGTGACGATCGACGGGGTGCCGGCAAAGCCGCAGCTCGAGCAGAAGGTGTTCGCGCTCGGCATCGACATCGGCGCTGACCTGAAGGCGCAGGGCGTGCCGTTCTATCCGTTCGGCGATGCGGCCAAGGCAGCGCTGGCAAAGCTGCCGCAAGCGGTCGCCGACGACTGGGTCAACCGCGGCATCATCATCGAGGACACTGCCGACGACGGTTCGGGCATGAAGACCGTCTATACGCCGTTCTGGCAATTGCGCTCGACCTATTGGTGGCGCTCGACGTTTCCGGCCAACAAGGCGGTCCATGTCTCGCATCGCTACAAGCCGAGCGTCGGCGGCACCTCCTCGGTCAGCTTCTTCTATGACGGCCAGTTCCAGGCTCAGTATGCCGCCTACAAGACACGCTACTGCATGGACGATGCCTTCGAGAATGCCGTGCGCAAGGCAGCCAAGGACGATCCCGACGGCTACCCCAAATATTTCGAGAACCGCATCGCCTATATCCTGACCACGGGTGGCAACTGGGCGTCGGGAAACATCGGCACGTTCAAGCTGACCGTCGACAAGGGCGATGCGAAGAACCTGGTCTCGTTTTGCGGCGAAAACGTCAGGAAGGTCGGACCGACGACGTTCGAGATGAAGGCGCAGAACTTCTACCCCGAGCACGACATCGACATATTGCTGCTGGAGCCATCCGATGGCGGAAACGGCGGCTGATGGACCTCGCGATTTATGTCGCCATCGCCGAGAACGGCGTGATCGGGCGCGAGGGTGGGTTGCCGTGGCGGCTGTCCACCGATCTCAAGCGGTTCAAAGCCGATACGATGGGCAAGCCCATCATCATGGGCCGCAAGACCTATGAAGGCATCGGCCGCCCATTGCCGGGCAGGCTCAATATCGTGGTGACACGAGACAGGGCATGGCGCGCCGAGGGCGTCGAAGTCGCGCACTCGATCGAGGACGCAATCGCGCTGGCGACGGTGCGCGGGCGCTGCATGGCCGGCGCCGACGAGATCTGCGTCATCGGCGGCGGCGAGATCTACGCTCAGGCGCTGCCGTTGGCCGATCGGCTGCACGTGACCCATGTTCTGGCCGCGGTCGACGGCGATGCCCATTTCCCGCCGATCGATCCGGCGCTGTGGCGGATCGTCCGCTCGCAGGAGGTGGAGGCTGGCGAAAAGGACAGCCATGCGACACGCTATTCGGTTTACGAGCGGCGGCGCGACGTGCATTGAAGGCGACAAAGGGGTCGCGACAGGTCTAGATGGACCCAAAAGCGGACAGTGGCGGCAGCCGATCGCGTTGAAAGCGTGCCGTTGCATCCCTATAGAAGAATAATATTGGATTTTGCGCCGGTGAGCCGGCGCTTGAGGGAATTCCAAGCGAAAGGACATTTATGCCCTGGAACGACAAGAGCGGCGGCGGCGGCCCGTGGGGCGGCGGCAACAATCAGGGGCCTTGGGGTCAGGGACCAAAAGGACCCAGCGGCCCGCAGGGCTCGCCTCCCGATCTCGAGGATATCATCCGGCGCGGGCAGGACAGGTTGCGGCGCGCGCTGCCGGGCGGCGGTGGCGCGAGCCCTGCCGTGTTCGGGCTGATTGCCGCGGCGCTGGTGGTGCTATGGGCGTTCAAGGCGGTCTACACCGTGCAGCCCGACGAAGTTGCGGTGGAACTCAGGTTCGGCAAGCCGAAGGCGGAGCTGTCGCAGCCTGGCCTGCATTTCCATTGGTGGCCCATCGAAACGGTCGAGACCGCCAACATCGCCGAGCAGCTTGTCAGTATCGGCGGCGGCAGTTCCAGCGGCAATGGCCTGATGCTTTCCGGCGACCAGAACATCGTCAATGTGCAGTTCTCTGTGGCCTATCAGGTCTCCGACCCTAAGGCCTATCTGTTCGATGTGTCCGACCCGGACGGCATGCTGCAGCAGGTCGCCGAAAGCGCGATGCGCGAAGCGGTCGGCCGGCGCCCGGCGCAAGACATTTTCCGCGACGACCGGCAAGGCATCGCGGCGTCGGTGCGTGAGATCATCCAGACGACGCTGGACGGTTACAAGGCCGGCCTCAACGTCAACGCCATTTCGATCGAGGACGCCGCGCCACCGCGCGAGGTGGCAGACGCGTTCGACGAGGTGCAGCGCGCCGAGCAGGACGAGGACAAGTTCGTCGAGCAGGCCAATCAGTATTCCAATCAGAAGCTCGGCCAGGCGCGCGGTGCGGCCGCACAGATCCGCGAAGACGCGGCCGCCTACAAAAACCGGGTCGTGCAGGAGGCCGAAGGCGAGGCGCAGCGCTTCATCTCGGTTTATGACGAATATGCCAAGGCGCCGGAGGTGACGCGCAAGCGACTCTACCTGGAAACGATGGAGCGGGTGCTGAAGGATTCGAGCAAGGTCATCGTCGAGCAAGGCAACGGGCAAGGGGTCGTTCCCTACCTGCCGCTGCCGGCATTGCAGCAGAAGGCGCCGGCACCGGCCACCGGAGGAAACCAGTGATGGCCAACCGTCTTCCCGTCATTGCGGTCATCGCCGCGGTCATCCTGTTCCTGCTCTATTCGTCGGTCTTCGTCGTCAATGCGCGCCAGCAGGCGCTGGTGCTCAGGTTCGGCGAAATCGTCGACGTCAAGAACCAGCCGGGCATCTATTTCAAGGCGCCATTCTCCTTCTTCGATGCCGACACCGTGCAGCTGATCGAAAACAGGGTGCTGCGCTTCGACCTCGACAACATCCGCGTCCAGGTTTCGGGCGGCAAGTTCTATGAGGTCGATGCCTTTATCGCCTATCGTATCTCGGATCCGCGTGTGTTCCGCGCCGCGGTTTCCGGCCAGATCGAACTGGCCGAGGCCCGGCTGAGGACGCGTCTCGACGCCGCCTTGCGCCGCGTCTACGGCCTGCGCGACTTCGAGGCGGCACTCTCGGAAGAGCGCGCCGTGATGATGCGCGAGGTGCGCGATCAGCTGAGGCCTGATGCCACCTCGCTTGGCCTGCAGATCGAGGATGTCCGCATCCGCCGCACCGATCTCACGGCCGAAGTCTCGCAGCAGACCTTCGACCGCATGAAGGCCGAACGTCTCGCCGAAGCCGAGCGGCTGAGGGCGCGAGGCAATGAGGCAGCGCAGCGGATCAGGGCTCGCGCCGACCGCGAAGTGGTCGAAATCGTCGCCGAAGCGCAAAAAGAGTCTGAAATCCTGCGCGGTGAAGGTGAAGCCCAGCGCAGTGCCACGTTTGCCGGGGCCTATCTGCGCGATCCGGCCTTCTTCGATTTCTATCGGTCGATGAATGCCTATGGCACGGCGCTGAACAGCGCCGGAACGACGATGGTGCTGTCGCCGAATTCCGAGTTCTTCCGCTTCTTCCGCGACCCGAACAGCAAGGAAACGCCTGTGGCACCGGCGGCACCAGCGCCAGCACCTACCGCTCCCGCCGCACCGGCGGCACAGCCAGGCACCGGCCAATAGGGCCGGTGCAGGGGCGCCGGCGTAACGGAGGATTTATCCTCTGGCGGTAGCCATAGCCGCAAACGTGCCTTATTTCTTGCCAACATGACGCGGACCGGCATTTTTGCCGAAGCGGTTTTTTTCAGAACACCCGGAGGCCTTTCGATGACATCCACCATCCTTCTGCGTGCAGCGAGGCGGACGTTCATCGCCGGGGCCGCTGCGCTTCTGGTCGGCGCCGTTGCCGTTCCGTCGTTCGTGGCGCCGACGATGGCAGCCGACGGGCCGCCCTCGGTTGCCGATCTCGCCGCCGGCCTGCTTGGCGCCGTGGTCAACATCTCGACGTCGCAGACTGTTAAAGGCACTGAGGGGCCGGGCGCAGTGCCGATGCCGCAGCTGCCGGAGGGCTCGCCCTTCCAGGACTTCTTCGACGATTTCTTCAAGAACCGTGGCGGCGACAAGGGCGGCGGCGGGCAAAAGGTGCAGTCGCTGGGCTCCGGCTTCGTGGTCGACGCCGAGCAGGGCATCGTGGTGACCAACAACCACGTCATTGCCGATGCCGACGACATCGAGGTGAATTTCTCCGATGGGGTGACGCTCAAGGCGACGCTGGTCGGCACCGACACCAAGACCGATGTCGCGGTGCTGAAGGTCGATCCGAAAGGGCACAAGCTGACGGCGGTGAAGTTCGGCGATTCCAACACGATGCGTGTCGGCGACTGGGTGATGGCGATCGGCAATCCGTTCGGTCTCGGCGGCACGGTGACGGTCGGCATCGTCTCGGCACGCAATCGCGACATCAATTCCGGCCCGTATGACGACTTCATCCAGACCGATGCCGCGATCAACCGCGGCAATTCCGGCGGACCGCTGTTCAACAGCAGCGGCGAGGTCATCGGCATCAACACGGCAATCATCTCGCCATCGGGCGGCTCGATCGGCATCGGCTTCTCGATCCCGTCGCAGCTTGCCTCGGGCGTCGTCGACCAGCTTCGCCAGTTCGGCGAGACGCGGCGCGGCTGGCTCGGCGTGCGCATCCAGCCGGTGACCGACGACATTGCCGAAAGCCTGGGCATGGCGACCGCCAAGGGCGCGCTGGTCGCCGGCGTCATCAAGGGCGGGCCGGTTGACAACGGCACAATCCAGGCCGGCGACGTCATCATCAAATTCGACGGCAAGGACATCCATGAAATGCGTGACCTGCCGCGCGTCGTGGCGGAGAGCCCGGTCGGCAAGGCGGTCGACGTGATCATCGTGCGCAAAGGGGTCGAGCAGACCGTCAAGGTGACGCTCGGCCGGCTCGAGGACGGCGAAAAGCTTGCCAGCGGCGGTGAAAACGGCAACACCGACCAGGACGATGCCGACAAGGCGCCTGCGGTTTCGACGGCTGCCGTGCTCGGCATGACGATCGGCGAGCTCAACGACGAGACGCGCACGAAATTCGGCATTGCCACCGATGTCTCCGGCGTCGTCGTGACCGACGTCGCCAAGGATTCGGCGGCAGCCGAACGCGGCATCCAGCCGGGCGAGGTGATCACCGAGATCGCGCAGGAATCGGTCGCCACGCCCAAGGACGTCATGGACCGGATCGGCGCGCTGAAGGAGCAGGGGCGCAAGAACGCGCTTTTGATGCTGGCGTCGAAGACAGGCGAGCTGAGGTTTGTGACAATCCGGATGGATTGAGTCCGGAAGAGCCTGCAACACACTGATGTTGAAACGAAAAAGGGCGGCTAGCGGGCCGCCCTTTTTCTTGCCTGCCAGTCTGTGCGCGGCAGCCTGTAGAAAACATGTCGCCTGAGTGCGGTGTGGCTGTCCGGAACACCGGGATGGTCGAAGTCGGAGGCGGCTCGGCGATCATGCCCAGGCGCTCCATGACGGCAGTGGACCGGCTGTTATCCTCGACTGCGAAGGACACGATTTCGTCGAGGCCAAGTCTTTCAAAGCCATAGGTGAGCCAGGCTTCGGCTGCTTCGGTGACATAGCCGCGGCCCCAGAATTCGGGTGCCAGCCGCCAGCCGATCTCGATCGTGCCGGGCGGCAGGAATGGCAAATGATCGGTTCGGGTTATGCCGACGAAGCCGATGCATTCACCTGTGGCTGCGATCTCAGCGGCCGCGAAGCCGAAGCCGTCGCGATCGATAGCCGCGCGCAACTCCTCCATCTTGGCGTCCGACTGGGCACGGTCGCGCCGAAACGGAAAGAATTCCATGACCAACTCGTCGGAATTGATGCGATGGAAGAGCTCGCGGTGACGATCTCCCCAGTTGCGCAGGATCAGGCGCTCGGTGCGGATCGGCGTCATTCGACAAATTCCTCCCGGCGATAACCCTGCAGATAAAGCAAGGCGGTGAGGTCGCCGTGGTCGATGCGGATCTTTGCCTCGGCTGCCACGGCCGGCTTGGCATGCAAGGCGACGCCGATGCCGGCAAGACGGATCATGTCGAGATCGTTGGCGCCGTCGCCGACGGCAATGGCATCGGCAGGCGTCAGGCCGAGGCGGGCGGAAATCTCGATAAGGGCTTCGGCCTTGGCGGCGCGGCCGAGGATCGGTTCGGCGACCAAGCCGGTGAAGCGGCGATCCTGCTCGATCAGGCGGTTGGCGCGATTTTCGTGAAAGCCGAGCAATGCTGCGATGCGGGTGGTGAAGATGTCGAAACCACCGGAGATCAGCGCCGTCCAGGCGCCATTGGCCGCCATTGTCTGGACGAGCGTGCGGCCGCCGGAGGCTAGCGTCAGGCGATTGTCGATGATGCGGTCGATGATTGCGGCATCGAGACCCTTGAGCAGCGCCACGCGCTCGCGCAAGGCCGGCTCGAATGCGATCTCGCCGTTCATGGATAGCGCCGTGATGGCGGCGACGCGATCCTTGACGCCGATCTCGTCGGCAAGCTCGTCGATGCATTCCTGGTCGATCATCGTCGAATCCATGTCGGCGATCAGGATCTTCTTGCGCCTGTTCTCAGCCGGCTGGACGGCCACGTCGATCGGTTCGGAAGCAAGCGCGGCCTGCAGGCGCGCCGTTATTTCGGAAGCGTCGGCGGTCTCCGGCAAGTCGAGTTCGCAGGCAATGCCTTCGGCCAGCCAGCGAACAGCGCTTGCGCCGACCGACCGCGAGGCCATATTCGCTAGCGTCGGCGTCAATGCGCGGCCGGCGGGATGGGATAGAAGCGTGGCGATCAGCGGCATCGAAAATTCCAGCGGACAGGCGGGCGAAGGCCGCGTGAAGAACGCGATCCTGATAGCCGGGCCGACCGCCAGCGGCAAGTCGGCGCTCGCACTCGACCTCGCCGAGCGCAATGGCGGTGTCATCGTCAACACCGATTCCATGCAAGGCTATTCGGTGCTCGACGTGCTGACGGCGCGGCCTGGTCCTGCCGAACTCGCCCGCGTCCCCCACTTTCTTTATGGACACGTCGATCCGTCCACCGCCTATTCCACCGGCGCCTGGTTGCGTGATGTCACGAAGCTGATCGACGACGGCACGCTCTCGGAGCGGCCAGTGATTTTCGTCGGCGGTACCGGGCTTTATTTCCGGGCGCTCACGGAAGGTATCTCGGAGATGCCCGACATTCCGAAGTCGATCCGCGATCGCTGGCGTTACGAGCTCCAGGAACAGGGCGCAGTGAGATTGCACCGCATCCTGTTGCGCGAGGATTCTGCGGCCGGCATGATGCTGAAGCCGACGGATGGCCAGCGCATCGTGCGGGCGCTGGAGGTGCTCGACGCGTCGGGGCGTTCCATCCTGGACTGGCAGGCCGCGCGTGGCCGGCCGTCGATCGACAGGAGCAGCGCGCGCTTTTTCGTCATCGAGCCGGAGCGAGCGGCGCTGGTGGAGCGGATCGATGCTCGCTTCGACCGCATGCTGGACAAGGGGGCACTGGACGAGGTGAAACAGCTTTCAGCGCTCGGCCTCGATCCCGACCTGCCGGCGATGAAAGCAATCGGTGTTCGCGAGCTTCAGGCCGCGCTGGCCGGCGCCTTCAGTTTTCCCGAGGCCATCGAGCGCGCGAAAATCGCGACGCGGCAATATGCCAAACGGCAGGCGACCTGGTTCAGGCACCAATTGGGCCCGGAATGGCAGAGATTGCGTCCTGGTGAGGGGATCGACTCGATGCTCTCACTCCCTCCTTCGAGCGCAACCTGAAAAGTCGACACCGAGGGGACATTTCGCGTTGAAGTTGTCCAGGTTAACTGTCCGTAAGTTCCCGCATGCCATAAGATCGTTACGAACTTTCCAACGGGGAGCAGATGCGTTTCCACAAGGCGGAATCAGCCTTTTTCGTCTTTATTTTTGTGATCCTGGCCGCCGGCCTGGTGACGCTTTACGCCTATGGGCTCCTGCAAACCCTGGCCGCCGACATTAGCAATACGCCTTCGGAACTCGATGAAATCGTCTATCTCAACAAGCTGCTGTTTGCGACGGGCGTGCTGCTGGCGACTGCGCTGTTCTTCGGCATTTTCTTCATCTACCCGCTGATCCGAAAGCAGGCGACGGAAGAAGGCAAGCTGCGCGCCATGACCGTTTCGCTCAGCGCGCGTTCGGAGACGCTAGAGCATGCGGCGCTCACCGACAGCCTCACCGGCATGCAGAACCGGCGTTATTTCGACGATGCGCTGAAGGAATATCTCGAAGAGTTCCGTCGCATCGAGAAACCAGTAGGGCTGATGATCCTCGACCTCGACCATTTCAAGCAGGTCAACGACAGCCACGGCCACGATGTCGGCGACGAGGTGTTGCGGGCGGTCGCCAACTGTCTCAAGGACATGACACGCTATCACGACGTGGTGGCGCGCCTGGGCGGCGAGGAGTTCGCGGTGGTCACGCCCAATATGGACGCCGAGCTGCTATCCAAATTCGCGGAGCGCATCCGCAAGGCGATCGCCAACATGGCGGTGCTGACGGGCAATGTCCGACTGAAAATCACCACCAGCGTCGGGCTTGCCGTCTGGGATCGCAAGGAAACCGCCGAGGAGTTCTATCGCCGCGCCGATCGCCAGCTCTATGAGGCGAAGAGGCAAGGGCGCAACCGCGTCTGTGCCTGAAATTCCGTCATTGAATTCGTGATGCCGGCCGTCTGGTATCGTTTTCTGCGTTTCCGGTGCACGCAGACCGACGTCACCCAGTCAAGCCGAGATGCTGCCTTTGCGGGGCTTGCCGGAAATAGAGGTGTTGCCGTGACTAAATCCGATCTCTCCGGTCTTTACCGAGGCTATATTGCATGCCTGAACAAGCAGGATTGGCCAAATCTGGGGCGGTTTGTTCATGATGAAGTGACCCACAACGGTCGCAAGCTCGGATTGTCCGGCTATCTCGAAATGTTGGTGAGAGACTTCGACGAAATTCCGGACCTTTACTTCGACATTCAGCTATTGGTTGCCGATCCGCCTTATATAGCGAGCCGGCTAAGCTTCGACTGCGCGCCAAGGGGAACGTTCCTTGGGCTCGATGTAAGCGGGAAGAGAATTTCGTTTGCCGAGAACGTATTCTATGAGTTTCAGAGAGGGAAAATTCGCCAAGTGTGGTCAGTTATAGACAAGACAGCCATCGAAACTCAGCTTTGATATCTGCGAGCGCTGCCTAAAAGTCGCTCGGCTCAATCATTCTGGGGGGCGCAGGCCGAAGGTCGCCGGCTTGAGGCCGTAGCGCAAGTCGAAATCGTCGTTTCGCTGGGTGCGTGCGGCCGACGGCTTGCGATAGTCCGAATCGCCGGACTGCCGGCCCGGATCGACGACTTCCGCGAAAGGCATTGCCTGCTGTGATTTCGGCACGTTGCGCAGCCGTTCGACGATCGCCACGAGGTCGACCTCGTCGCCGGTTTCGGACCGCAAGGCGTCTGCGCGCTTGGCGGTGCCGGGGATCAAATCCTCGGAGAGCTTTTCGAACTTCATCCGCATCGTCGTCGCCACGCCTTCCCCGAAGGCAATGGCCTCGCGCTGGCCCATGGAAGACAGGAACGCCAGCGTCGAAGCCGAGGAGTCGGCGATCGCCGAGCGGATGATCGCCTGGTCCTGCTCGTTGGCGAGCCGCATGGCAAAGAACGTCGAGCACTGCGACAGGATGGTCGGGTCGAGTTCGCCCGGGCGCTGGGTGACGACGCCGAGATAACAGCCATATTTGCGGCCTTCCTTGGCGATGCGCGACAGCGCGTGCCGCGTCGGCGCGAAACCGAGGCGCGGATCGGCCGGCATATAGCGATGCGCTTCCTCGCACAGGAAGAGCAGCCGCAGGCGGCCTTCGCTCCACAACGCCAGGTCGAAGGCCAGCCGCGCCAGCACCGAGCATACGGAATTGACCACCTCGGACGGCATGCCGGCCATTTCGAAGCAGGTCACAGGGCGGCCGTGATGCGGCACGCGGAAGATGTTGCCGATCGTCTCGTGGATGGTGTCCTCGATCAGGCGCGAGTTGAACATGAAACGGTAGCGCGGATCGGATGCCGCCGATTCGATACGTGTCTTCAGTGACCTGAGGGTCGGGCGATCGTTCTTGCTTTCCAGCAATCCCATGCGTTCGTCGACCAGCTTGATGAGGTCGGCAATGCGATAGGGCACCGGCGCGTCGGCGGTCAGCACATCGGTGCTGCGCCGTAGATAGTTGCCGGAGTTCGGATTGCGGTAGAGGTTCTTGGCCGCGGGAATGAGATCGCGCAAGGCGTCGACCTCTTCCGGAACCGTCTCGCGGCCGCGAAACAGCACCTCGGCAAATTCCTCGAGCTTGAACATCCAGAAGGGCAGGTCGAGCGTCGTCGAATCGACCCTGACGCAATATTCGGGCAACGACGCGGCGAACTCGTTGTGTGGATCGAGGATGAGCACGCGCAGGTCGGGCCGGGCGGCGATCGATTTGCGCAAGAGCAGCGACACGGCGGTCGATTTGCCAACCCCGGTGGTGCCGACAATGGCGAAATGGCGCGCCAGCGTATCGTCGATGGCGATATTGGCGGCGATGGCCTCGTCCTGCGACAGCGTGCCGATGGTGATCGAATGACGACCGGCGAGATCGTAGACGGCCTGCAGGTCGCGGCTGCGGATACGATGGGCAATGGCGCCGATATGCGGGTAGGTTGTGATGCCACGGTCGAAGATCGGCTTCGCGCCGGGTTCGGCACCGTCGCGCACCTCGCCGATCAATTCGATGCTGACCTCGATCGGATTCTGGCCCTCGCTGCTCCAGGCACGATCCGACTTGCCGATTTCATAGACCAGGCCGACGGTTCGTGATGTACCGAGATTGATCGAGATCATCTTGCCGACGCTCCACAGGCCGGTGACCGTGCCTTCGATATCGTCGGCATAGGCGCTGATGGTGGCGCGCGCGCCGTCGCATTGCACGACATTGCCCAGAATGCGCTTGTCGTTCTGCTCCGCCCTGCGGCGCTCCAGCAAAGTCGGTTCCCCAATGGAGGCTTCGCGTTCAACGAGCATGGACACGCCGATCCCTTTTCCCAAGCGATGAGTCTAGGCGAACGGGGTTAAGGTGGGATGAGGCCGGATGGTTTAGCGGACATTAAGGAGTTTGCGAAAACTGGACGAAACGGCCGTTGCTCCGTAGAAAAATTTCGATATATTGGATTAATGGATGATATAGCGAACGACATCTCCTCGACCATCGGCAGAAGAATACATGCCGAAAGAGTGGCTCGAGGCTGGTCCCTGGCAGAGCTGGCGGAGCGGTCCGATGTTTCGAAAGCCATGCTGAGCACGGTAGAACGCGGCATGACCAGCCCGACGGCGGCACTCCTTGTGCGCATTGCGGCCGCCTTCGGCATGACGCTGTCCACATTGATCGCAAGGGCGGAATTGCAGGGCGGTGGCCTGCTTCGCGAACGTGACCAGCCGCTCTGGCGCGATCCGGCTACGGGTTATGTGCGTCGGCATCTTTCGCCGGTCTCCGACATACCCCTCGAACTGATCCGGATCCAGTTGCCGGCCGGCGCCAAGGTAAGTTTCCCGGCGGCGTCCTATGCCTTCATCAGCCAACAGATATGGCTGATCTCCGGGGAGCTGGAATTCACCGAGGGGGACATCGTTCACCGGCTCGAACCGGGCGACTGCCTGGCGCTCGGCGCGCCATCCGATTGCGTCTTTCACGCTCCGGGGCCGGACGCCGCCGACTATCTGGTTGCGTTGGCCAGGAGCTGAGGTGAAGGCGCGCCGTCCAAAACGCTCCGACAATGGCGGTCCGCCGCTCGACGACTATGACGGTCCGCCCTGGGGCAAGGGCGACCCCTATGTCTTTCTTGCCTGGCGCACCGCCCATGCACAGGCATGGAAAGCGCCGAGCCGCGAGATCATGCTGATGCGGCTGCACAAGGCCGAGCGGCTGGGCCTGACCTATGAGGAATACATGCTCGAACTGCTGGAACGCGGGCGACATCTGCAAGAGGAAGACGCCGATCGCATCGCGGAAATCCGGCGGGCCAGGAAGCGGAAGCGGATCAGTCATTTCGATTGACGGACGGCGCAGGGGAACCACATGAGTTCGATCGAAATCAGGCCACTCACCAGGACTGACGGAACGCAAAAAATGCTGGCGGATCTGCTGATCGGGACAGTCGCCGCCGGCGGCTCGGTCAGCTTCATGCATCCGCTGGCGCCGGAGATGGCCGCGGCCTTCTGGAACAGGTCGCTTCATGCGGCCGCCAGAGGCGAAAGGGCGGTGCTTGGGGCCTGGAACGGCGAGGCTCTGGTCGGCACCGTCACCTTGCTGCTCGACTGCCCTCCCAACCAGCCGCACCGGGCCGAGATCGCCAAGCTGATGACCCGCCTCGATTATCGCGGCAAGGGCATCGCAACCCGCCTGATGGAGGCGGCGGAAGCCGTTGCCGTGGAGAAAGGCCGCACGCTGTTGGTCCTCGACACGGCAAAAGAGGAGGGAGCTTCCGGCCTCTATGAAAAGCTCGGCTTCACGCTGGCCGGCGAAATACCGGATTATGCGCTGAAGCCGCATGGCGGGCTGACAGGCACCCTCATCTACTGGAAACGCGTCGGCCGGACACGGTGATGGCGACAACGATGCACCTTTGCAACACCCGTCAGACCATCGCGGGCATGGAAAGAATGGCTCTTGCGTCAAATTGGCGGCGAGCTTAGAGAAGCCGCCCATTCTGATCCGTCGTCCTGAAAGGAGACCTGTCAATGACCCGGCGATCCAGATCGACACATTCCGTGCCGACGCTGGAATTGCGTGCGGCTGACAGGGTTCCAATCAGGAAGAACGGCCATGGCAAAGTCCATGATCCAGCGCAGGCAGGATGCCGAGCGCGAACGCATTGAAGCATATGCCGTAACGCTGCGGCGGGTTTTTCCCGTCCCGCGTCCCGCTCCGGATTTCGAGCGGGCGCTCGACGAGGCACGTCGGGGCTTTGCCGGCATGGCGATCCGCGACGGCGCGCTGTGGCGTCCAAAGCTGAAGACGCGCGACCCCGCGCGGCTGCGGCTGGCCGCGGCGCGTCATCTCTATGCGCGCTACCCGGTTACAGCCGCGCTCGAGGGGATCTGGCTGGACAGCTCGGGGTTGAATGCCGGCGAGATTGCGCTTCGCAAGGCTTGGTATATCGCAGTGGCGCGTGGTGACTCGCTCTACAAGGCGGGCGCCTGTGCGTGGCTGTCTCGCAAGGAGGTGCATTGCTTCTTGAACTTGCCCGGCGATTTCACGTTCGACGAGGCGTTTTGGGTGGCGATCGCCCGGTCCTACACGGATGATTCCGGGTTGGCGGCCCGACTTGCCAAGTCGAAAATCGCGCGCACGCCACGTAACGATCTGGCCTTCTGGCGCGAGGTGACACGGTTCTTCTGCGGGCAGCCCGCGTCGAAGGAGGAGATCGACGATCTATGCGACTATATCGGCGCCGTGCACCAGCGCGATGCGGCGTACAGCCTGAAGGGTCGCACGCTCGCCTCGCTGCGTCGGCAGATGCTGGAATGGCATCGAGACATTGCCGCGATCGAACGCATCGAGGCAATGCGCCGCCGCGCTGCCGGGCGGGCCACGCGTACTGCCGGGACGCAGTCGCAGGGTCGCGCCTGGGACGGCTCGCGCCTCGACGACTGGGACTGGCAGCCGTCGACCAAAGAGGCAAGGGCGCATGGCGAGCGTTTCTTCATCCGTCAGTTGAAGACAGCCGAGGATCTGGTCGCCGAGAGCCGGGCGATGCATCATTGCGTCTCGATATACGCGGCCAAATGCATCGCCGGCAATGCCTCGATCTGGGTGCTGCGGCGCTCGGCGCTCGGCAAGATCGAGCGGTTGCTGACGATCGAACTCGACCCGCAAAACCGTGCGGTGCAGGTGCGCGGTTTCGGCAACCGTCTCGCCTCGCTCGAGGAGCGCAAGATCATCGAGCGCTGGGCCAAGGCGAGGGGTGTGGTGCTCTGCGCCTGAAACGGAAGACCCGCGCGGCGGAAAGGCCGCGCGGGTGCACAATGGGCGGATGTGCCGACGTCAGGCCAAGTGCACATTCGCCGTTGACAGCGGCGTCAAACCAATTCTATTGTCCGCCACCATGAAAAAGGCACTCATTCTCGTAGGAAAGCGCGTGGGCAAGGCGGTGTAACCGCCGGGCGATGACCTCCCATGCGCAAGACACAGGCTCCCTCGGGGGCCTTTTTTATTGCCCGAAATACGACTAAACGACCAGCAATCGCCAGATGGCGAACAGTACGGGACCAGACCGATGAGCAGTGGACAGAATGAGCGGCGCGAAATGCCAAGAACTGAAATGCCAAGGAGCGAAATGACGGGCGCCGAAATGGTGGTGCAGGCGCTGAAGGACAACGGCGTCAAGCATGTTTTCGGCTATCCGGGCGGCGCGGTTCTGCCAATCTACGATGAAATCTTCCAGCAGGACGAGGTCGAGCACATCCTCGTCCGCCATGAGCAGGGCGCGGGCCATGCGGCGGAAGGCTATGCGCGCTCGACCGGCAAGGCCGGCGTCATGCTGGTGACCTCAGGGCCGGGCGCCACCAATGCGGTGACGCCATTGCAGGACGCGCTGATGGATTCGATCCCGCTGGTCTGCCTGACCGGCCAGGTGCCGACTTCGCTGATCGGCTCGGATGCGTTCCAGGAGTGCGACACGGTCGGCATCACGCGGCCCTGCACCAAGCACAACTGGCTGGTGAAGGACGTCAACGAGCTCGCGGCAACGATCCACGAGGCCTTCCATGTGGCAACCACAGGGCGCCCCGGTCCGGTCGTCGTCGACATTCCGAAGGACGTGCAGTTCGCCAAGGGTATCTATGTCCCGCCGCAGACGGCGCCGCGCACCAGCTACCAACCGAAGGTCCAGGGCGATCTGGAAAAGATCAAGGCGGCGGTCGAGCTGATGGCCGGCGCCAGGAAGCCGATCATCTATTCGGGCGGCGGCGTCATCAATTCCGGCCCGGAGGCGAGCCATTTGCTGCGCGAGCTGGTCGACCTCACCGGCTTTCCCATCACCTCGACGCTGATGGGCCTCGGCGCCTATCCGGCGTCGGGCAAGAACTGGATGGGCATGCTCGGCATGCACGGCACGTATGAAGCGAACATGGCGATGCACGATTGCGACGTCATGCTCTGCATCGGCGCGCGCTTCGACGACCGCATCACCGGGCGGCTGACGGCGTTTTCGCCGAATTCGAAGAAGATCCACATCGACATCGACCCGTCGTCGATCAACAAGAACGTCCACACCGACGTGCCGATCATCGGCGATGTCGGGCGTGTGCTGGAGGATCTGGTGCGGCTGTGGCGGGCAACCGCCAAGGCCGACAAGAAAGCGCTTCACCCGTGGTGGGAGCAGATTGCCAAATGGCGCGCGCGCGATTCGCTCGCCTACAAGATGAACCACGAGGTGATCATGCCGCAATATGCCGTCCAGCGGCTCTATGCGCTGACCAAGGACCTCGACACCTACATCACCACCGAGGTCGGCCAGCATCAGATGTGGGCGGCACAGCACTATCATTTCGAGAAGCCGAACCGCTGGATGACCTCCGGCGGACTGGGCACGATGGGCTACGGCCTGCCGGCCGCGCTCGGCGTGCAGATCGCGCACCCGGATGCGCTGGTCATCGATATCGCCGGCGACGCCTCGGTGCAGATGACGATGCAGGAGATGAGCGCCGCGGTGCAGCACGAGGCGCCGATCAAGATCTTCATCCTCAACAACCAATATATGGGCATGGTGCGGCAGTGGCAGCAGCTGCTGCACGGCAACCGGCTGTCGCACTCCTATACCGAGGCGATGCCGGATTTCGTCAAGCTCGCCGAAGCCTATGGCGGCCACGGCATTCGCTGCGACAAGCCGGACGAGCTCGACGACGCCATCAAGGAGATGATAGCGGTCAAGAAGCCCGTCCTGTTCGACTGCCGCGTGGCGACGCTCGCCAACTGCTTCCCGATGATCCCGTCCGGCAAGGCGCATAACGAGATGCTGTTGCCGGACGAGGCGACGGACGAAGCTGTGGCCAACGCGATCGACGCCAAGGGCAGGGAACTGGTGTAGTCTGGTTGGAGGAAGCTGTGCGGAAACAGCAGATTAGCGCAAAAGTTTGAAATCGAGATTTATGTCATGAACGCACAGTTGCAACCGACCGGCTCCGCCTATTTCATCGCCAAGGAGACGGAAAAACCAGAGAACCACACGCTTTCGGTCCTGGTCGACAACGAGCCGGGCGTGCTTGCGCGGGTCATCGGCCTGTTTTCCGGACGCGGCTACAACATCGAGAGCCTGACGGTCTCGGAAACCGAGCACGAAAAGCACCTGTCGCGCATCACCATCGTGACGCGCGGCACGCCGCACGTGCTGGAGCAGATCAAGCACCAGCTCGAGCGCATCGTGCCGGTGCACCGCGTCGTCGATCTCACCGTGCGGTCGCAGGAATTCGGACAGGAGCGGCCATTGGAGCGGGAACTCGCGCTGGTCAAGGTGGCCGGCACCGGCGAAGCCCGCGTCGAGGCGCTCCGGCTCGCCGATGCATTCCGCGCCAGCGTCATCGATGCCAACACCGAGCATTTCATCTTCGAGATCACCGGCAAGGGCTCCAAGCTCGATCAGTTCATCGCCATCATGAAACCGCTCGGGCTGGTCGAAATCTGCCGTACCGGCGTGGCGGCCATGAACCGTGGCCCGCAAGGGATGTAGTCATCCAGCTTGGCTCTATCTCGTCGCTTTGCCACCGATCGCATTGATTAGGGGAACGGCATGACATTCGACGCATTCCTTGCGCTTATGGTCTATGCCTTTGTGACCTCGATCACGCCGGGTCCGAACAATTTCATGCTTTTGGCCTCGGGCGTGAATTTCGGCTTGGTCAAAACCGTGCCACACATGCTCGGCATCGGCATCGGCTTCCTCGTGCTGTTGCTTGCCGTAGGCTTCGGGCTTGGCGCCGTGTTGACGGCCTTTCCGGTCCTGCATACCGGGTTGAAGATCGCCGGCGGCCTCTACTTGCTTTATCTCGCCTGGAAGATCGCCATGTCGCGCTCGCTCGGCGGCGAAGGCGAGGCGAAGGGCCAGCCGATGCGCTTCATCGAGGCTGCGGTCTTCCAGTGGGTCAATCCCAAGGCCTGGGTGATGGCGATTACAGCCATGGCCGTCTATACCAATCCGGAACGCCCGTTTGTGTCGGTGGTGCTGATCGCGGCCGCGTTCGCCGTCGTCATGCTGCCGAGCATTTCGACCTGGGCCGGTTTCGGCATGGCGCTGCGCGGCTTTCTGGCGGATGCGGTGCGGCTCAAATGGTTCAACATCGCCATGGGTGTGATGCTTGCGGCGACGCTGTGGCCGATGCTGCGTTAGCTGCCGTTCTATTGTGCACTGCACATTAAATCTTCGTAATGACGGGTTTTGGCCCTTTTTCGCCTTCGGCATCCTCTATTATTTGGCAAAAGCGCGGCAAGAGGCTGCGAGTTGAGCTAGACTACGGCCACCGGATAGCGGCGTGTCGGATCGAGAGGTCTTTTGTCGATGCGCGGAAAGATCGTATTAGCGGTGATCGCTGCAGCCTGCGTTGCCGCGGCGTGGCTCTATCTTTCGCCCAGCGCAATGAGCGGTCTTCAGCAGATGCTGTCGGCGAAGCAGACGGCGACGGCGGACAAGCCCGCTGCAGCGGCAAATGCCGCGCGTACGACTTCGGTGGTTGCCGCCACCGCTACGACGGCCGATTTCCCGGTCCGGCGCTATGCCATCGGCTTCGTGTCCTCTCCTGCCGTGGTCAGCATCAACGCACGGGTCTCGAGCCAGATCGTCGCAATCGCGGTCAAGGACGGACAGATGGTGAAGGCAGGCGACCTTCTGTTCTCGCTGGACGATCGCTCGTTGAAGGCGCAACTGGCACGCGATCAGGCGACGCTCGCGAAAGACCAGGCGCTGCTTGCCAGCGCCACGGCCGATCTTCAGCGCGCCAAAAATCTCGTCGCCAGGCAGGCCGGAACACAGCAGACCTACGATCAGGCCGTCGCGGCGCAGAAATCCGCCGCGGCCACCGTCGACGCCGACAAGGCAACGATCGATGCGGACCAAATCCAGCTTGGCTTCGCCACGATCAGGGCGCCGATCTCCGGCAGGCTTGGCGCAGTCAGCGTCGCCGTCGGCGATCTCGTCACCACCAGCAACGGCAGCAGCACGTCGACTCCACTGGTGACGATCACGCAGGTCGACCCGCTGCAGGTGAACTTCAATCTCCCCGAAAGCGATCTTGCCTTGCTGCACAAGGCGCTGGCAGCGCCGCAGCAAGGTGCGGTGACGCTGACCAAGGACGGCGACCCGAAGCAGATCGGCAAGGGAACGCTGGATTTCGTCGATTCCAGCGTAGACACGGCGTCCGGCACGATCGCAACGCGGGCCAGTGTGCCCAACGCCGATCTTTCGCTATGGCCGGGCCAATACGTCAACGTCGTGCTCGATGCCGGCATCATGCCACAAATGACCTCCGTTCCGACGGTCGCCGTCCAGCCCAGCCAGAAGGGCCCGTTCGTCTATGTGATCAAGCCGGACAACACCGTTGAAATGCGGCCCGTGCAGGTCGCGCTGACAGAAGGCACCAACACCGCAATTAGCCAAGGATTGAAAAGCGGCGAGCGTGTCGTCGTCGAGGGTCAGACCAAACTGAAGAACGGCGCGGCGGTGCGCGAAGGCAAGGCTTCGACCGGCACCGGCGATCAGGCGGCTCCGAAGGTTGCCGAGGCTGACCGGACAGCCGGAACACAGCCATGATTTCCGAATTCTGCATCCGCAGGCCCGTCGCCACGCTGCTCATGTCGTTCGCTCTGGTTCTGGGCGGGCTATTTGCTTACAAATTCCTGCCGGTGGCGGCACTGCCAAGCGCCGAATTTCCGGTGGTCAACGTCTCGGCCTCGCTGCCCGGGGCCTCGCCGGAAACCATGGCGACCTCGGTGGCAACGCCGCTCATCAAGCAGTTTGCCACCATCGCCGGCATCGATTCGATTTCGACGACCAACTCGCTCGGCTCGACCTCGATCGCCATTCAGTTCGTGCTCAACCGCGACATAGACGCCGCCGCGGCCGACGTGCAAGCAGCGATCGCACGCACGCAACGACAATTGCCGCCGGAGATGACCAGCCCGCCGAGCTATCGCAAGGTCAATCCAGCCGACGCGCCGATCCTGCTGATGTCGCTGGTCAGCGACACCATTCCGCTGACCGATCTCGATGCCTTTGCCGAGAATGTGATTTCGCCATCGCTGTCGACGATCGATGGCGTTGCGCAGGTTTCGATCTACGGTCAGCAGAAATATGCCGTGCGCGTCCAGATCGATCCGACGGCGCTCGCCGCACGGGGCATCTCGATCGACCAGCTGCAGACGGCCATTGCCTCGGCCAACAGCAACACGCCGCTCGGCGTGCTCAAGAACAACAAACAGCAGCTGACGATCACCGCGAACACGCAGCTGACCGATGCGGCGGGATTCTCCAACATCATCATCGCCACCAAGAACGGCCATCCGGTGCGGCTCGGCGAGGTGACCCGCGTCATCGATTCGGTCGAGACCACGACGACGGCAAGCTGGTATGACGGCACGCGCGCCATCATCATGGCGGTGCAGCGCCAGCCGGATGCCAATACCGTCGACGTCGTCGACCGCGTCAAGGCGATGCTACCTTCCTTCGACGATCAGATGCCGGCAGCGGCGAGCATCCAGTTGCTCAACGACCGCTCGACATCGATCCGCGAGGCGGTCGATGACGTGCAGTTCACGCTGCTGCTCACCATCGCGCTGGTGGTGATGGTGATCTTCCTGTTCCTGCGCCGGGTAACGGCGACGGTCATCCCGGCTGTGGCGGTGCCGATTTCGCTCATCGCCACGCTAGGCGTGATGTACCTGTTCGGCTTTTCCATCGACAACGTCTCATTGATGGGGCTGACATTGGCGGTCGGCCTTGTCGTCGACGATGCCATCGTCATGCTGGAAAATATTTTCCGCCATATGGAGGAGGACGGGCTCTCGGCCCTCGAGGCGTCGCTCAAGGGCGCGCGCGAGATCGGCTTCACCATCATCTCGATCTCGATCTCGCTGGTCGCCGTGTTCATTCCGGTGCTTTTGATGGGCGGCGTGATCGGGCGCATCTTCAACGAATTCGCGGTGGTGGTGACGGTCGCCATCCTGGCGTCGATGTTCGTCTCGCTGACACTGACGCCGATGCTGTGTTCGCGGCTGTTGTCATTATCGAAAGCCGAGCAGAAGGCAGCGCACGGCGAGGACCATAGACAAAACGTCTTCATGCGGGGCTATGACTGGTTGCTGACATTCTGTCTGCGCCACAATTTCCTGGTCTGCCTTGTCTTCCTCGTGACCGCCGGGCTGTCGGCGTGGCTGATCCAGATCTCGCCGAAGGGCTTCTTCCCGCAGGAGGATATCGGCCAGGTCTCGGTGACGACCATCGCGCGCCAGGACATTTCGTTTGACGCGATGGTGAAGCTGCAGGGGCAAGTGGCGGATGTCTTCACCCATTCGCCCTACGTGGCGCATGTCGGCTGGTCGGCGGGCAGTGGAAACAATGCGCTCAACCAGGGCCAGCTGTTTGTGCAGCTGAAAGACAAGGACCACCGACCGAACATCGACAAGGTGCTTTCGGATCTACGGCGCCAGCTTGCCAATGTGCCCGGCATCGAAACCTACATGCAACCGGTGCAGAACCTGCGGCTCGGCGCGCGTTCTTCGGCGAGTGCCTACCAGCTTGCCGTGCAGGGCCTCGATACCGGCCTGACGAACGTCTGGGCGCAAAGGCTGACGGACGCGATGGCTGCCGATCATGCCGCCTTCACCGACGTCACCAATGACCTGCAGAACAACGCGCTACAGGCGACGCTGGTGATCGACCGCGACAAGGCGGCGAACCTCGGTGTCGATACCGACACGTTGCGCTCCAGCCTCTATGGCGGTTTCGGCACCCAGCAGGTGTCGACCATCTTCGGTTCGGCCGACAGCTACGACGTGATCATGGAGCTCGATCCGAAGATCGAGTGGTCGCCCGAGCGGATGCTGGCCATCAAGGTGAGAACGGCGAGCGGCAGCCTGGTGCCGCTCGGTGCGTTCGCCCGCGTCGATCGGACCGCCGGTGCTTTGACCGTCAACCAGCTCGGCCAGCTTCCGGCAGTGACCATCTCCTACAATCTGCCGCAAGGCGTGGCCCTCGGCGACAGCGTGAGCCACATCAACGCGCTGAAGGACAAGATCGGCATGCCGCCGACGATCTCGACCGCCTTCTCGGGCACGGCCAAGACGTTCCAGGATTCGCTTTCCAACCAGGGGCTGCTGATCGGCGGCGCGATCCTGACCATCTATATCGTGCTCGGCATGCTTTATGAGAGCTTCATCCATCCGCTTACCATCCTGACCGGGCTTCCGTCGGCGGTGCTGGGCGCGCTGGTGGCACTGCGGCTGGCGGGGATGGATCTGTCGGTGATCGCGGTGATCGGCATCCTGATGCTGATCGGCATCGTCAAGAAGAACGGCATCATGATGATCGACGTGGCGCTGGAACTCAGGCGCGAGGGGATGTCGCCCGTCGAATCCATCCACAAGGCCTGCCTGATGCGCTTCCGGCCGATCATGATGACCACGCTTGCCGCGCTGATGGGTACCATCCCGATCGCGCTCGGCACCGGCGCCAGCGCGGAACTGCGCCAGCCTCTCGGCGTGGCCGTGGTCGGCGGTCTTGTCGCCTCGCAGGCACTGACGCTGTTCGTCACGCCCGTCATCTACGTCTACATGGAGCATTTTTCCGGCTGGCTGGTCAGGCTGTGGGCGCGGCGCCGGGGCGAGCCGAGGCCGGTCGAAGCGGTCGACCAGCCGTCACTGTTCGACGAGGAGGAAGAACCAGTGCCGCAGAAGGCGGCAGCCGAATAGCGCTGGCCCAAGCCGTGGTGCTTGCGGCCGGAGGTCCGCGATCGTAATTTGACGCCATGCCGCACAATCACGACCACGACAACGAGCTTGATCCTTTTGCGGCGCGGGTGCGCGCGCTGGAGACGATTCTCACCCGCAAAGGCCTGATCGATCCGGCGGCGATCGATGTCATTGTCGACACCTATGAGACCAAGATCGGGCCGCGCAACGGCGCAAAGGTGGTGGCGAAAGCCTGGGTTGATCCCGCGTTTGCCGCATGGCTGAAGCGTGATGCGACGGCGGCCATCGAATCGCTCGGCTACACCGGCCGGCAAGGCGAGCACATGCAGGCGGTCTTCAATACGGCCGACACGCACAACCTCGTCGTCTGCACGCTATGTTCCTGCTATCCGTGGTCGGTGCTCGGCTTGCCGCCGGTCTGGTACAAGGCGCCGCCGTACCGTTCGCGCGCAGTGATCGATCCGCGCGGCGTGCTCGAGGAATTCGGTCTGACCTTGCCGGCGAGGACGACAATCCGGGTGTGGGATTCGACCGCCGAGCTGCGCTATCTGGTGGTGCCTATGCAGCCAAGGGGCACCGAGGGCTGGGATGAGGCACGGCTCGCCGATCTGGTGACGCGCGATGCCATGATCGGCACCGCGTTGGCGCGGGAGCCGGCATGAACGGGCCGCAGGATCTCGGCGGCCAGATGGGTTTCGGGCCGGTCGCGCCCGAACCGGACGAACCCTATTTCCATGCCGATTGGGAAAGGCGGGCGCTGGGCGTGACGTTGTGCGCCGGCGCCATGGGCGCCTGGACCATCGACGAGAGTCGGCACGCGCGGGAATCGCTGCATCCAGCGGATTATTATGCCTCCAGCTACTACCAGATATGGATCAAGGCGCTGGAGGTGCTGCTCAAACGCCATGGTTTCGTCAGCGACCGCGACCTGGCTACGGGCGACGCAGTCGACCCGGCAGCGACACCCAAACGGGTGCTGAAGGCTAAGGACGTTCCGGCGGTGCTGGCCAAGGGCGGGCACTGCGACCGGCCTGTCGCCGTGCCTGCGCGGTTCAAGGCGGGCGACCCCGTGCGAACCAGGAACTTTCATCCGACCGGCCACACCAGACTGCCGCGCTATGCACGCGGCAAGCGAGGTGTCGTCGAGGCTGTGCGCGACGGCTTTGTCTTTCCCGACACCAATGCGCACGGCCAGGGCGAAAACCCGCAATGGGTCTATACGGTGGCCTTCACCGGCGGCGAAATCTGGGGCGAGGGCGCCGATCCGACACTCGTCGTGTCGATCGATGCCTGGGAGAGCTACCTTGAGCCGGCGTGAGACGGGCTCAGTCGCCGCCATGCTGCCCGCCGGTGTCGAGGCGCCTGTGTTTGCCGAGCCGTGGCAAGCAGAGGCCTTTGCCATGACGGTAGCACTGCACGACAACGGGCTGTTTTCGTGGAGCGAATGGGCGGATGCTTTGTCCGCAGAGGTGAAGCGGCCGGGCGCCGCGCGCGACGGTCACGATTACTACGAGCACTGGCTGGCCGCGCTGGAAAAGCTGCTTTTGGCCAAGGGCGTTGCCGGAAAGCGCGACGTCGATGCGCTCGCCGCTGCCTGGGAACGCGCCGCGCACGCAACGCCGCATGGCAAGCCGATCCAGCTGGAGAACGATCCACAGCGGGCCGGGTAAGCTGCGGTCGCCTGACCTTGTTCTCTTTACGTTCCTGTTCGTCACTGATAGCCTGACCCCGTCGCAGCGGCGTGATTGCCGGCGATGAAAATTGATGGTGACGGCAGTCACCTTGTCTTTCCCTCGCGAATCCGGTCTGTCGCGCTGATGGAATTCTCTCCTCAACAGGACGAGGCGCTGAAGGCGGTGGCCGGCTGGCTGAAAGCCGGCAAGCCGCAGCTGTTCCGGCTGTTCGGCTATGCCGGCACCGGTAAGACGACGCTGGCGCGCTATTTCGCCGAGCATGTCGACGGCCAGGTGCAGTTCGCCGCGTTTACGGGTAAGGCGGCGCAGGTGCTGCGTTCCAAGGGCGCGGTCAATGCCCGCACCATCCATTCGCTGATCTACCGGCCGAAAGGCGAAGAATCGGTAGCGGACGAGGTGACCGGCAAAACATCGATGTCGCCGACATTTTCGCTCAACCGGCAGAGCCCGATCTCGCGCGCCAAGCTCGTCGTCATCGACGAATGCTCAATGGTCGACGAGCAACTCGGCCGTGACCTGATGAGCTTCGGCACGCCGATCCTGGTGCTCGGCGATCCCGGCCAGTTGCCGCCAATCTCCGGCGGCGGCTTCTTCACCGACCACGAGCCGGACATTCTGCTCACCGAAATCCATCGCCAGGCGCGAGACAACCCGATCATCCGGCTTGCGCTTGACGTGCGCGAGGGCCGCGAGTTCATGCGCGGCGACTATGGCGCGGCGCAGGTGATCGGCAAGGAAGACGTCACCCAGGAACTGGTGCTGAAGGCGGACCAGGTGCTGGTCGGTACCAACCGCACGCGCCGCCGTTATAACCAGCGGCTGCGCGAGCTGAAGGGGTTCAACGCCGATTATCCGCAAGCCGGCGACAAGCTGGTCTGTCTGCGCAACGATCCGGCCAAGGGACTGCTCAACGGCTCGCTGTGGAAGGTGATGACCTCGTCGCGCGAGACGGTCAAGCCCGGCATCAATCTGCTGGTCTCACCGGAGGAAGATGACCCGGATCGCGGCGTCGCCAAGATCAAGCTGCTCAAGGCCGCATTCGAGGATCCCGACGCCGACATTCCCTGGCAGCAGAAGAAGCGCTTCGACGATTTCGATTACGGTTACGCGCTGACCGTGCACAAGGCGCAAGGGTCGCAGTGGAACGAGATCGTGCTTTTCGACGAAAGCTGGGCATTCAAGGAAACTCGCCAGCGTTGGCTCTACACCGCGATCACGCGCGCGGCCGAACGGTTGACGATCGTCCGATAGGGCTGTCAGGCCCGTCGTATCAGCGCTGGGCGATCGGTCTGGCGTCAAGCCATTCCCAGGCGGCGGCTTCGTCCTTGGCCTCGAAATGCCGGAGTTCGATAGGCAAAGAGGCAGGCAAAAAGGCTCTTGCCTCCGGTATCCAGTTCGGCTCACCGATCGCCGCGCAGCGGCCGATATGCTCCACGGCATGAGCTATGCCCTGTTCGATCGTCTCGTCCGATACGTCGGCCCAGTCGACACCCTCATGGTCGATCAGGCGCACCAGCACGTCGATCTTCGGATGCAGCGCATAGGCCGCCTCCAGCAATCCGAACAGGTTTTCGGCGTCAGCCGCTGCGACATGGCCGACGACATCGATGGCGAAAAGATCTTCGCGATCGGTGTCGATGCGGCGAACCGCCGGCACGGCCTCGAGAAAATTCAACAGGGAACTCCTTGCGCTCGATTTTCTTCGCACACCTTGGAACACCTGAAACCCTCTGTCTGTTCCCGTTAAAGGCGGTATAGATGCGCGCCAAGATCAGCCTGGAGCCGTGCAAATGCCTGCAAAGCTTTCCGTCAACCTTAATGCGATCGCCATGCTGCGCAACCGACGCGACCTGCCGTGGCCAAGCGTGACCGGGCTTGGACGCATCGCGCTTGCTGCCGGCACGCATGGGCTGACGGTGCACCCGCGACCCGACGAGCGGCACACCAGGCATTCCGATCTGCCTGAGATCAGGGCGCTGATCGACGACGAGTTCCCGAATGCGGAATTCAACATCGAGGGCTATCCGACCGAGGAGTTCCTGGCGCTTGTGGAAAAGCATCAGCCCGAGCAGGTGACGCTGGTGCCCGACGACCCGGCGCAGGCGACTTCCGACCATGGCTGGAACTTCGCCGCCGAGGCTGCGTTTCTGACACCGGTCGTCAAGCGCCTGAAGAAGGGAGGCTTTCGCGTATCGCTGTTTTCCGATCCGGATCCCGCTGGCGTGAAAGCCGCTCGCGACACCGGCGCCGACCGGATCGAACTCTATACGGGTCCATATGGCAGCTATCATTCCGATTCGGCAAAAGCGGCGAAGGAATTGGAGAAATTGGGAAAAACGGCGGATGCCGCACTGGCTGCAGGGCTCCAGGTCAATGCCGGGCACGACCTTGTGGTGAGCAATTTGTCGGCGCTGGCCAGGCGCATCCCGGCATTGGCCGAAGTGTCGATCGGACATGGGTTGACAGCCGATGCGTTGGAGTATGGCATGGCCGCAACGGTCAGGCGGTTTCTGAAGGCTTGTGGCTGGTAGAGAAAGGCGAGCCGATAGGCCATGCGTTCCCGGCACGGCAGCGCGTCCTTTCCATCCCGCAGCATCGAGCGCCGCACGTCTATGGGAGTGTCGTCCATGGCCCTTGCCCACGCTGGTAGCGAGGCAGAACCCATCGAACAATCCAGCCACTCCAAGGCCGAGCAGCACAGCACCAGAGTTTTGATGCTGGGCGCGTTGGGCGTGGTTTACGGCGATATCGGCACGAGCCCAATCTACGCGTTTCGGGAAGCGCTGCACGCATCGTCGGGACCGGTAGCGCGCAACGACGTCCTTGGCGTGCTGTCGCTTATCGTCTGGGCGCTGACGATCATCGTCACGATAAAATACGTCGCTTTCGTGCTCAGAGCCGACAACAAGGGTGAGGGCGGCACGCTGTCGCTGATGGCGCTTGCGCGCAACGCTTATCCAAAGGGAGCCCGGTTCATTCTGGGGATCGGACTTTGCGGCGCGGCGCTGTTTTTCGGCGACGCCATCATAACGCCGGCCATCTCCGTGCTTTCGGCGGTCGAGGGCCTGGAAGTGGTGACCCCGACGCTGGAAACTTATGTTGTTCCGATCACGCTGATCATCCTGGCAATGCTTTTTGCTGTGCAACGCTTTGGCACCGGCAGGGTGGCGGCCGTGTTCGGACCGGTGACGGCAGCGTGGTTCCTGGCGATCGGCGCCGCCGGGGTCTACCATCTGCTGGACGACCCGTCGGTCCTGCTGGCGATCAATCCCTATTACGCGGTCGCTTATCTGGCCAATACGCCCACCGGTGCGTTCGTCACGGTCGGGGCGGTGTTCCTGGCGGTCACCGGGGCCGAAGCCCTTTATGTCGATCTCGGCCATTTCGGCCGCAGGCCGATCGTGCTGGCGTGGTTCTCCGTGGTGTTCCCTTGTCTGCTCCTCAACTATTTCGGACAAGGCGCGTTCGTTCTGGCCAACGGCGGCAAACCCACCAATCCATTCTTCCAGATGCTGCCGGATTGGGCGCTAATGCCCATGGTTGGGCTGGCCACGGCAGCGACGGTGATCGCCAGTCAGGCGGTGATCTCCGGCGCTTTCTCGCTGACGCGGCAGGCGGTGCAGCTCAATCTGCTGCCACGTATCGAGGTGCAGCATACTTCCGAGATGCAGTCCGGCCAGATCTACATGCCGCGGGTCAATCTGGTGGTTGCGCTGGGCGTGATGTTGCTGGTGGTCGGCTTTGGCAGCTCGAGTTCGCTGGCTTCCGCTTATGGCATTTCGGTGACTGGCGAAATGCTGATGACAACCATCCTGTTGTTTGTGGTGATGCGGTTCCGGTGGAAATGGCAGCTTGCACTGGCAGCCGCGCTCACACTGCTGTTCGGCACGATCGATACTGGATTTTTCCTCGCAAACGTCGTCAAGATCCTCGAAGGCGGGTGGGTGTCGATCACGGTCGCCTGCGGCATGGGGCTGATCATGTCCACATGGATACGCGGCACCCGCTATTTGTTCGACAAGACGCGCCGGAACGAGATCCCGCTGGATTTCCTCGCCGGCAATCTGCTGAAGAAGAAGCCGCATCTGGTGTCGGGCACCGCGGTGTTCCTGACCAGCGACCCGCTGAGCGCGCCGACGGCGCTGATGCACAGCCTCAAGCACTACAAGGTGCTGCACGAGCAGAACGTCATCCTTTCGGTGGTGACGGCGCCGCAGCCTGTCGTGCCCGACAGCGAGCGCGTCAAGATGGAGACCGTCAACGAGCTGTTCATGCGGGTGACGCTGACCTTCGGCTATATGGAGCAGCCCAATATCCCGCGTGCGCTGGCGATCTGCCGCAAGCAGGGCTGGAAGTTCGACATCATGACGACGTCCTTCTTCCTGTCGCGGCGCTCACTCAAGGCGTCGCCCAATTCCGGCATGCCAGTCTGGCAGGACAAGCTGTTCATCGGGCTGGCGCGCTCGGCGGCCGATGCGACGGAATATTTCCAGATCCCGACCGGACGGGTAGTCGAGATCGGGACGCAGGTGGCTATTTAAAAACGTGTCCGTTGCGACATTCCAGGTGGTCTGCCGATCGGACTGAGTCTGCCAAGTCGTGGAGGACTCGCAATATCGGGACGGAGCCATTACGTGACGGCACTTGATATTGCAGCGCAGCAAGCGTAGAGCACCGCCCGCTTACCGGAGTGTCGTCCATGGCCCTTACCAATGCTGGTAACGAGGCAGAACCTGTCGAACAATCCAGCCATTCTGAGGTCGAGCAGCACAGCACCAAGGTGCTGATGCTGGGCGCGCTCGGCGTGGTTTACGGCGATATCGGTACCAGCCCGATCTATGCATTTCGCGAGGCGTTGCATGCATCGGCCGGTGGCAACGTCGCCAACCGTGGCGACATCCTCGGCGTGTTGTCGCTGATCATCTGGTCCCTGACGATCACCGTCACCATCAAATACATCATGTTCGTGCTCCGCGCCGACAATCGAGGCGAGGGCGGGGTGCTGTCGCTGATGGCGCTGGCGCGCAACAGTTTCCCGACGCGCTCGGCGGTGATCCTCGGCATCGGCATCGTCGGCGCGGCGCTTTTTTTCGGCGACGCAGTCATTACGCCGGCGATCTCGGTGCTATCGGCGGTCGAAGGTATGAATGTCGTCACGCCGACATTCCAGCCCTATGTGGTGCCGCTGACACTGGCCATCCTGGCGATCCTGTTTGCGGTACAGCGATTCGGCACCGGCGGCGTAGGTTTGGTGTTCGGGCCAGTCACGGCTCTGTGGTTCCTGGCCATCGGCCTTTCCGGCATTAACCACATCATCGCCGATCCGGAAATCCTGCTGGCGATCAGCCCGCATTACATCGTGTCGTTCCTGGTCAACTCGCCCGATGTCGCCTTCGTCACGGTTGGTGCGGTCTTCCTCGCCGTCACCGGCGCCGAGGCGCTCTATGCCGACCTCGGCCATTTCGGCCGCAAGCCGATCGTACTCGCCTGGCTGGCAATCGTGTTCCCTTGTCTGTTGCTCAACTATGTCGGGCAAGGCGCCTTCGTGCTGGCAAATGGCGGCGTTGTCGGTCATCCATTCTTCGAGATGAACCAGGGCTGGACGCTTATTCCGATGGTCGTGCTGGCGACGGCGGCGACCGTCATCGCCAGCCAGGCGGTGATCTCCGGCGCTTTTTCGCTGACCAGACAGGCGGTGCAGCTCAATATGCTGCCGCGTTTCGTTATCCAGCATACGTCGGAAAAACAGTCGGGCCAGATCTATCTGCCGCGCATCAACCTGATGCTGGCGCTGGTGGTGATGTTGCTGGTGGTCGGCTTCGGCGAATCCAGCCGCCTGGCCTCGGCCTACGGTATTTCGGTGACCGGCAACATGCTGGTGACGAATGTACTGCTTTTTGTTGTGATGACGCGCATCTGGAAATGGCCGCTCGGCGTCGCGATCGCCTTGATGGCCGTGTTCGCCTTCGTCGATACCGGCTTCTTTGCCGCCAACATAGTCAAGGTGTTTGAAGGTGGCTGGGCATCGCTTGCCATCGCCGCAGTTATCGTGATGACTATGTGGACCTGGATCCGCGGCAGCCGCTATTTGTTCGACAAGACGCGCCGGAACGAGATCCCGCTCGATTTCCTTGCCGGCAATCTGCTGAAGAAGAAACCGCATCTGGTGTCGGGCACCGCGGTGTTCCTGACCAGCGATCCGCTGAGCGCGCCGACCGCGCTGATGCACAGCCTGAAGCACTACAAGGTGCTGCACGAGCAGAACGTCATCCTTTCGGTGGTGACGGCACCGCAGCCGGTCGTGCCCGACAGCGAGCGCGTCAAGATGGAAATGGTCAACGAGCTGTTCATGCGGGTGACGCTGACCTTCGGCTACATGGAGCAGCCCAACATCCCGCGTGCGCTGGCGATCTGCCGCAAACAGGGCTGGAAGTTCGACATCATGACGACGTCCTTCTTCCTGTCGCGGCGCTCTCTCAAGGCCTCGCCCAATTCCGGCATGCCGGTCTGGCAGGACAAGCTATTCATCGGGTTGGCGCGCACGGCGGCCGATGCGACGGAATATTTCCAGATCCCGACCGGACGGGTGGTCGAGATCGGGACGCAGGTGGCTATCTGAACAAATGGCCGTGCCCTTTGAGGGCACGGCCATTGTGAGGCTCAGCTCACCAGAGCCGCCTTGTTTGCTTCAAGAAATTGCTTCAGCGGCTGCGGCTTCCTGCCGGACAGCGTCTCGACCGCGTCGGTCACCATGCCGATCCGGCCGGAGCGGGTGTTGGTGTCGAAGGAAACGATGACAGGCGCAAAAGCTTCGGGAACGCCGGCTGCCTTCAATCCCTCGGTCAGCGCTTCATCCGAAAGCTGGATAACTTCGATCGGCTTGCCGGTGACCTCGGTGACGAGGGCTGCAATCTCGGCCATCGTGTGGGCCTTGGGGCCGGTCAGCGTGTATGTCGTGCTTTCGGTTGCGCTCGAAGCAAGGCTGGCGGCGATCGCGACTGCCATATCATCGCGCGCGCCATGGGCAATGCGGCCGTCTCCAGCGGATGTGTACCAGTGCCCCGAGGCGATGGCGTGCGGCAGCGCCATGAACAGGTTCTCCTGGTACCAGCCGTTGCGGAAGATGGTGTAGGGAATACCGCTCGCCTTGATCGCCTGCTCCGTGCCGTGGTGATCGGGCGCAAACAGCACCGGCGATCCTGGCTCCGGATTGGGCATCGATGTGTAGAGCAGATGCGAAACGCCGGCGCTTTTTGCGGCGGCGACCGCGGTCTCATGTTGCTTCAGGCGCTTGCCCGGAACGGCGAGCTCGTTTGTCGAAATGATCAGAACCCTGTCGGCGCCGGTGAATGCACTGGCCAACGACGCGGTGTCGTCGAAGTCGACTGCCCGGATGGTGACGCCTCGGGCTGCCAGATCGGCCAGATTTTCCGGATTGCGGGTGGCGGCGATGATGCGCTGAGGGGAGACCTTGAGCGTGTCAAGCAGATGATTGATGACGCCGCGGCCAAGCTGGCCGGAGGCGCCGGTGACGAGAAGGGTGTCGGTCATGAGATGTCCTGACGTTGCGCCGGAGCGGCGGGTGCATATGTTAGTCTCAAAAAGAGACCAGCACTAAAATAGGAATTGACCCATCCTCGTAAAGAAGGCAGTTTTGCGGGAGGTAGGCACATCCAGGGAACCAGCCATGGACGGCAAGATCGTCAATCTGAGATCGAAGCTCGAGATATACAAAGCAGGCAGCGGTGGCGGAAACCTTGCGGATTGCCCGGTTCGCGACGTGATCCAGGGCATAAGCAATAAATGGAGTTCACTGCTGATGGAGGCCTTGGCCGAGAAGCCGTACCGGTTCGGCGAATTGCGGCGGCTGGTGCCCGATATTTCACAGCGAATGCTCACCCAGACGCTGCACGATCTGCAGCGCGACGGCTATGTGCATCGCCAGGTGTTTCCGACCAAACCGCCGAGCGTCGAATACAGCCTCACCGATCTCGGGCGCTCGATGTTTGGACCCTTGCATCAGCTGATCCAATGGGCCGAGCTCAATCACGGCGCTGTACGCGAGGCGCGGAAGATTTTCGATGCTGCCGAGGGCTGAGCCTCAAGGCCCAGCGGCTTCCATGGTTACAGGAACGGTGCTCAATCCATTCAAGCCGATCGGGCTTGCGGAAGCGCTGTGGCCGGATCGTTTTGGCGGATGATTTCCGAAAGGTGCGAACCCTTAGCCTGCAAGAATGCGTGGAGGCGTTCCGGATAATCGGGAGCGACCGCGTCCTTCACGGATGGGCGTTCGTGCAATGCCTTGCGCCAGGCCTGGATATGCGGTTTTCCGTCCAGGATGCCGAAATCGCCGATCCGGTCAAAGACCTCGAAATAACGGAAAATCGGCCCGTAGACCGCGTCGAGCAGTGAAAAGCGCTCGCCGTCGAACCGTGGCCCAGCCGCGCCGTTCGCCAGTTCCACGTCCAGGCGATCGAACATTGCTGCCAGAGCCCCGCGTTCGGCGATGAAGGCGGCTTCGGTGAGTGCTGAATAGAAGCGGCCGATGGCATTGAGGATTGCCGAGCCGAACTCGATCCAGGCGCGATGCCGGGCACGGGCATAGGGGTCGGTGGGATGCAGCGGATTGGGCTGGGTTTCCTCGAGGAATTCGAGGATGACGAGCGATTCGAAGATCACCGTTTCCTGGCCGTCATGCTCAACGCGGAGCAGCGGCACCTTGCCGAGCGGCGATATCGCCTTGAACCAGGCAGGCTTGTTAGCGAGATCGACCGTGATGCGCTCGAATGGCACGTCCTTTTCGCGAAGTGAAATCGCCGCGCGCTGCACATAGGGACAAAGATGGTGGCTGACGAGGATGAGCTTGTCGATCATCTCACTCTCCCCAGACATAGTTCAAAGCGCCGTCCTCGACGCGGGTGGAGAGGAACATCAGGCGGGAGCCCTTCGGCGCCGGGCCTTCGAGGCGATCACCGTTGGCCATGTCGAACGAGGCGCCGTGCCACTGGCAGACGAGCTTGCCGTCCTTGCAGCCGAGCGGGCCACCGAAATGCAGGCAGACGTTGGCGGCGGCGCGGATACGCTCGCCGCTGCGGTAGACATGGACCTCGCGGCCGAAGAACGGAGCGATCAGGCTGCCTGTTTCCGGAATGTCGGCAATCCTGCAGATTTCATGCTTCATCGGAATTGCCTCTCATGATTGATGCGATTGCATTTATATAGATGCATTTGCATCGATCGTCAAGCTTGATGCAATTGCATCTATCGCCTACGATGCAATCATGACCGGGATTCCTTCACCTCCAGCCATCAAGGCCTGGGCCCGCCTGATGCGGGTTTCGCGCCAGTTGTTGGAACGAGCCGAGGACGCGCTGAAGGACAGTGGCCTGCCGCCGCTTGCCTGGTACGACGTCCTGCATGAGCTTGCCGAGGCGGGCGAGGGCGGATTGCGGCCGTTCCAACTCACCGAGCGCACTCTGTTTGCGCAGTACAACATCTCCCGGCTGCTGGCGCGGCTCGAAGCCGACGGGCAGGTCGAGAAGCTTCCAGTTGCCGATGACGGCCGCGGGCAAACAGTCCGCGTCACAGAAAAGGGACGCGAGACGCGCCGCCGCATGTGGGCTGTCTACGGCCGGTCGATCGCGGAGTTGGTCGGCTCCCGGCTTTCCAATGATGAGCTCGACGCGCTGTCAGCTCTGCTTGGGCGCCTGCGAGGTCCGCCCGCCCTGGAGTGACACGCCTTCATGACGAAGATGGCACCGATTGGCGAGGTCAGGCACTGCCCAAGAGGAATGCCAACGTCGCCAGAACGCCAAGCCCGACGCGGACCAGATGCAGATTGCCCCATTTGGCGATCAATGTCCGAGCTTCAGGATTGACGGAGTTCGCGTCCATCGCCTCCAGCAACCTATTTGCCGGCATCATCACCAGCAGCGTCCATGGCCAAGGCAGGATGATCAGCAAGGCGCCGACCAGATAAGCGAGATTGCCGGTCAGCCACCAGGCGACGAGGCCCAGAATACAGGCGATGACGGCGATCGAGGCCTGCATGGCGGCGCCGCGCTTGTACGAAGGCTGCCATTCCTGCAGCAATGCCTTGTCATCGAGGCGAATCCGCGCCGGCTGCTCGGCGACGCTGACGTAGATAGCCGCGCCAAGCGAACACTGCGGCAACGGTCAAGGCAAGCAATCCGGCGAGCATGATCCGTGTCTCCCGTGATGCCCCGCATGGAGCAAACAGAAATAAAGGCTTGCGTCGGGTCGGGCAATACGCCATAAAGCCGAACCGTAACGTACGGTACGCCATCGAGCTCGTATCTGAACTGCGGGTGAGTTTGCCTCCTGAGGAAAAACTGTGTTGCACGCTGTGACCGACATCGACACCAGCGAGGCGCTGACGGAGCGGCAGAAGGACGTGCTCGACGCCGCCCTTCGCCTGCTGGTCGAAGAGGGCGATCAGTTGACCATGACCGCCGTGGCGCGGCGGGCGAGCTGCTCGAAGGAGACGCTCTACAAATGGTTCGGCGATCGCGACGGGCTGTTGACGGCAACGGTACAATGGCAGGCGTCCAAGGTGCGGGTAGTGCCGGTCGACCGCAAGGGGCTCGACCTCCCTTCGCTGACGGCGAGCCTCGAACGCTTCGCTTCGGACTGGCTCAAGGTAATTTCGAGCGACACCTCGATCGCGCTGAACAGGGTGGCGGTCGGCCATGCTAGTTCGGGGAAGGACGATCTCGGCGCCATCGTGCTGGAGAACGGTCGATTTGCGCTGGCCAAGCGCCTCAAGCCGGTGCTGGAGGCCGGGAGACAGGCCGGGTTCCTTGAATTTTCGGACGCGGAGACGGCGTTCCGCACCTTTTTCGGGCTGGTCGCCCGTGACGTGCAGATCCGCTTGCTGCTTGGCGACCGGCTGGAATTGACTGATGTGGCGATCGGCGGCGATGCCGTCCGGGCGACGCAGCAGTTTCTCGCTCTTTTCGGGGCAAAAACCGGGCCGCAGGGCCCATAGAGCCGGATGATTTCAGGTCAAATCGACCTGAAATCTGAATCCGGCTCTACGCTAAAAGATGGAGCATGATGTCGTCCGAAAACCGCTTCACACTTTCGGCATCATGCTCTGGTTCAAAACGGGAAGGAAGAAAAATGCGTGTCTATTACGATCGCGACGCCGATCTCAACCTGATCAAGGGCAAGAAGGTCGCTATCATCGGCTATGGCAGCCAGGGCAGGGCGCATGCGCTCAACCTCAAGGATTCCGGCGTCAAGGACATCGCCATCGGCCTCAAGGCTGGCTCGGCGACCGCCAAGAAGGTCGAGGCCGACGGGCTCAAGGTGATGAGCGTAGCCGATGCCGCTAAGTGGGCCGACCTGATGATGATGGCGACGCCGGATGAGCTGCAGGCCGACATCTACAAATCCGAGATCGCGCCGAACATCCGCGATGGCGCAGCGATCGCCTTTGCCCACGGCCTCAACGTGCATTTTGGCCTGATCGAGCCTAAAGCTTCGGTCGACGTCGTGATGATCGCGCCGAAGGGGCCTGGCCATACGGTGCGCGGCGAATACCAGAAGGGCGGTGGCGTGCCGTGCCTAGTCGCGGTCAACCAGGACGCTTCGGGCAATGCGCTCGACCTGGCGCTCTCCTACGCCTGCGGCGTTGGCGGCGGCCGCTCGGGCATTATCGAGACCAATTTCCGCGAGGAGTGCGAGACCGACCTGTTCGGCGAGCAGGTGGTGCTGTGCGGCGGCCTGGTCGAATTGATCCGCGCCGGCTTCGAGACACTGGTGGAAGCCGGATACGCGCCGGAAATGGCCTATTTCGAGTGCCTGCACGAGGTCAAATTGATCGTCGACCTGATCTATGAAGGCGGCATTTCCAACATGAACTACTCGATCTCGAACACCGCCGAATGGGGCGAATATGTCTCGGGCCCGCGCATCATCACCGCCGAGACCAAGGCCGAGATGAAGCGCGTGCTGAAGGATATCCAGACCGGCAAGTTCACCTCGGAATGGATGCAGGAATACCGCGCCGGCATGTCGCGCTTCAAGGGCATCCGCCGCAACAACGACAGCCACCAGATCGAGGAAGTCGGCGCCAAGCTGCGCGCGATGATGCCGTGGATTTCGAAGAACAAGCTGGTTGACAAGGCCAAGAACTGAAGGACATCCACGTTCGTTTCGTTACCCGTCCTCGGGCTTCGCGCTGCGGGCGCGTGGGAATTTCCATGAACAAGCTGGTCGACAAGGCCAAGAACCGATCGCAATTTCATTGCCGATCAAGAAAGGCCGGCGGAGCGATCCGCCGGCCTTTTCGCATCAAGATTGTGTGGTTTCCAGGCTTCTGGACAGGCGCACTATCCTCATCACCGTGATATGCCTGTGCGGGGCATGGCACAAAAGTGCCAAGGGGGTGAGAGTTGGAACTCAAATTTCTGTTGGTCGGGTTTGCCTGCGCGGTTGCCGGCATGCTCTCCCTCGTCACCTTGCTGAAGTGGTGGGAGGTGAGGGCGGTCAGCCGCTGGTCTCCGACGCCGGGAAAGATCATCTCGTCGCGGGTCGAGGCTCGCGAGGTGACCAGTTCGGGATCCGGTTCGGACAGCAGAGGGTCGACCGAAATCCGCAACTTCCCGGCAATCACCTTCGAATACAAAGTGAACGGCAAGACATTTCGCAGTTCGCACTACAGCGTGCAGGAGAACCTTGGAAACTTTGCCGTGGCGGAAACCCTTGCGAAATTTCCAAACGGGGCCGGTGTAACCGTCTTCTACAATCCGGCCGATCCAGCCAAGGCCGTGATCGAACGCACCATGCCCGACGGCTCCTTCAAGTTCATGGTCCAGCTTTCGGCCGGGCTGGTGGTCGGCGCGCTTGTATTGGTCTTCTCCGTCGGCGGCGTCCTCGAAGCGATCCGGCCGTTTTTGCCCAGGCCGCAGAACCTCGGCGCCGCGGCCCTGCTGCTTTTCATGGGATTGTTTGTCTTGCGCATGGGCTTTGCCCAGAAGTCACTTGCGGAACAGGCGGCCAAATGGCCGATCACGGCAGGACGCATCGATGCTTCAGGCCTGCAGAAATTCGAGACCCGCGACAGGTCCGGAGGCGGCTATCGGCCCTGGCGAACAGTCTTCAAATCCCGCATCGTCTACAGCTATAGCGTCGCCGGCCAGCGCTACGCCGCCGATCGCATCGCTTTCGGCGCAAACGTGACGGCTTCGCTGCCGAGCCTCGTCAGCGGTCAATCACAGCGCTACCTCCAGGGCGACAAGGTCGAGGTCCACTACGATCCCGACAACCCGGTTGCAGCGGTTCTCGAATGCAGGGTGAGCGGGCTTTGGCTCCTGTGGGTCTGCGCAGTTGGCCTCCTCGGTGGAGCCGCGCTGCTGGTAGGCGTCATCTGAAGCTGCTGTCCTAGGCTGCATATCCAGCGGAAAAAGACGCCTGTCTTCAGCATCTGACAAGAACTCCGCTGTCGAAGCCAGGCCATGTCAATCTCACCGTCGCCCCGTCGACCACAATATGGATGACACGGGAGAACGGCTCTTCGGCCGACGGGTCGGATCCGTAGCATTGGCTGGCCCGAGCCACCCAGCCCGTAGGCGTCTTGAGAAACGATGCGTGTTCGCAGCCGAGAGCAGGGACCGACAGCGCGTCGCGGTACAATGTGTAGACAGTCTGGCGTTGAACATCCGCAACGGCGGTACAGTTCGATCTGTCCCCGGACCATGTGCCCACATAGGGTTCCGTGGCAAAGGCGCTGCCGCACGAAAATGTTAAGATCGAAATGAGCATCAAGAGATTTCGCATCATCGATTCTTCTTTTCGACGTGGCCTTGGGCCATGCTAAAGCATCGATGCTCAGACTTCACAATGATGCTGCTCCAAGGGACTTAAATGATCATCCACAAAGCAGCAGCTATTTTTCTGAGCATGCTGAGCCTGTTGCAAGCAGCGAACGCAACAGAATGTTCGCTCAGCCATGCGACCTATCGCGAGCCGCGTTCGGGAGCGACGATACAGTTCCGGCCAACCAACAACGAGCCGGCCGCGCTGACGACCGAGGTCTTTTCGTTGATCGTTCCCAACACCGACATTCGTCTGCCGTCGGACATTACCTGGACCAATGGCAAGTACTCGTTTCCTGTGGGCACGATCCGGCACACCTGCACCGACGACGATCGTGAGGCTGGTCTCGAGGACGGCAACGGGCTGTGCAGAGTGTGGGATGGGCAGGTCTATGCGTTCAATGCAGGCGGTGCCGAGCAGTTGAGTTCCCGTGAAGCCTCGCCGGCACCGGCAGGGTTGCTGTTGCCTGACTTCGGCGCGATTTTTACCGAATGGCCCGATTTCGCCAAAGCCAATCCCGACGGTTCAGCCTGGGACGCCTTTAGTTTGACGGGTTGTAGCGATGAATAGCAAGAGACTGCCGACCTGCATGTTCGCCCTGTCGGTCCTTATTGCCATGGCAACCGGCGCTCGTGCCGACCAAAGCAAGCCGTCGCGTCCGCCTGTCGACAAATGCGCTTGGGAACGGCTGGCGGACAGGGATGTCGGGCTGGCTGCCTGGGTGCAGCGTTGCGATTTCGGTTTTCGCCGGATTCATTTCGAGCTTGGCGACAATGCTCTTGCCATCAAATACAGCGACGGCGGGCCGGCCGATCCTGTCGTCGAAGTCTTCGATATGCTGCCTGGCGAGGCCGCCGATTCTGCGTTGCAGCGCATTTTTACGGAGAAGACCGAGAAAGCCATCAGCACACGTTGCGTGCTCATGCCTTCCACCGAAGGGGCGACGCCCGCGCGCATCCTCCGGTATGTTTTCAGTCCCAATGCCGCCTATCGTGAGGAATTGAAGACCGTCGCCAACCCTGACGAGGTCGGCGTACCGCCTTGCGGCGAATGGGGCGAAGCCCCGGACGGTATTCAGTATTTCGAGGTGCAATCACCCGAACTGCGAAAGCTTCTATTCGTTCGCGTCGGCCAGGATGAGCCGCTGTTTGACGAGCAGACACTGCGAGTCCTGCCACCCGGATAGCGCCGGGATCTCAGCCGTAGTGCCAACTGGGCTTTGGTTCGGTACCGGTGAACATCACGCCGATACGATCTTCGCGGCGCCAGCGGACTACGGCCTTGTAGGCAATGCCGTCGGTCGGAACATAGAGCAGGAACTCATCGGGCACGCGCGCGTCGATCGAGACCTTCAATTCGGCGCCGCCGGCGTGCATGTTGCGCAGCGTGCATGTGACCTCGGAATTGCTCACGCCGGTCAGGATCGTCGCGCCCTTCAAGACGCGCTGCCGGTGTTTGTCCCTCTGTTCGTCCTCGGCCATCGCACGCAATCCAGCCATCTTCGCGTCTCGGGCGTTCTGATCGGGAGGATTATTAGACCTGCCTGATAAAAATAGCGTTATCAGCAGTCGGGACTGGGCGATGTTCGCGGTTCCTGGCTGGAAGAAAAAGGCGCCGCGAAGCACGGCGCCGAATGATGCTTGTTGTCAGCCTGCTTACCTATAGGGCGAGTAGCATTGCTGGCGCGGCCCGTAATAGGGCTGGAAGGTGTTGTCCCAGGCGCGGTACGACCGGTAGCGATTGTAACACCATTGGACATGTGCACTGGAAAGCCGCCCTGCGCGATAATAGCGGCGCGGTGGCGGCGCGTCGTAGTAGTTGTAGCTGTTGTACAGGCTGCCAAGGCCGAGCCCCAGGCCCAAGCCAAGAATCGCGGCACCCGCACCATCATCATAGTAGCCGCCGCGGTAATGGCGGCGATGGTGGCGCCAGCGCCAGCTGTCGTCCCAGCCGCCATTGTCCCAGTGTCTCGAAAAATGACGGCCGCGGAAATTGTGGGACCGCCATCTCCAATCGTCGCCGCCGTGCCATTGCCGAAAGCCGTGGTTGCGCCAACGCCATATCTGCCTGTCGTTGCCGCCGGCCCAATCTTCACGAATTTGCACGATGTCGGCGGCATTGCCCGCCACCGGCAGCAGAGGTTTGGGCATCGGCCCGGCAAGCGACGGGGCCGAGAGGCCGGCGATCAGACCGAGGGCCATCAGCCCGGATCTGGCGGAAGATAAAAAGAGCGGTTTCATCGCACTCTCCGAAGATTCAGGCCCCACGCCCAGAATACCCCGGGGAAGGGCCTATTGATGGAACTTTCCATCTGAACGGAAGATGAACAAAAAGGTTCCGTCAACCATAGGGCGCGCGCGATCAATCAGAGCCGCCTGGTTTCTGCGCCCTTGTTTTCGGGCGCGCTTGCGGGCAAAGGTCAAAGCCATGTCGCTGCGCCTTGCCACCTTCAACGTCGAAAACCTGATGAACAGGTTTGATTATTCCGGATACCGCAATCAGCTCAACGAAGATCGCACGCTGGCGCTTTTCGACATCCAGAGCGAGGCCGAATACAAGATGCTCGAGCAGGCGCGGGCCATCGCCCAGTCCGACGACACGCGGCAGTTGACGGCGCTGGCGATCGCGGCCACCCGCGCCGACATCATCTGCATGCAGGAGGTCGACAATATCGAGACGCTGAGGGCCTTCGAATATGGCTATCTGTTCAAGATGGTGGGGCAAGGCTACCGGCAGAAATACACCACCGCCGGCAATGATTCGCGCGGCATCGACGTCGCCGTGATGATGCGCAACGAGACCGCGCAGGGCCAGCCAATCGAATTCGTGCGCATGACCAGCTACGCCTATGTCACGTTCGAGCAATTCGGCCTGCACACGCCGGAATTGGCAGCGCTTGGGCATCAGGCCAATGAGCGCATCTTCCGGCGCGACTGCCTGGAAATCGATCTGACGGTGGCTGGCGCGCCGTTGACGCTGTATCTCGTGCATTTCAAGTCGATGGGCTCGCCCCGCAACGGCCTCGACGGCCGCGAGGCGACCATGCCGCTGCGCATCGCCGAAGCTCAAGCAGTGCGCCGGATCATCGAGGAGCGCTTCGGCAAGGACCATGCCGCCGACAAGCGCTGGGCAATCTGCGGCGATATGAACGACTACCGGCAGCGCGTGAAGATTACCGGCGATGCCGTCGACGGCTACCGTTTCGAGGTCATCGACGAGAGCCGGTCCTGCATCGATGTGCTCACTGCCGGCGGCTTTTGTGAAAACGCGGTCGAGCGGCGGCCGGAAATGGACCGCTGGACTTTCTACCACACACGCGGACCGGAAGAGCGGCATCTCTGCCAGCTCGACTACATCCTTTTGTCGAGCGCGCTGGCAAGGCAG
>NZ_JAMYLR010000020.1:0-93250 GCF_040318155.1 Mesorhizobium sp. M1307 | reverse complement strand
ACATATGGACGCAAGCGATCGAAAACGACGCAAAACAACCGTTGCAGGCAGGGCGCCGTCCACATATGGATCCTAGGGTCTGCGCAGGCCGCTTCGCGGCTGCTCCGCCCTAGGATGACGAAGGCATGGGTGGCCCCGCTAGCCCCGCTGGGGAGAGGAGGGAGCTCATCCCGCTCAATCATCATAGCTGTGCCCTGCCCTCAGCCCGTCCCGCACGCGTGCCGCGATGGCCAGGAACTCCGGCGTCTCGCGGATATCGAGCGGCCGCTTTTTCGGCAGCGTCGATTCTATGACGTCGCTGACGCGGCCCGGACGCGGCGACATGACGACGATGCGCGTCGACAGATAGACCGCCTCGGGGATCGAATGGGTGACGAAGCAGATGGTCTTGTTGGTCCGCTCCCAAAGCTCCAGCAGCTGTTCGTTGAGGTGGTCGCGCACGATCTCGTCCAGCGCACCGAACGGCTCGTCCATCAACAAAAGGTCGGCGTCGAAGGCGAGCGCCCGCGCGATCGAGGCGCGCTGCTGCATGCCGCCCGAAAGCTGCCAGGGGTATTTCTTCTCGAAGCCGCTGAGGTTGACAAGGTCGAGGGTTCGCTTGATGCGCGCCGCCTGCTCCGCCCTGGACAGGCCCATGATCTCCAGCGGCAGTGCCACATTGCGCTCGATCGTGCGCCACGGATAAAGTGCGGCCGCCTGGAAGACATAGCCATAGGCGCGGCTCTGGCGCGCCTGCTCGGGCGTCATGCCGTTGACGGAGATGGCTCCCGATGTCGGCTTCTCCAGATCGGCGATGACGCGCAGCAAGGTCGTCTTGCCGCAGCCGGAGGGCCCGATGAAGGACACGAATTCCCCCTTGCCGATCGTCAGGTCGACATTCGACAGCGCCTGTACCGGACCATCATTGGTCTGGAAGGTCAGGCCAAGCTTGCTTGCCGAAACAACGGCTGGCGATACTCCCGTCATCGGCCGTAGCCTGTCGCTTCCGGCCACTGCGGCGCCGGCCGGAATCCCATTGATTTTACCCCGATGTTGCTTTCCACTCGCCCAGTCCTACTCGCCGCAGTTTTACTCGCCCCAGTTCTATGCGCCCCAGTTCTACGCGCCCTTGTCCCATCAGATAGACGCCCGGAGTTGCCCCGATGTCGCCCAAACCGACTTGCCATCTTATCCGCCCTGAAAGCTCTTATGAAGGCAAGCAGGGCCTGAGTTATTTCGCCGGTATCGCCGCCGAAACAGTCGGCTCGTCCGGCATCTGCATGCATCTGCTGACCATGCCGCCGGGTGCCCGCGCCAAGGCGCATATGCACGAAAACCATGAAACCGCGATCTATGTGCTCTCCGGCGAAGTCCATACCTGGTATGGCGACCGGCTCGAACAGCATATCGTGGTCAAGGCCGGCGATCTTTTCTATATTCCCCCCGGCGTGCCGCATCTGCCGGCCAATCTGAGCGACGGCCCCGCCTCGGCGGTCATTGCCCGCACCGATCCCAACGAAAAGGAAAGCGTCGTCCTGCTGCCGGAACTGGACGGGTTGGTCGCCTGACGCCGGCATCGAGGCAGCGGTCGTCATCGGCACCGTCACGAACATGATTTCAGCGGTCCTATCTCTTCAAGGCCGGGAATGGTCACGAAGAAACCGTCCCCTCCTCTGTTGATGACCTTGACGACATCCGTGGTCGTGCCCTCCTCGCCCTCGGCGAAACAGGTGGAGCTCAACAACAGGGTGCCAGGCGCCGTCGTCAGTCGCTGTGCGAACTGGCAGCCGCTGCCATAGGTTTCGACGCCGTCGGCGGTCAGCACGACATAATCGTCGCTGTCCTGATAACCGAGCCGTACACCAGCGCAACCGACCTCATTGCCAAAGGAGCCGGCAAGGACGTCAGCCGCCGCCGGCCCGGCGGCAAGGATCACCGCGGCCATTGAGATAATCGCTCCGTGGCTCGCCAAGCTCAAACGCCCGTCGCCGGGATGCCCGTCCGTTCCACCTTGCGCGGCGCGGAAATTTCCTTCCACGTCGACAGCGCCCGGTTGACCGCCGCGTTCGGCTCGCGAGCGACGAACTCGCCATGGCCGGGCTTCGCCTTGACCTCGTTTTCCTCGATCGACAGTTCGCCGCGCGAGAAGACGAAGCGCGGCAGGCCGGTTACCTCAAAACCTTCGAAGACATTGTAGTCGATCACCGACTGCTGCTTCTTGGCCGTGATCTTCTTCTTGCGCTTCGGGTCCCATACGAGGATGTCGGCGTCCGCGCCTTCGACGATGGCGCCCTTCTTCGGGTACATGTTGAGGATCTTGGCGATGTTGGTCGAGGTCACCGCGACGAACTCGTTCATCGTCAGCCGGCCGGTCTTGACGCCGGTCGTCCACAGCACCGGCAAACGATCCTCGAGCCCGCCCGTGCCGTTCGGGATCTTGGTGAAGTCGCCGACGCCGTTGCGCTTTTGTTTGGTGGTGAAGGCACAATGGTCGGTCGCCACCACTTGCAGCGATCCGGCCTGCAGGCCGGCCCACAGCGAATCCTGGTGCAGTTTGTTGCGGAAGGGCGGGCTCATGACACGGCGCGCCGCATGGTCCCAGTCCTTGTTGAAATATTCGCTCTCGTCGAGCGTCAGGTGCTGGATCAGCGGCTCGCCGAACACCCGCATGCCTTTCTGCCGCGCCCGGCGGATGGCCTCGTGCGCCTGCTCGCAGGAGACATGCACGACATAGAGCGGCACACCGGCCATGTCGGCGATCATGATGGCGCGGTTGGTCGCCTCGCCTTCGACTTCAGGCGGGCGCGAATAGGCGTGTCCCTCCGGGCCGCTGTTGCCCGCCGCCAGCAGCTTCTGCGACAGCGCCGCCACGACGTCGCCATTCTCGGCATGGACCAGCGGCAGCGCGCCAAGATCGGCACAGCGCTGGAACGACGAATAGAGCTCGTCGTCATCGACCATCAGCGCGCCCTTGTAGGCCATGAAATGCTTGAACGAGGTAATGCCCCTGTCAACGACGGTGGCCATCTCATCGAACACCTGCTTGCCCCACCAGCTGATCGCCATGTGGAAGGAATAGTCGCAGGACGCCTTCGAAGTCTTGTTGTCCCACATCTGCAGGGCCTCGAGCAGCGATTGCTGCGGCGCCGGCAGGCAGAAATCGACGACCATGGTCGTGCCGCCGGCAAGGGCCGCGCGGGTACCGGATTCAAAGTCGTCGGCCGAATAGGTGCCCATGAACGGCATTTCGAGATGGGTATGCGGGTCGATGCCGCCCGGCATCACATAGCAGCCGCTGGCGTCGAACTCATGGTCGCCATGCAAATCCGAGCTGATGCCGATGATCTTGCCGTGCTTGAACAGCACATCGGCCTTCCACGTCCGGTCGGCGGTGACGATGGTGCCATTCTTGATGACTTTGGACATTTTCTTGTTCCCTTATTCTCTTCGCGCTTCTTGTGAGCGGCGTTGCGAGGCTATCCCATCATTCGACAATCACCGCCGTGTCGACGACCGCATGGAACAGCACGTCGGCGCCGGCCGCTGCCCATTCCTTGGTGATTTCCTCGGCCTCGTTGTGGCTGAGACCGTCGACGCAGGGGCACATCACCATTGCGGTGGGTGCGACGCGGTTGATCCAGCAGGCGTCATGGCCGGCGCCGGAGACGATGTTGCGATGCGTATATCCCAGGCGCTCCGCCGCATCCCGCACAGCCTTGACGCAGCCCGCGTCGAAAGTGACCGGGTCGAAATGGCCGACCTGCTCGATTTGATATTTGATGTCGAGCGCGTCGCAGATCGTGTCGATGCCTTCGCGGATGCGGCCGTCCATGGCGTCCAGCACCTCCTTTTCCGGCGAGCGGATGTCGATGGTGAAGACGGTGCGCCCGGCAATGATGTTACGCGAGTTCGGATAGACCTCCATATGGCCGACCGCGCCGACGGCGTCGGGTTGATAGTCCATGGCGATCTCGTGCACCAATTCGATCACCCGCGCCATGCCGAGCCCGGCATTGCGCCGCTTCGGCATCGGCGTCGAGCCGGTATGCGCCTCCTTGCCGGTCAACGTCACCTGCAGCCATTTCAGTCCCTGGCCATGGGTGACGACACCAATGTCGATGCCCTCGTCCTCGAGGATCGGGCCCTGCTCGATATGCAATTCGAAGAAGGCGTGGATCTTGCGCTCGCCGACTTTCTCGGTGCCCTTCCAGCCGATCCGTTCGAGCTCCTCGCCGAATTTCTTGCCGTCCTTGTCGACATGCGAATAGACGTCGGCCTGATCGAGCACGCCGGCGAACACCCCGGACGCCATCATCGCCGGCGCAAAGCGGGCGCCTTCCTCGTTGGTCCAGTTGGTGACGACGATCGGGTGCTTAGTCTTGATGCCGAGATCGTTGAGCGAGCGCACGACCTCCAGGCCGCCGAGCACGCCGAGCACGCCGTCATACTTGCCGCCGGTCGGCTGGGTGTCGAGATGGCTGCCGACATAGACCGGCGGCAGGCTGGCATCGGTGCCTTCGCGACGGGCAAACATCGTACCCATCTCGTCGACGCCCATTTCGAGCCCCGCCTCATCGCACCAGCGCTTGAACAGATGCCGCCCTTCGCCGTCCTCGTCAGTCACGGTCTGGCGATTATTGCCGCCGGCAATGCCGGGGCCGATCTTCGCCATCTCCATTATCGAATCCCACAAACGGTCTGAATTGATTCGCAGATTCTCGCCGGGGGCGGCCATATTCTAAAACCTCATTGGTTGTGGCACGCCAGCGTCCCCCTCCCCCTCGAGGGGAGGGTGGCCGCGAAGCGGTCGGGTGGGGTCGGCTGACATGCGCGCGACCTTCTCCTTGACCACCTGTCCGACATGCCAAGCGCTGTTTATGACATTGGGCTCTTCGACGCGAAAGATATCGAACCCGAGCGACCGCAGATAGGCATCACGGACGGCGTCGTGCCGTTTGCCCTTCACCTGTTCGTGCAGATCACCATCGACTTCAACGACCAGCTTTACCGCAAGGCAGGCAAAGTCGACGATATAAGGCCCGATCGGACACTGGCGCCGGAATTTCATCGCAGCCGATTTCAATTCGCGCAGTTCATACCAAAGCAGCGATTCGCCTTTGGTCGCATGTACTCGAAGCGCGCGCGCCTTTTGGCGCATTTCGAAGCTCACGCGGGTCCAGGGCATCACAGGCACCTATGCGGCCGAAGGTCAGGCTGGCGCGCTGCCGCGCCGACCCCACCCGGCCGCTTCGCGGCCACCCTCCCCTCGAGGGGGAGGGAAAGCTGCACCTGGTTCAATCCACCGCCCTCAGCACTTCGCGCACGTGGTCGATCAATTCGTTGATCTGGCCTTTGGTGATGATCAGCGGCGGCGACAGCGCGATGATGTCGCCGGTGGTGCGGATCAATGCACCGCGCTCGAACGCCTTCACAAAAGCCGAGAAGGCCCGCTTCGTCGGCTGGCCGGCGATCGGCGCCAGCTCGATCGCGCCGATGAGGCCGATGTTTCTGATATCGATGACGTTCGGCTCGCCCTTCAGCGAGTGCAGCGCGTCCTCCCAGTACGGCGCCAGTTCCTCGCCGCGCGTCAGCAGCCCTTCTTCCTTGTAGGTGTCAAGCGTGCCCAGCGCTGCCGCGCAGGCGATCGGATTGCCCGAATAGGTGTAGCCGTGGAAGAACTCGATCATGTGCTCGGGGCCGGTCATGAAGGCGTCGTGGATTTCCTTCTTCACGAACACCGCGCCCATCGGGATGACGCCGTTGGAGACGCCCTTCGCCGTGGTCATGATATCCGGCGTGACGCCGAAATAGTCGGCGGCAAACGGCGTACCGAGACGGCCGAAACCGGTGATGACTTCGTCGAAGATCAGCAAGATGCCGTGCTTGGTGCAGATCTCGCGAAGCTTCTGCAAATAGCCCTTCGGCGGCAGGATGACGCCGGTGGAACCGGCAACCGGCTCGACGATGACGGCGGCGATGGTCGAGGCGTCGTGCAAGGCGACGATGCGCTCCAGCTCGTTCGCCAGTTCCGCGCCATGCTCCGGCACGCCCTTGGTGAAAGAGTTCTTTTCCGGCAGATGCGTGTGGGGCATGTGATCGACGCCGCCGAGCAGCGTGCCGAACATCTTGCGGTTGGTGACAATGCCGCCGACGGAGATGCCGCCGAAATTGACGCCGTGATAGCCGCGTTCGCGGCCGATCAGACGGGTGCGCGAGCCCTCGCCTTTGGCGCGGTGATAGGCGATCGCCATCTTCAGCGCGGTCTCGACCGATTCCGAGCCGGAATTCGTGAAGAACACATGGTCCATGCCCTTCGGCGCGATGTCGACCAGCCGGTTCGCCAGCTCGAACACGATCGGATGGCCCATCTGGAACGCCGGCGCATAGTCGAGCTCGGCCGCCTGGCTCTGGATCGCCTCGGTGATCTTCGGGCGGCAGTGGCCGGCATTGACGCACCACAGGCCGGCGGTGCCGTCGAGAACCTTGCGCCCGTCGCTGGTCGTGTAATGCATGTCCTTGGCCGACACCATCATGCGCGGCGCCTGCTTGAACTGCCGGTTTGCCGTGAACGGCATCCAGAATGCACTGAGATCGTTCGGCGTGACTTTCAGCCGGTTGGACATGACCGAGACTTCCCCTTGTAACCTGTTTCGGTGCGGCTAACGCCTGGTCTTTCCAACTTGGTCTTCGCGACGTTTTCGTGCTACGCAAATTTTTGACCGGTTGGACAAACGTTAGCACCGCCTTATCAGCGGTCAAGGGATTACTAGCGGAAATGCGGCTTTCGAAGTGCGCTCCACAGGGCGGAGAAAAACTGGTCCAGAGAATTGGTCCAGACACTCCTCGCAGCGAAGGTTTTTCGAGGTGACGGATGCGGTCGAAAGCTCTGCTCCTCGCCGCACCCGCATCCAGGTGGAAAAGCGCGAGCTCATCCTCGAGGCGGCGCTCGAAGTCTTCTCGACCAACGGTTTTCGCGGCTCGACAATCGACCAGATCGCTGAAGCCGCCGGCATGTCGAAGCCGAACCTGCTCTATTATTTCCGCCGCAAGGAGGACATCCACAAGACGCTGATGCAGCGGCTTCTCGACACCTGGCTGGCGCCGCTGCGCGAACTCGACGATATCGGCGACCCCTTGACCGAACTGCGCAGCTATATCAGGCGCAAGCTCGAAATGGCACGCGATTTCCCGCGCGAGAGCCGGCTGTTCGCCAACGAGATCCTGCAGGGCGCGCCGCGCATCATGCCGATGCTGGAAGGCGAGTTGAAGACGCTGGTCGACGAGAAGGCCAATGTCATCAAGGGCTGGATGCGCGCCGGCAAGATTGCCCGCACCGACCCCTGGCACCTGATCTTCTCGATCTGGGCGACGACGCAGCATTATGCCGATTTCGACGTGCAGGTCCGCGCCGTGCTCGGCCCCGATCGCGGCGGCGACGGCCGTTTCGAGGATGCCGCAAGGTTTCTCGAGCAGCTGTTCATCGACGGGCTGAAGCCGAAGGGCTGAGGCAGCTCGGCTGTCGCAAACCTCCCCCATTGCTTCGTCATCCTGGGGCGCAGCAAGGAGCGGAGCGACGCAGCGCAGACCCCAGGATGACGAAGCTGGGCTCACGCGCTGCGCCGCTCGGCCGGCAGCGCATCGAGCAGCTTCTGCAGCTTGGCGATCGAGTTCTGCTCGGCGAGCGGCGTGTAGACGATCAGCTTCATGTCCGAGCCGTCGTCGATCGAAAGGCTCATATGCTCGAACGCCATGGCGCCTGCCGTCGGATGCCTGACATGCTTTACACCCGATAGGTTGCGAGCCACATCGCGCAGCGGCCACCATGCGCGAAACTCCGGGCTCGAGCGCGTCATCAGCGCGATCAGCCGCTCGAAATCCGGGTCGCCGACATATCTGGCGCTTTCCGCCCGGAATGACGCCAGCACGGCACGCGCCAGTTCCTCCCAGTCGACGAGCAGGCGCCGATGCTGCGGGCTGGTGAAAACCATATGGACGATGTTGCGGGCATCGCCCTCCAGCAGGCCATAGTCGCCGAACACGGCTGCCGCGGCAGAATTCCAGGCCAGCACGTCCCAACGCCGCCCAAGGACATAGGCCGGCTGGAGGACCAGGCTCTGCAGCATGTGCAGCAACGGGCCATCGACTTTTTCCGGCGCGTCGACGCGACGCTCCGGCTGCGGGCGGCCGGCAAGAATGAACAGATGCCGTTGCTCGGCCGTGTCCAGGCGCAGCGCCTGACTGAGCGCCGTCAGCACCTCGACGGACGGCCGCACGTCGCGCCCTTGCTCCAGCCAGGTGTACCAGGTCGTGCCGACGCCGGCGATCATCGCCACCTCCTCGCGCCGCAGCCCGGGCGTGCGCCGGCGCAGGCCGGTCGAAATGCCGGTGGCCGAAGGCGTCAGCCTTTCGCGCCGCGAGCGCAGAAAGACGCCAAGCTCGCGGCGGCGGCTGTCTTCGGCGGAGTGTGTCGGTGAATCCATCGGTGCTATTATAGCAGTATCGATACCAGGATAAAGTTTGAACTGTTTGGCAAGTGGCCGGTGCCCCATCTTTCCGTTCAGAGCGATGAGATGGAGGCTCTGAACATGGAACTGAAAGATAGGACAATCCTCATCACAGGATCGACCGACGGCGTCGGCCGCGTCGTCGCGCAAAGGCTCGGCGCCGGCGGTGCCCGTATCCTGGTGCATGGCCGCGACGCGACTAGGGGCAAGGCGACCGTGGCCGAAATCGAAGCCGCCGGCGGCAAGGCCGAGCTGCTGGTCGCCGACCTCTCCTCCCTGGCGGAAGTCCGCCGCCTCGCCGAGGCGGTGCGCGCAAGGACCAAGCGGCTCGATATCCTTATCAACAATGCCGGCGTCGGCACAGCCGGCCCCAACTCCAAACGACAGGTTAGCGCCGACGGCTACGAGTTGCGCTTTGCCGTCAATTATCTCGCCGGCTTCCTGCTCACCACGGAGCTGCTGCCGCTGCTCAAGTCCAGCGCGCCGTCGCGCATCGTCAACGTCGCCTCGGCCGGCCAGCAGGCGATCGACTTCGACGACGTCATGCTGACCCGCTCCTATGACGGCGTCCGTGCCTACTGCCAGAGCAAGCTGGGGCAGATCATGTTCACCATCGACCTGGCGGAGCAGCTGCACGGCACCAATGTGACCGTCAACAGCCTGCATCCGGCAAGCTACATGAACACCACGATGGTGCGGCAGGCGGGCATCACGCCGTGGAGCTCGGTCGAAACCGGCGCCGAAGCCATCATCAACCTCGCCACATCGCCGGCACTCGAAGGGCGAAGCGGCCTCTATTTCGACGGCCAAAGGGAATCCCGTGCCGATGCACAAGCCTATGACGCGAAGGCGAGGCAGCAGTTGCGTGAATTGAGTCTCGGCCTTGTCGCGCTCGCACCCGCTTCCGCAACATCGAAGAAAGAAAATTCATGACCGAGAAAACGCAGCACGCCGTGATCGTCGGCGGCTCCTCCGGCATCGGCCTCGCCACCGCGAAAAAGCTGCTTGGCCCGGGCATGAAGGTGACGATCACCGGGCGCAACCGGGAAAGGCTCGACAATGCATGGCAAAGCCTTGGCGGCGCGGTCGAAAAAGCTGCATTCGACGCCGCGAAGCCGGACGAGGTTCGCCGGTTCTTCAGCGAACTCGGGCCTTTCGATCACCTGGTGCTGGCCGCCAGCGGCGGCAAGGGGCTCGGTCCGTTCGAAACGCTTGACCTGACCGACATCGGCGGTGGCGTCGACGAGAAGGTCCGGCCACAGCTCTCCTGCCTGCAGGCCGCCTTGCCGACCCTGAACAAGAGCGGCTCGGTGACTTTCATCTCGGCGGTGTCGGCGCAATTGTCGGCGCCGGGTATCGCCGGCATCGCCGCCGTCAACGGCATGCTGCTGACCGTGGTGCCGATCCTGGCAATGGAGCTGAAGCCGCTACGCGTTAATGTCGTGCGCCGGGCGTCATCGACACGCCGTGGTGGGATTTCCTGCCCGATGAACAGCGCCATGCGGTGTTTGCCGAGTATGCCGGCAAGACGCCGGTCGGCCGCATCGGCCGCGCCGAGGACGTCGCCGAGGCAATTGCGTTCCTGGTTTCGAACAGCTTCGTCACCGGCCAGGTCCTGACCTGTGATGGCGGCTTGCGGTATGCGGCGTGAGCGGCTGCCTCCAAGAGGCATCAGTCGTTGTCAAAGCGACTGCGCGATCAGCGCCAGAAATCCTCCGGTCAGCGCGACGTTGCCGACAAAGCCGTTGATGCGGGACGCGCGCTCGGGCCCCTGATGATCCCAGAAATTATGGAACATCGGCGTAGCAAAAACCAGGAACAGGATCAGGCATGCCGCCGCCGCAGCGGTCCAGATGCCCGCGATCACCAACGCTCCGGCGATGATCTGCAGGACGATCCCCAGCCACAGCACCGGCCGCGCCTGCGGCACGCCGCGCGTCGTCATCAATTGGCTCACCAACGCCGCATTCTGGATGTTGCGCAGGCCGGCAAAGACAAAGGCGCCGCCAAGCAGCAGGCGGGCGGCGAATAGAATCTCACTATCAAAGTTTGAAAACATGCTGTCGGTCCTTGGAAAAGAGGCGCGCGGCCCAAGGCCGTGCGCCTGGTCCTCAAGCGGCCATGACCGCTGGCATCGGATGGATTGCATGGAACGGAACGCAAAGCCGGTTCCAGGTGTTGATCATGCCGAGCGCAACCGAGAGCTTGACCAGCTCCTCTTCCGAGAAATACTCGAGCGTCCTTGCATAGAGTTCGTCCGACACACCGTTGTCGGCAATCCTGGTCAGCGCGTCGGTCCAGGCCAAGGCCGCGCGTTCGCGCTCTGAAAACAGCGGCGATTCCTTCCAGGCGGAGACGAGATAGAGCCGCTGCTCGCTTTCGCCGTCGCGGCGCGCTTCGCGGCTATGCATCTCGACGCAATACGAGCAGCCGTTGATCTGCGACGCCCTGAGCTTGATCAGATGCAACAGGCTTTTTTCGAGCCCGCATTCGTCGACTGCCTTGTTGAGCGCTGACACCGCCTTCATGATCTCCGGCGCCGCGCCGAAAAATTGCAGCCTCTGTTTCATCGTCTGTAGCCTTTCATGCTTGCTTGGTTGAACTTGATTTCTGCGGCCGCCGATGGCGCTCGACGAAGGCGCAGTTCGCGGCGACCGAACGGGGATCGGCATCGGCCGTGTATTCTGCAACGATGTCGGACAGCCAGGCGTCGGCGAGCGCGGCGCGATAGGCGCGCTCGGCCTTCAGCATGGCTACGTTGATGCCGCAGGGTTTGACATAGACCGAGGCATCGAGCTTCGCTGGGCCGCGCTGGCGGATTTCGGCGCAGCGGAACGCCGGTTCACGCCCCTCGACGGCCAGCACGATGTCGAGCAGCGTTATGCGTTCCGCCGGCCGCGCCAGCCGGTAGCCGCCGGACGGCCCCGGCACTGATTCCAGAATGCCGGACGCAGTCAGCGCGTTGAGATGCTTAAGCAGATAGCTCGGCGACAGCCCGAACGCTTCGGCCATGGCAGCACCTGGCAAGGTCGCGGCGCCATCAACGCCGGCGAGCATCGCGGCGCAGTGGATGGCTGCTTCGACGCCTTCGCCCAGCTTCATTGCGCTCTCCTGTTCATGGATATAGATTATCTTGGATATCTTTTATCCGCAATAGGAAAGTCAAAAAGCGGCGCCCATGGACGCCGCTTTTTTCGAAATGCTATTCCGCCGCCACCTTGGCCATCGGATTGTTGGGATGCGTCGTCCAGTTGGCATAGATCGGCGACACTGGCCTACCAGTGCGCTCATCGATCGCGCCAACCGCCAGTGGCTCCATGGTGATGCAGTTCTCGACCGGGCAGACATTGACGCAGAGATTGCAGCCGACGCATTCGGCCTCGATCACCTCGAAATGCCTGACGCCGTCGACCATGCTGGTGATGGCCTGGTGCGAGGTGTCCTCGCAGGCGATGTGGCAGCGGCCGCATTTGATGCAGGCCTCCTGGTCGATATGCGCCTTTGCGATGTAGTTGAGGTTGAGATACTGCCAGTCGGTGACGTTGGGAGTGGCGCGGCCAAGGATGTCGTCGAGCGAGGCATGGCCCTTCTCGTCCATCCAGTTTTCCAGGCCGGCGATCATCTCCTGCACGATCTTGAAGCCATAGGTCATCGCCGCCGTGCACACCTGCACATTGCCGGCGCCAAGCGCCATGAACTCGGCGGCGTCGCGCCAGGTGGTGATGCCGCCGATACCGGAGATCGGCAGGCCCTTCGTTTCCGGGTCGCGCGCGATCTCGGCCACCATGTTCATGGCGATCGGCTTCACCGCCGGGCCGCAATAGCCGCCATGCGAACCTTTGCCGTCAATCGTCGGCTCAGGTGCGAAATTGTCGAGATTGACGCCGGTGATCGAATTGATGGTGTTGATCAGCGACACCGCGTCGGTGCCGCCGGCAAGGGCCGCTCGTGCCGGCTTGCGTATGTCGGTGATGTTGGGCGTCAGCTTGGTGATGACAGGCATGCGGGTGTTGGCCTTGCACCAGCGCACCACCATTTCGATGTATTCCGGCACCTGGCCGACCGCCGCACCCATGCCGCGTTCCGACATGCCATGCGGGCAGCCGAAATTGAGTTCGATGCCGTCGGCGCCGGTCTCCTCGACTACCGGCAGGATCGCCTTCCAGGCATGCTCCTCGCAAGGCACCATCAGCGAGACGACGATCGCCCGGTCGGGCCAGTCCATCTTGACCTGCTTGATCTCGCGCAGATTGACCTGCAGGTCGCGGTCGGTGATCAGCTCGATGTTGTTGAGGCCGAGCAGACGACGGTCGGCGCCCCAGATCGCGCCGTAGCGCGGACCGTTGACGTTGACCACCGGCGGCCCTTCTTCGCCGAGCGTCTTCCAGACAACGCCGCCCCAGCCAGCCTTGAATGCGCGGATGACGTTATAGGCCTTGTCGGTCGGCGGCGCCGAGGCTAGCCAGAACGGGTTCGGCGATTTGATGCCGACGAAATTGTTGCGGATGTCTGCCATGCTCATGCCCTCCCGTTCGAGGTCAGTGCCCGATGAATGCTTTCCGCCGCGTCGCGGCCTTGTGCGACGGCCGAGACTGTCAGGTCGTCGCCGCCGAAAATGCAGTCGCCGCCAGCCCAGACATTGGCCAGCGAGGTGCGCCCTTCCGCATCGACCTTGATGCGGCCGGCTTCCAGCGCGACCTCCGCACCGCTGCCGTTGAGCGCAGCCGGGACAAAGCTCTGGCCGATCGCCTTGAACACCTGATCGGAGACGAGCGTCAGCCGCTCGCCGGTGCCGACGAGCCTGTCGCCGTCCATCGCGGTGTATTCGAGCTCGATCGCCGACACCTTGCCGGCATCGGCAATGACCCGCTTCGGCTGCAACCAGTGCCGGATGATGACGCCGTTGGCGGCAGCCAGATCCTGCTCGAATTCGGAGGCATTCATGTGCTCCGGGCCGCGCCGATAGCAGATCGTCACCTCTTCGGCTCCGAGCAGCTTCGACTGCACCGCCGCGTCGATCGCCGTCATGCCGCCGCCGATAACGACAACACGCCGGCCGACCGGCAGGCTGGCCAGATCACTGGCCTGACGAAGCTCGGCAATGAACTCGACGGCATTGGTGACGCCTTGCGCCTCCTCGCCATCCGCTCGCAAGGCATTGACGCCGGCAAGCCCCATGCCGAGGAACACCGCATCGTAATTCCTGGTCAGGTCCGACAGCTGGTAATCACGGCCGAGCGCCTTGCCGTTCTGGATGTCGATGCCGCCGATCGACGTGACATAGTCGACTTCGGCCTGGGCAAAATTGTCGACGCTCTTATAGGCGGCGATACCGTACTCATTGAGCCCGCCGGGCTTCGGGCGGGCTTCCAGGATGGTCACGTCGTGGCCGTGGCGGGCAAGCCGATGCGCGGCCGCAAGCCCGGCCGGTCCGGCGCCGACCACGGCGACCGTCTTGCCGGTCGGTTCGGAGCGGTTGTAGAACTGCTTGTTTTCGGCCATGGCGACATCGGTGGCGTAGCGCTGAAGGCGACCAATCTGCACCGGCTTGCCTTCGGCCACCTCCCGCACGCAGACTTCTTCGCATAGCGTCTCGGTCGGGCAGACGCGGGCGCACATGCCGCCCAAAATGTTCTGGTCAAAAATAGTCTTGGCTGAGCCGATGGGATTGCCCGTCGAAATCTGGCGAATGAACAGCGGGATGTCGATCGAGGTCGGGCATGCATTCATGCACGGCGCATCATAGCAGAAATAGCAGCGGTCGGACTCGACCAGCGCCTCGTGATGATCGAGCGGCGGGTGCAGGTCGGCGAAATTGTCGGCATATTGGTCCGGCGAGAGCCGCCCGCCGGCAATGCCTTGCTTGAACTGGCCTTCTGGCATCGTCAGTTCCCCATGTTCTTGTTTTGGAGAAGGCTAGCACGTTTTATTTTTTTATCAATTGGTCAATTTTCGGCGCAAGCCGCTGAAACCTCTCGATAAAAATATGATAAATGCACTCATGTTTTTGAGCGCCGTCCGTTGCGCCTCAATGGATGCGGCGCCCAGAATTGGCTACCAGTGGCGACAAGCTGTTCGAAAGCGCTTACGGGGCGGTAGGCGCTTGAGCATCGTGCGCGATTTTCAAACATTGGAGAAGGTGATGGACATTGTTCAGGAGGCGGTTCAGCGGTGGGAGCCTGTGGAAGAATTACCGCTGGCTGCCTGTCAGGTGTGGCGTCTGAAATCCGACAACTACTTTGAATTGGCCGTCGAAGGCGACTTCTTCATCGGGGCATCCGAACGAACCCTGAAGATCAACTTCCACGGAGTGCTAGCACTTTCGGCTCATGACGACATGTTGGGAGTGACCCATGTCAGCGCTAGCAGCTCAATCCCGTTGATTGGCTCTGGCGGGCAAGCCTCCTACAGATGGCCCCTCCTCCGAGTCGAGAACTCGCACTGGTTGCGATCAATACCCGGGCCGACAGACGACTGTTCGCATTTTCTATTGCTCAGTCTCGAATGCACGATAGAGGTGATTGCTCGTGAAGCCATAGCTGCTTGGATCTGACCCCTCGCTTCGCACCACGCCTTCCACAACCATTCCGGGCAGCGGGATAGCCCTTAGACTGGTGATGGTCCGCTCTGGTCAGGGAAGTGAGCGACATCCGGCGCATGGATCAACAACCCCTCGTTGACTGCGAGCAAAGTCGAAAACCGCAGGGCGCGCAACCCGGTAACATTTCCAATTTGTCATCTTTTTTGGTTGGCTGTCGGATTTTCGTCGTGAAGATCGTCCTAGAATGGATCGCGCATGATCGATGTACAAACCGCAAGGAGCACGACAATGCCACAGTCCCCCATGCCCTTCTTCTGGTACGAGTTGATGACCACCGATCTCGACGCCGCCGAGGCGTTTTACACCTCAGTGGTGGGCTGGAGGGGGCAGCCTTTCGAAGGGGCCCAGGGCATGCCGCGCTATATCGTCATGAATGTCGGCGAGCGCGGCGTCGGCGGGTTGATGACGCTGCCCGATGACGCGCGCAAGATGGGCATGCCGCCGGCCTGGGTCGGTTATATCCTCACCAGGGATGTCGATGCCGCAACGGCCTCCCTCAAGAAGGCTGGTGGCGCGGTTCACCGCGAGCCCGACGACATTCCTGGCGTCGGCCGCTTCGCCGTCGTTGCAGACCCGCAAGGCGCGATGTTCAACTTCCTGCAGCCCAGCGGCCCCGACCAGCCGCCGCTACAGTTGGCGACCCCCGGCAACATCGGCTGGCATGAGCTCTACACGTCAGACTGGAAGGCGGCGTTCGATTTCTATTCCAGCCAGTTCGGCTGGGAGAAGGGCGACGCCATGGATATGGGTCCGATGGGCGTCTATCAGCTTTTCGCTTTCGGCGGCGAGCCCGTTGGCGGCATGATGAACAAGCCCGAGCAGATCCCGGCGCCGGTCTGGCAGTTCTATTTCAACGTGCCCGGCATCGACGCGGCAGCCAAGCGCGTCACCGACAATGGCGGCAAGATCCTGATGGGTCCGATGGAGGTCCCCGGCGGCAGCTGGATCGTACAGTGCACAGACCCGCAAGGCGCGCACTTTGCTCTGACAGCGCCCGGGCATTAACGGCCGCGCTGATCGCGGGGCCGCCATCGTGCGGCCCCAAGGCTGCAGCACGCCTCACGACTCACTCACCGACAGTTGAATGCAGGCCGGACTATGTGAATGGTCCGGCCTTTGGCGATGACCTATGGCCGGGATAGGTGAAAATGGAGTCGTAGATGAAGCTTTTCGAAGGCCTCGCCGGATATCAACCGTTCGCCCTTGCCGCCTTGCGCATCATGACGGCGCTGCAGTTCATTGAGCACGGCACCCAGAAACTGTTCAATTTCCCCGTCGGCGATCACGCGGGCGCTCTGACCGGGCTGACGCTGACCGCTGCCCTACTTGAATTCGCCGGTGGCATCCTGCTGGCATTGGGGCTTTTGACCAGGCCGGGCGTTCCTTCTCTGCGGCGAAATGGCGATCGCCTATTTCATGGCGCACATGCCGCAGGGTTTCTTCCCGGTCAACAATGGCGGCGATGCGGCGATCTCGTTCTGCTTCATCTTCCTCTATCTGGTGTTCGCCGGCGCCGGCGCCCTGGCGCTGGACAACCGCCGCGGTGCCTGAAACGTCACCCACGCATCCGCTCGAAATTCGCGTCGAACAGCGGGATCGGCTGCATGCGCGCGGCGTGGCGTTTGCCCAGAAGCTCAATCTCGAAGCCGTCGGCTTCGTCGGCAATCTCTTTCGGCACATAGCCGATGGCGACGGACTTTTTCGAATGATGCGCGTAGCCGCCCGACGTGACCCAACCGCGCACGGCACCGCCATACCAGATTGGCTCGTCGCCGATGACGTCGGCATCGACAGTATCGACGACAAAGGCCCGCAGCCGCAGTCTGCCGCCTTGCTTGCGCTCGGCCAACGCCGCCTGCTTGCCGATGAAATCGGCTTGCTTGCCGTAGGCGACGAAGCGGTCGAGCCCGGCTTCCAGCGGCCCATAGATCGGACGGTATTCGCGCGCCCATGAGCCGTAATTCTTCTCAAGCCGCAATGCGTTGAGCGCGCGCGAGCCGAACAGGCCGATGCCGAATTCCTCCCCCGCGGCCATCAGCGCCTGATAGGCGGCGCGCTGATATTCCGGCGCGACCCAGATTTCGTAGCCGAGATCGCCGGTGTAGCTGACGCGCCCGACCAGGCATGGCGCCATGCCGATATCCATCTTGCTGATGGCCATGAACGGAAACGCGGCATTCGATATGTCCGCCCGCGTAACTTTTGCCAACACGGCGCGCGCCTTGAGGCCAGCGATCGACAGGCCGGTGAGTTTTGCTCCCGACGCTTCGATACTGACCGAGCCGTCCTGCGGCAGATGCGCCTCGAACCAGCGCATATGGTACTGCTCGGCGACGCCGGAGCCGGCCAGGAACCAATCGTCACTTTCCGAATTTGGACTGCCGAGATTGGCCAGCGTGAAATCGCCAATCAGCCTGCCGTCTTCCTTCAGCATCGGCGCCAGCGTCATGCGGCCGGGCCTTGGCAACTTGCAGGCAAGCAGGCGGTCGAGCCAGGCTGCAGCGCCCTTGCCTGTCACTCTGTATTTGGCGAATGACGAGATTTCCGAGAGACCAACGCCCTGCCGAACCGTCTCCACTTCTTTCGCCACATGCTCAAAATCGCTCGAGCGCCGCCAGGAGAATTCGTCCTTGACGCCTTCGGGCGCGTACCACAGCGGCACTTCCAGCCCATAGGCGACCCCCCATTGCGCCCCTTTGGCCGACAACAGGTCGTAAACCGGTGTCGTCTTGAGCGGCCGGCCGGCCGGTAGTTCCTCGTTCGGGAAGCGGATCGAAAACCGCCGCGAATAGTTTTCGCGCACCTTGGCATTGGTGTAGGCCATCGTCGCCCAGTCACCGTAGCGCGACACATCCATCGCCCAGATATCGGCGCCGGGATCGCCTTCGATCATCCAGTTCGACAGCGCCAGCCCGACGCCGCCGCCCTGCGAGAACCCGGCCATGACACCACAGGCCACCCAGAACCCCGGCAGGCCGCGCACCGGCCCGACCAGCGGATTGCCGTCCGGTGCGAAGGTGAAGGGCCCGTTGATGATCTGCTTGATGCCGGTGTTCTGGAAGGCCGGGAAATGCCGGAAGCCGACCTCCAGCGACGGCGCGATCCGGTCGATGTCGGGTTCGAGCAGCTCGTGGCCGAAATTCCATGGCGTTTGGAACTCGGACCAAGGCTTGTTGGCCTTTTCATAAGTGCCCATCAGCATGCCGCCGCGCTCTTGGCGCAGATACAGCTCGCCATCGAAATCGACCGCATGGATGATCTCCGTGCCGGTCTTCTGGTTCCAGGCGGCGACTTCCGGCATGTCCTCGGTGATCAGGTACATGTGCTCCATCGCCAGCACCGGCAGCTCCAGCCCGACCATGCGGCCGACCTCGCGCGCCCACAGGCCGCCGGCGTTGACGACATGCTCGGCCACCACCTCACCCTTGTTGGTGATGACACGCCACAACCCGTCGGCGCGCCGCACGATGTCCTCGACCTTGGTGAAGCGCTCGACCTCGGCACCAAGCTTCCTCGCGGCCTTGGCGTAGGCGTGGGTGACGCCGGAGGGATCGAGATGACCGTCCTCCTTGTTGCGAACGGCGCCGACGAACTGCTTGGGGTCGAGCAACGGCATCAGCTCGGCCGCCTCTTCAGGCGATATTTCTTCGAGGTCGATGCCGAGATAGCGGCCCTTGGCGACGACGCCGCGCAGCCAGTCGAGGCGCGCCTCGGTCGCCGCCAGCAAGACGCCGCCAGTCAGATGCACGCCGGTCGCCTGGCCGGACAGTTCCTCGATCTCCTTGTAGAGCGAGATTGTGTATTTCTGCAGCTTGGCGACATTGGGATCGCCATTGATGGTGTGCATGCCGCCGGCGGCGTGCCAGGTCGAGCCGGAGGTCAATTCATTGCGCTCCAGGAGCACGATGTCGGTCCAGCCGTGACGGGCCAGATGGAACAGCACGGAGCACCCGACGACGCCACCACCGATAACCACGACCTTTGCATGCGATTTCATGGGATTCTCTCTGACGTCAACGAGTTGGATGGGAACGATGAATTCGGGGAGGAGCCCCACGAGCGCGAGCCTTCGATCATCACGGCTCGCTTTGCCCGATCGCTTCCTTGCGCTTGGCCACGTACGTCTCAAGCGCCTCGCGCCTGGAGACTTCCATCACCGGCTCGACATAGTCCTCCAGCGCCTTCTTCCAAAGCCTCGTCGCCCGCGCCGTGGCATCGAGCCCGCCAGCCTCCTGCCAGGCCTCGAAATTTTGCCAGTTGGACAGCATCGGCTGGTAGAAGGCTGTGGCGTAGCGCTCCAGAGTGTGCGGCTCGCCGAAGAAGTGGCCGCCGGTCGGAACCGCACCCAGAGCCTCGACAGCAAGCTCGGCCTCGTTGACCTCGATCGGGCGCAAAAACTCCATCATGTGCTGGATCATCTCGACGTCGATGATGAACTTTTCGAACGACGCTGTCAGTCCGCCCTCTTGCCAGCCGGCGGCATGGTAGACCAGGTTGCCATGGCCGAGCACCGCGCCCCACAGCGCCATCAGCGTCTCATAGGCGCCTTGCGCGTCGGCGGCATTGGAAGCCGAGCCCGGCGTTGTGCGATAAGGCAGGTTGTAACGCCGCGCCAACTGTCCGGACGCGATATTCGCCTTGGTGTTTTCAGGCGTGCCGAACGCCGGCGCTCCCGATTTCATATCGACATTGGAGGTGAAGGCGCCATACATCACCGGCGCGCCGGGGCGGACGAGCTGCGTCAGCACCACGCCGAACAGCGCCTCGGCATTCTGCTGGGCGAGCGCGCCGGCAAGCGTCACCGGGCTCATCGCCCCCATCAGCGTGAATGGCGTTACCGCCACCGACTGGCCGAATTCGGCCATCGTCATCAGCCCCTCGGCCATCATCTCGTCGAAGCGGCGCGGCGAATTGACCGAAATGATCGTGGTGACGCCGGGATCGTGGCGCATCTCGTCAAGCGTCAGTCCGCGCGCGATTGCCATCATTTCGATGCCGTCGAGCGCCCGGCCGCGGCCGATGGCCGAGACGTGAAAGCTTTTGTCGGTCAGTGTCAGATTGGCGAAATAGGTGTCGAGATGACGGGAATTCGCCGGCAATTCTACCGGCGCGCAGACCTGGTTACCTAGCATGTGGATGCAGTTGAAATGCTGCGCCAGCCGGACGAGATCGGAATAATCGCGCAAATTGCCGGCACGGCGGCCGCGCTCCATGTCGTGCACATTCGGCGGCCCGGCGACGAGCGTGAAGTTGATGGTATTGCCGCCGAGGTGGACGGCATGGGCGGGATTGCGCGGCGTCAGCGTATAGCTGGACTGCGTCGTCTTCAGCGCTTCCTCGATCATGCCGCGATCGATGCGGACGTTCATCGTTGCATGATCGACCTTGGCCCCGGCCTTCTCGAACAGCGACAGCGCCCGCGGGCTCATCACCTCGATGCCGAAATTCTCCAAGATATGCATCGACGCCTGGTGGATCGCCTCGATCTGGTCGGCCGAGAGCATCGCCATTGGCGGATAGGGATTGGTGACGCGGCGCAACGGCAGTTGCGGGATGGCGGTCGGTCCCCTGTTGCTGGTTCGCTCGGCGCCGCGCTTGCGTCTTGGTTCGCTCATGCGGCGCATCAAAGCGCCGGCACGAGAATCGAGCTGTCAAGAATCCGCCACCTGCGGGCGTGATTTTAGCCAAGGCGCCATTGCGGGAATTTCAGGTCGGCAAAAAGCGACAACAAACGTCGGAATGTTTATACTTGTTCCGCGTCAGGCAAAGCGGCCGATGAGCCGTTAAGGAACGCAGCAAGATTCCTTTTATGTTTTCGGCCTAATGCTCTTGCAATGCGTAGGTCGAGTTTTAGTAAAATTGTAGCGATTGCCGCGCCGCTGGCGCTTTCGGCCTGCGCGACGCCACCGAACCATATCAACGATGTCTGCGCCGTTTTCGACCAGAATGACGGCTGGTTCGACAATTGGCAGGCGGCGGCACAACGCACCGAGCAGAAATACGGCGTGCCGGTTCCCGTGCTGATGGCGACGGTGCGCAAGGAATCCGGCTTCAAGAGCAACGCAAGGCCGCCGCGCACCAAGCTGCTGGGCTTCATTCCCTGGAAACATATCTCCAGCGCCACCGGCTTCTCGCAGGCGCTCGACGGCACCTGGGCGCAATACCAGAACGAGACCGGCAGCTGGGCGGCGCGCCGCACCAGGTTTGCCGATGCCGTCGATTTTGTGGGCTGGTATCATTCCAAGACCGCCGACACGCTCGGCGTCGCCCGCAACGACACCTACAATCTGTATCTCGCCTACTATCTCGGCTGGAATGCCTATAAGCGCGGCAATCGCGGCGACGCCGACGTGCAGCGCTATGCGCATGCCACCGAACAGATGGCGCAGGACTACGCCGCGCAGCTTCGGCAATGCGCGCCCTAGCCTATTAACGGCTCTCAGCCGCCCTTGGGTTTGCGCGGCTTGCGGGTGGCGTCCTCGGCCTGCCGGCCGTCGCCGACAGTCGGCGGCATGATTGGTGCCACCTGGCTGTCGGCAGAGCTTGAGGTGCCGGTCTCTGAAACCTCGTCGCGAACCTCGTGACGGCGGGCTTTGGCGACCGCTTCGGCATTCTCCACTGCCTGACCCTCGGCATCGGCTTCAACGCTGCCAGTCTTTCCATGCGGGCGCTTTGGCGGATCTCCGGCAAAGCCCGGGCCAACACCGTGGTTTGCATCATCCGGCACGCCCTCATTTGCGGCGTGCTCCTTGTCGAATTTGATCACCGGCTCCATTTTCGCCAGCACGTCGTCGGACAGCCAGCACAGGCTCATATGGCCGTCGCCGAGATTTTTGACTGGCGGCACCGTGGTTTCGCAAAGGTTGTCCGGCACCAGTTTCTTGTAGCCGCAGCGCGTCTGGAACGGACAGCCGGACGGCGGGTTCATCGCCGAAGGGATGTCGCCCTCCAGCACGATGTGCTTCTTGACCACGCTTGTGTCGGCGATCGGGATCGCCGACAGCAATGCCTCGGTATAGGGGTGATAGGGCGGCGCGAATATCTGGTCGGTCGTGCCTTGCTCAACGATATAGCCGAGATACATGACGACGACGCGGTCGGCGATGTAGCGCACCACGGACAGATCGTGGCTGATGAACAGCATCGTCGTCTTGTTCTTGCGCTGGATGTCCATCAAGAGCTCGGTCACCGCGGCCTGGACCGACACATCCAGTGCCGAGACCGGCTCGTCGGCCACCACCACCTTGGCGTCGCCGGCAAAGGCACGCGCAACGCCGATGCGCTGTTTCTGGCCGCCTGAAAGCTGGCGCGGCTTGCGCGACTCGAACGCCCTCGGCAGCTTCACCAGGTCGAGCAATTCCAGCATCCGCTTGCGGCGGTCGGCCACCGTGTCGCCGACATTGAACTTTTCCAGCGTACGGATGATCTGCGAACCGACCGAATGGCTGGGATTGAGCGTGTCGAACGGATTTTGGAACACCATCTGGATCGATGACACCGTGTCGACGCTGCGCTTCTCGATCCCGGTCGACTGGATCTCCTTGTTGCCGAGCTTGACGCGGCCGGAGCTTGCCGTTTCGAGGCCGAGCAGCACCTTGGCCAGGGTCGATTTTCCGCAGCCGGATTCGCCGACGATAGCGACGGTCTCGGATTCGCGCGCCATGAACGAGATCGTCTCATTGGCCTTGACGACACGGCCCTCGCTCGAGCCGAACACTTCGCTGCCGCCGACCTTGTAGTACTTCCGGAGGTCTTCGATCTGGAGCACCGGCGCACCGGGCACCACCCGTTCGTTAACCTTCTTGGCGCCGGGTGGCAGCGCCTCCCAGTCGATCTCGTTGAAGCGCACACAGCGCGAGAAATGCCCGTCATGGCCTTCGACCGCGATCATCGGAATTTCGGCGGCGTTGCAGACGCCCTCGACGAAATGGTGGCAGCGCGGGCCGAAATTGCAGCCCTTCGGCCGCTCGTGCGGTAGCGGCAACTGCCCCGGGATGGATATCAGCGGCCGCGAATTCTTGTCGGCGCCCGGCAGCGGGATCGAGCGGAACAGGCCTTGCGTGTAGGGATGGCGCATCCGGTCGAAGACGTCCTTGATCTTGCCCGTCTCCACCGCTTCGCCCGAATACATCACCGTGATGCGGTCGCAGGTCTCCAGGATCAGGCCGAGATTGTGCGACACGAAGATCATCGAGGTGCCGAACTTCTCGCCCAGCCCCTTGACCAGGTCGACGATGCCGGCCTCAACCGTCACGTCGAGCGCTGTCGTCGGCTCGTCGAGCAGAAGCAGCGCAGGCTTCGACAGCAGCGCCATGGCAATGACGATGCGCTGCTGCTGGCCGCCGGAAAGCTGGTGCGGGTAGGAACGCATCATGCGCTCGGGATCCGGCAGCTTCACCGCGCGCACCATTTCCAAGGCGCGTTTGTAAGCTTCGTCCTTCGACACCTTGTCGTGGATCAGTGGCACTTCCATCAGCTGCTGGCCGACCTTCATCGCCGGGTTAAGACTGGCCATCGGCTCCTGGTAGATCATCGCGATCTTGTTGCCGCGGATAGCTCGCAGTTCTTCGTCGGACAGTTCTCCCATGTCCTTGCCCTGGAATTTGATCTTTCCGCCGACAATCTTTCCGATGTTGGAGAGGTCGCGCATGATGCCCAGCGACACGGTCGACTTGCCGCAGCCGGATTCGCCGACAATACCCATCGCCTCGCCAGGCATGACCGTGCAGGAAAAATCCATGACGGCCGGGATCTCGCCCTTGCGGGTGAAGAAGGAGATCGACAGGTTCTCGATCTCGATGATCGGCCCATTGGTCGGCCCATTGGTCGGCTTGGCGGGATTTCGAACTGCCTCATTCATGGGTCGCTCCAATCCTTGTTCTTCAGGCATGTCGGGCCGAACCCGGCATCGATCTTCCCGGCATCAATCTTTCATAGACTGTTCGCGCAACGAATCCGCCAGGAGGTTGAGGCCGAGCACGAACGACATCAATGCGATCGTCGGCGGCAGCGCCGGGTGGATGAAGGAGCGCAGCAGCCGGCTGGCATCCTTGATCGCCGTGCCCCAGTCCGGGCTTTCCGGCGCCAGTCCCAGCCCGAAATAGCCGAGCGTGCCAAGCAGGATCGTGGTGTAGCCGATGCGCAGGCAGGCGTCGACGATCAGCGGCCCGCGCGCATTGGGCAATATCTCCCACAGCATGATGTACCAGGGCGATTCACCGCGCGTTTGTGCCGCCGCAACATAGTCGCGCGTTTTGATATCCATGACCAGGCCACGCACGATACGGAACACGCCGGGGCTGGAGGCGAACACCACCGCCACGAAGATATTGAGCTGGTTGGGATCGATGTGGATGATCTTGAACGGATCGGCATCGAAGACAAGGCCTGCATATATCCAGCCGCCAAGTACCAACGTCAGGCCAAGCAGGATATAGAGGCGGTCGGGGCGGTTCTTGTAGCGCGTCCAGAACAGCACACTGAAGAAGATGATCGGAAACAGGAAGAACAGCCCTGCCATCGCGTAGGGGATCGGCGTGTCCATGATGCCCGGCGTCACCAGCAGGTAGAACAGGAGGATCACCGGGAAGGCCAGCACAAGGTTGGCGAGGAAGGACAGCACCGTATCGATCTTGCCGCCATAATAGCCGGCCGGCAGGCCGAGCGTAATGCCGACCATCAGCGCAAAACCGGTCGCCGCCGGCGCGATGATCAGCACGATCTGGCTGCCATAGACCATGCGGGAGAACACGTCGCGGGCGAGCTTGTCGCCGCCGAAATAGTATACAAGTTTCGACGCCGGCTCGATTGCGCCCGGCAGCGCGTCCTTCATGATCGGCACTTGGGCGAGCGGATCGAAGGGCGAGATGGTCGACGCGAAGATCGCCGTAAACAGCCAGAACAGGCAGATGCCGACGCCGACGATGCCGACGCCGCTGTCGAAAAGCTGGCCGTAAAGGCCTAGCTTCTTCTTGTAGCCGAAGCTCGCCCCCATCACCAGGGCGAGAGCGATCCAGACCGGCCAGAAGCGGGTAAGCACGCCGAGTACGACGTTGAAGGCGCTGAGATATTCGACCTGCATCCGCCGGTCTCCTATTGAACTCTGATGCGCGGATTGAGGAACGCGTAGCCGACATCGGAGATGAGCTGTGTGATCAGGACGATAAACACCGAGACCAGCGAGCAGCCGAGCAGAAGATCGATGTCGTTGTTGCCGGCGGCCTCGACCAGGGTGTAGCCGAACCCCTGGTAGCGGAACATCACCTCGACGATGACGACGCCGGTGAGCAGCCAGGGGAACTGCAGCATGATGACCGTGAATGGCGCGATCAGCGCGTTGCGCAGAGCGTGCTTTATCACCACGCTGCCGAAGGAGAGGCCCTTCAGCCGGGCGGTTCGGATATATTGCTGTGTCATCACCTCCACCATCGAGGCGCGGGTCATGCGAGCGATGTAGCCGATGCCGTATATCGCCAGCGTCATCACCGGTAAGGTGAAATTATAGAAGGTGATGCCCTGGCTGGCCGAGGCCGCCGAACCGTTCAGCACGCCGAGCCAGGAGGCAAAGATCACGGTGAAGATGACGCCCGAAACATATTCGGGCGTCGCCGTCGAGGCGATCGAAGCCACCGACAATGTGCGGTCGGTGCGTGAACCCTCGCGCATGCCGGCGAGAATACCGATCAAAAGCGAGATCGGCACCATTACGGCCAGCACGCAGAGCATCAGGATGCCGGTGGCGCTGAGCGCCGGAAAGAGTTTCGAAGCGACCGTCGTCTTGAACTTGGTCGAGCAACCGAAATCGCCTTGCAGGATGCCGGAGAATGTCGGCACGACCGGATCGTTGCAGAAGGAGAAACGCTGTGCGGGCTTGCCGGTCGCCGGGTCGGTCACCGGCTGCTTGGGCATGATGCCCAGCCATTGGCCGTAGCGGATAAAGAAATTCTGCCGATAGCCGTGGTTGACCAGCCAAGCCTCAAGCTGCTCGGCGGATGTGTGCATTTCGGTCTGGCTGATCGCGAGCTTCTTCAGATTAGGCCCGAGATTGACCAGGAAGAAGACGATCATCGTCAGGCACAGCATCGTCACTGCCATGGTGCCGAGACGCCTGATAACGAAAGAAAGCATGGCGGTCCCCTGCCGGTCGGGTTGGGGGGTGGAACCGGTTTGCAAGCCGTGCGCTGCCGCCAGCGGCAGAACAAGCCTTCAGACCAGTCCCAGATGCAATACTCTTTTTATTGCAGACCCAGGCCGAAGAGTCCGCAACTTTTTGCTGCGCCGACTTCCGGTCCAAGGACCATGCAAAGAGCGAGGGAAAGGGGCGAGACGCCCCTTTCCGGATCGTCCGGTCAGGCCTGGTCGAGCCAGACCTTGCCGTAGTCGCGCTCGAAGGTCGGGTGCATCTTGTAGTTCTGCACCGCCTTGACCGAATGGCTGTAGAGCTTGCGCCAATAAGGCTGGATGATAATGCCGGAATCCTGCAGGATCTGCTCGATATCCTTCATCATTTCCTTGCGCTTGGCGGCGTCGGCAACTGCCAGCGCAGCGTTGAGCTTGGCATCCCACTCCGGATTCGACCAGGCCGTCTCGTTCCAGGCCTCACCTGTGCGATAGCCGATCGCCAGAACCTGGACGCCGAGCGGCCGCATGTTCCAGTTGGTCATCGACAGCGGATACTTCGTCCAGTCGTTCCAGAAGGTCGAACCCGGCAGCACCGTACGCTTGACCTTGATGCCGGCGTCGCGCATCTGCGCGGCGATCGCGTCGCCTGTGTTCTTGTGCCAGTCTTCGTCGACCGTGATCAGCTCGTGCTCGAAATCGGCCTGGCCGGCTTCGGCCATCAGCGCCTTTGCCTTGGCCGGGTCGCGAGCAATCTTCGGCAATTCATAGTATTCCGGATGGATCGGGGCGACATGGTGGTTTTCGGCAACCGTGCCGGCATTGCCGTAGCCGAGCTGGAGGACGACATTGTTGTCGACCGCGAGCTGCAGGGCGTTGCGAACCTTCTGGTCGCCGTAAGGCTTGTTGGTGACGTTGGTGCGGCAGACGATCGTCGACGCGGTGACGACCTCCGACTTCGCCAAGTCCATGCCGTCGAGAATGGACACATAGTCGGCCGACGTCTCGAAGTTGGTGTGCACCTCGCCTGCCTCGAAGGCGCTGACCATGGCCGCCGGATCGGTGCCGTAGTCGATGAACTCGATGCCGTCGAGGAAGACCTCGCCGTCCCACCACTTGTTATCTTCACGACGCTTGTAGACCACCTTCTGGCCGACATCGTAGGAGACCAGCTCGAACGGCCCAGTGCCGATCGGGCAGGACTTGAAGTCGCCGCCTTTTTCGTCGAACGTCTTGTGGACGATGAGGCCGGGATAGTCGCACACGTTGGGAATGAGGGCGATATCCGGCTTGCTGAGCGTCAGCTTGATCGTGTGGTCATCGACCTTGGTCACCGCGCTCTCATCCAGCTTGTCGTCCTTGACCAGCGAACCGAGGCGACCCGGCATGGAATTGCCTTCGGCCTTCTTGTCGGCCCAACGCTTGAGGTTGAAGATGACGTCGTCTGCGGTGAACGGATCGCCGTTGTTCCAGGTGACGCCTTTGCGCACATGCAGCGTGTATTCGGTGGCGTCGTCATTCACGTCCCAGCTCTCCAGCAGATAGGGGCGGAACGTGTATTCGGTGGTGTATTTGACCAGCGGCTCGAGCGCCTGGCGCTCGGCATTGGCGATTTCCGACCAGTCGGACTTGCGCGGATCCTTCGGATCCTTGATCCATTGCGCGACCTTCAATACGCCGCCTTTCTTGCCCTGGACCTCTTCCGCCTTGGCCGGCGTCGGGTCTGCAAGGCCAAGCATGCCATAGGCCATCGCCGTCGAGGCGCCGAAGACGCTGGCGAGAGCCAGAAATTCGCGACGATCCATCTTGCCTGCCTTGGCATCTTCGGCCAGGGCCAGGATGTGATCGGGAACGCGGTCGCCGTTACTCTTGTAGATCGTCATGACTAACTCCCATTGTTGGCTTTCTGCCTTTTAACATTCCGCATCCGCGCCATGATGTCAAAGACGGCACGGATTGGGAACATGCCAAGGAATGTGCAACTTTGAAAGCAGGGCGGTTCGCGCGATAACGACAGTCTTGGCGCAAATTTGCTACTGCGCCAGGGATTTCGTCTGAAATCTCAACGGGCAATTAAACTGGGACATTCGCCGCTGCGCCGCTCGTTCTTCAGGCAACCAGTTGTTCTGCGCGAACGGCCGGTTTCAATATTCCTGTTCGTAGAAAACACCGCCTTTGGCTTCGCCGGCGTCGGTTGCCTCGCCACGCAGCTTGACGCCGCGCCCAACGTCGAGATCGACGGTTGCCTTGCCCGAGCCCGGCCTGTCGCCCTTCTGGATCGTCACATAGGTGCGGTCGTTGAGATACTTGCCCGCCGAGACGGCGGTGCCGCCCTGTTCATCGGTGATTACGTCGAGATCGTCGACGCCGATTGCGCTGCGCAGGTTCTGCAGCAGGGAGGTCGAGCCGCCGACGCCGGCCAGTTGTCCGGCAGCCTCGGCAAGCTGCGCGATCTGCAGCGGCGACAGGTTCGACATCGAACGGCCGAAGATCAGCTGCGCCAGCACCTCGTCCTCCGGCAGCACCGGTACCGAGGAGAAGGTGAATTTCGGGTTGTTCGCCTCGCCCGACACCACGATGGTCACGGTGGCGCTGGTCGTCTTCGATTGCGCCGTGAGATTGAGGTAGGGCACCAGAGAGCCGGAAAAACCGACGGTGCCCTCGGTGAAGGTCAGCCGCTTTGCAAGGATCGTCAGCCGCCCGCGCCGCAAGGTGAAGGTGCCGACCGCCTGGGGTGACGACGCCGGACCTGTCAGCCGCAGCGAACCGCCGAGCTCGGCGTCGACGCCCCTGCCCTGGATGAAGATCTGGCTCGGCGCATTGACCGTGACGTCGAGGTTGAGGCCGCTGCCTCCACCGCCGCTGCTTGCTGCGGCCGGGCGCAACGCCTTGTCCTGTGCACGCACGGCTGGCGGCGCATTCTTGTGCTTGACGTTGAGCTCGGCCAGCGAGCCGGGTAGCCTTTCGGGTACGGTGATGACGGTCTTGGCCAGGTTGACGGTACCGGAAATCACCGGCGCGGAGGTGAGCGGTCCCTTGATGGTCAGGTCGCCGCCGAGATTGGCGGTGACCACCTTGCCGTCGGTATAGCGGCCATCGACGAGCTTGACCGACAGGTCGGCCGGAAAACCTTTTGCCGGATCGATGCCGACGGTGCCGCTGGCCGAAAGGCTGCCGCGTGTCGACAGCGTGCCGGTCAGGCGGTTGATCCTGGCCACGCCATTGCCGATAGCGACATCGGCAGTGATGTCGTTGATCGCAAGCCCCGATCGCGCATCGACCAGACGGGCGCCCGACGTGCGGACCGTGCCTGAGATCACCGGCGACGTCGCCGGGCCGCGCACCTGCACATCGACGTCGGCCGTGCCGCTCAAGGACAGGCCTTGCGCAGCGAGTGTCCTGGTGAGGAAGGCGAACGGCACCTTGCCGGAAAAGTTGAGATCAAGGGTGGGCCCGCCTGATGTCGTCATCGTGCCGCCGCCCTTGAGGCCGAGACCGGCGGCATCGCTCATGTTGGCGTCGAAGGTCAGCCTGTTGCCCGAATACGTACCTGAGGATGAGACGCCCATGCCGCCGAAACCTGCACCGCGGGTCTGCGACGTCTGAACGCCTGCGGCGTCGATCTTGAAGGCAACGGCCGGATTGGCCGGCGCCCCCGTCACCTTCACCGTGCCCGAGATGGAACCGGCGGCATCAAGGCCCGGCGAAAAACTGTTGGCTATCGAGATCGGGACGCGGGCCAGCGTCGCGTTGAGGTCGAACGCCTGCCCAGCCTTGCCCGTGACCGTCGCCGTGCCGCCGCCGAGGTTGAGCACCAGCCTGTCGAGGCTGGTCACTCCATTGGCGATGTTGATGGTCGAGGCCTGGGCAATGGCCGCCTTGATGCCGCGGATGGTCGCCTCGCCGGAGGCAAGTTCGACCGTCGTCGTGCCCTTGACCGCCTTGACCCGGCCGGCCGCCCTCAGCGGAATATCCTTGATGGTGGCGCCACCGGAAAAGCCGGTCCATTCGCCGTCGCGCTTGAGATCGACGTTGACGCCCCGAATAGCCGTGCCGCCGGAAGTTACGCTGTCGGCACGGATTTTGCCCGAGATCACCGGTGCCGCCAGATAGTTGGCGATCAGCGCATCGATGCTCACGGCCTTGGCCGAGACATCGCCGCGCGAGATCGAGGCCGTCGTCGCCTTGACGGCGACTTGCGGCACGGTGCCCGCCTTGGAGAAGGCGATCGTGCCGCGCACATCACCATCGGCCTTTTCCAGTGCCAGGGCCGCAAGCGGACCGATATCGGGCAGGTCGAGCGCCACGGTGCCGGCCGGCAGGAAGGCATCGTCGAGCGCCAGGTCGCCGGAGATACGGTTCTTGCCGAGCGACAGCAAAAGCCCGTTGATGGCGCGCTTGCCGTCCGATGTCGCCAGCACGGCGCTGCCCTGCAGCGACTGGCCCGCGACATTTCCGGTGAGTTGCACATTCGCAGCCGGGTTGGCCGCATCAGCCTTGCCGGTGGCGGTGAGCTTCAATCCGGTGATCTCACGCGCGGCCACCGAAAGCTTGTCGCTGTTGACAGTCAGCGACAGATCCGGCGCAGTGCTGGCGCCTTGCGCATTCAGCGCGAAAGAAATAGCGCCTCTGGCATCCTTGGACAGCAGCGAGACGTCGCCTAGTGCGCCTTTGACGTCGGCGCTGAGCTTGTTGTCGGCAAGGCTCGCCTGGCCGTCTGCCGTCAGCGAACCGGACGACAGCCTGACGGTATTGGCGGTGACATTGCCATTGGCGTCCCGCTTCAGCGCGGCACTGAATTGCGTTCGCTCGGCGAGCACGCCACGTACCGCCCCCGGCAGTGCCGCCGAGGCGGCGTCCGCCTTGACATTGAGGTCGATGGCGCCGTCGGCCAGCGAGACCCGCCCGTTGAAGCCGCTGTTCAACGCGTCGCTGGTCACCGTGCCGCTATCGATGACGATGGCATCGGCGGCAAGGCTGCCGGCGAGTTTGGCGGTGACCTTGCCGGCGATCAGCGGCGCGATAGTCGGATTGTCGAGGCCGATTTTTTCGGCAATCACGGTGCCGGAGATCGGCCCGCTCCGGGCTTTCACGTCAAAGCGATCGGAGTGCAGCGCAAGCGTGATGCCCTCGATCATAGCTAGATTGGTGGCGGCCGATGGCAGCGTCGCGGAAATGTCGAGCTTCGGCTGGGCGCCCTGCCCGGCCGCCGTTAGCGATATCGCCTGCAGCTCGAGCTTGATCGGGCTCTCCTTGCTGCCAAGCGACAACGGCAGGCTCGGACCGGTAGAGGCCAGGTCGAGCGAAAAATCGCTGGCACCGTTCGGATTGAGGGTGCCGGCTGCCTTGCCGGAGATTTTCTCGCCGGCAAGCGTCGCCTGCTCGATGGCCAGGCCGCTGGCCGACGAGAAACGGCCTGCCGCATCGAGATCCAGCGGCCCGAGCCCAGCCTGCCGGGTCTGGCTGGTTTCGGCGCCGCTGAGCCGGGCGGTGAAGCGAATATCTGGGGCAGCCGACGATCCGGTGACCTGCGCGGTGCCGCTGAGCGCGCCCACGGCATCGAGACCCGGTGAAAAATCATTGGCAAGCGCTGCCGGCACCGCCGACAAGGTGGCAGTGAGATCGAGCGTCTGGCCAGCCGTACCCGACACGGCAACCGAACCACCACCGACACCGAGCGCCAATTTCTCTATGCCCACCCTGCCATTGGCGATTGTCAGCGCTGATGGCTGCGCGACAGCTGCCTTGATGCCGCGGATGGCCGCCTCGCCCGAGGCAAGCTCGATGCTGGTGGTGCCGTTCGCAACCCTGACCCGCCCGGACGCGCTGGCCGGAATGCCGGCGACCGTGGCGCCGCCGCTAAAGCCGGTCCAGTCGCCATCGCGCTTCAGGTCGACATCGATGCCGCTGATCACCGTGGTTCCGGAGGTGATCGTGTCGGCCTTGATCTTGCCGGCGATTGCCGGTGCTTTGAGATAATTGGCGACCAGCGCGTTGACGGCGATTGTCTTCGCCGCCAGTTCGCCGCGCGAAATCACGGCGCTCGTCGCATCGATCGCGACCGTCGGCGCTCCGTTGTCGTTCGCAAAGCGGATGGTGCCGCGCACGTCGCCGGCGACCGACTGGCCTGCGAGTGCGGCCAGCGGAGCAATATCGGCGGCATCGAGGGTCAACGTGCCGAGCGGCAGCAGGTTGTCGTCGAGCCCGAGGTCGCCGGAGACCTTGTTGTCGGCTAACGAGACGGCAAGTCCATTGATGGAGCGCTTGCCGTCGGTTGTGACCAGCGATGCCTTGAGGTCGAGCGGCTGGTCGTCGACCGAGCCGGTCAGCGAGACATCGGCGGCGGGACTGGCGATATCGGCCTTGCCGCTCGCGCTCAGCTTGATCTGCTTCACCGCATGGCCGGACGCCGTCAGGCTGTCGCTGTTGGCCGAAACCGAGAAATCCGGTGCGCTGCGCGCGCCGCTTGCGGTAAGCCCGAAACCGACGGCGCCGCCGACCTTGGCGCCGACCAGCGGCGACAGCACCGACACGTCGCCCAGCGTACCCTTGATATCGGCCCGGATATCGGTGCCTTGCGCACTGGCGGTGCCGCTGGCGCTAAGCGTGCCCGAGGTGAGTTGCAATGCGTTGGCGGCGAACGCACCGTCCGGGTCGCGTGTCGCGGTTGCGGAAAACTGCACGCGCTCGCCGAGAACCGAGCTGATTTGCGGCGGCAGCGCCGTCGAAGCCGCGTCGGCATTCATCTTGAGCGTCATCGACAGATCGGCAAGCGCCACTGTGGCTGTTACGGACGCATTGAGCGCGTCGCTGCGTAGCGTGCCGTCGTCGACGACAATCTGTTCCTTGCTGACGGAGCCGTCGAAACCGGCGCTGACCCTGCCCGTTACCAGCGGCGCCAAAGTCGCGACGTCGGTGTTCAGGCCGGCCGCCGTCAGCTTGATGGTGACCGGCCCGCTACGGTTCTGGATGTCGAAACCATCGGAATGCACTTGCCCGATCAGGTCGTCCACCCGCGTGCCGCCCGCCACCACCGAGATCAGCGACGCGCCAATATCCACCATCGGCGCCTTGCCATCGCCGAAAGCGCGGGCCGTGGCATCCTTGATTGCCACGGTTATCGGTTGCGCCTCGCTGCCGAGGCTGAGCACGATCGGCGGCCCCTTTGCGGCGAGCTTCACCGAAAGGTCGCTGGCGCCGTTCGGATCGACAATGCCGGCGGCGGTCGCGTGCAAGGCGCCGCTGTCGATATTGGCGCGCTCGACATCGACGCCGCCGGCCGCGGTCGCCGTGCCGGCGAGGTCGAAGGTGGTCTTGCCGGCAAACAGCGGTTTCAGGGTTTCGGGCAGGAAGCGCTCGAATTCGCCATCGCCATTGGCCTCGACATAATGACCCTTGTCGGTGAGCTGATGGCGACCGGTAAGCTGGGTGACGATCCGGCCGTCGACAACGAAGGTCCCGATGCCATTCCAGTTGGCGAGCGGTCCGGTGCCGGAAACGACAATGTTGACCGGCGGCGCGCCCGGCAGGTTGAGCAGGTTGGCGATGATGCCGCCGGCCGGCTCGGATGCCTTAAGGTCGAGGTCGAGCTTGTTGTCGGCCGGCGCGAAATGGGCTTTGGCGTCGACCGTGCCTTGCTTACCGTCGTGGCGAACGATGTTGAGGTTGGTCTCGATCGCCAATGGTGAGGCGTCCGCCTTGAGCGCTCCCTTGGCTGCAAGTTCGGCGACACCGCTGCCGGCCAGAGCCTGCCCGAGCGCGATTTCGGGAAGGTCGAGTTGCCTGACGTCGATGGAAACCGGCAGCGTCGTCGCTCCGCTTTGGCTCGACTGTGTATTGGCCACCGGCAGCCTTGCCAACTCGATACGCTCGGCCCCAATGCGATCGGCGCTGAAGCTCTTCGACAGGAGTGCCAGCGGCGACCAGTCGATGGCCACGTTGCGCGCCACCATCCAGGCGCCTTCGCGATCCTCCAGAACGACATGATCGACCCTCAGCGCGCCCGACCAGATACCGTCGATGCCGACGACAGTGACCTTGCGATCACCGGTCGAGGCCATGGTCGAGATGATGCCGGCAAGGTTTTCGCGGCCGCGCTCGGTTTTGGTCAGCACGACGAGCGCCCCCACCGCCGCTGCCACGACGATGAGCAGCGTGTAGAAAAGGATACGGAGGATGCGCCTGAATATTGCCATCAGAATGCCTGGCCGATGCCGGCATAAATGCCGAAATGAGGATCGTCGGGGCCGCGGTTGAGCGGCACCGCCGCGTCGACGCGCAGCGGCCCGAACGCCGTCAGATAGCGCAAGCCTACACCCGCGCCGACCTTCATGTCCGAAAAATCGGGGACCTGCCTGGTCGACACCGTGCCGGCATCGACGAACGGCACGACGCCGATCTTGTCGGTGACGGCGATGCGCATCTCGACCGAGGTCTCGAAGAAGGAAAGCCCGCCGATCGGCTCTCCATTGCTGTCCTTCGGGCCGATGCCTTGATAGGCATAGCCGCGCACCGAACCGCCGCCGCCTGAGTAGAAGCGTCGATCTGCCGGAACATCTTGAAGACTGGCGCCGATGATAGAGCCGATGGCGACACGTTCGGCGAAAACGAATTTCGAGGTCGAATCGAGTGACTGGTAGGCCGACCCCTCGCCCTTCAGCTTGACAAACGCAGCCCCGCTCAAAATGTCGTAGCTCGGCTCGCCATAGGCCAGCACCCTGAAGCCCCGGGTCGGATTGAGCTTGCTGTCGCGATTGTCGTAGACATATTGCAGTGGAATGCTGGCGATCAGATAGGTGTGCTTGCCGAAAGCGTCGTGGATCCTCGAATAATCCAGCGCGACTTGCGCGGAAACCGTCTGCTTCTTGTCGAGTTCGTAGGATAGGCCGGTGCTGCCCTTGACCGAGAAATGGTCGTAGGCGTCGGGGTGCTCCAGCACAGTATTGACGCTGGCAATGAATTTCGACGCCGGCCCGACCACGCCCGGCTTTTCGAACATGACGCCGGCATTGTAATTGAGCTGGGTCAAGTCGTTGCTGCCGATGCCGCTGATCTTGCCGTCGATGCGCAGCTTTTCGGCGCGGCCAAACAGATTGCGATGCCCCCAATAGCCTTCGAGGCCCAGCCCTTCGGTGTTTGAGAAGCTGCCGCCAATGCCGAAATAGCGCGGCTTGCGTTCGCTTACCTGGACACCGATCGGGATGTTGCCCTCGGCGTCGAGGGCGTCGGCTTCCTTCACCGTCACGCTGTTGAAGACCTCGAGCCCGAGCAGCCGGTCGCGCGCATCGTCGATCTCATCGGGCGAATATTGGCGCCCGCGCTTAAGGCCGGTCATATATTCGGTGAAGTCGCGGTCGACCTTTTCCGTGCCCTCGACAGTGGTGTCGCCATAGCCGGCGACCGGGCCGGCCGCGACGGCAAGCGTCACGTCGAGCGTCGAACCGGCGTGCTCGGCGACGATCTCGCGGCCCGTCACCTTGGCCAGCGGCCTGCCTTCTTGCTTGAGTGCCCGCACGATCGCCGCCTCGGCCTTGAGCACGGCGCCCGAACTGGCGTCACCGCCGGCGATCAGGCCGAAATCGGCACTTGCCAGCCCCGCCGCATCGCCTTCCAGTCTGATGTTGCCAAGCGTGAATTTCGGCCCGGCTGCTATGCTTATCACCACCGGTATCGGCTGCGGACCCGAAAATTCGGCATCGGGCGGCAGATCGTCGAGCGGTTTGCCTTGGATCGTGATAGTGACCACACCCTCGTAGCGCGCGTCAGCGTAGAGTGCGGCAACAAGTTGCTCACGGTCACTGCGCGCCTTGGCCAGCAGGCCGAGAGAACCGGATACCGGGTGTTCCTCGTCGGCCTTCAGCGCCGAGGCGTTTTCGAGCTTCTCGGCGAGATCCTTGTCGGCGTCCGGCGCCTCGATCGTCACCGCATAGCGCAGCGGGTCGACGATATCGGCATCTTCGTCTTTGGATCCCCACAGCTTGATGCCGAAAATCTCGAAGGCTGCCGCACTTCCGGTTTCGGCAACAAGTGCAGTAGAGCACAACAATGCGAAAAGCAGGGCGCGCGAAAGCGCGCGCCGTGGCGCGGTTCCTCCCGACATCTGCCTTTCATACGCCGGCATTTCGCTCCTAGCCTAGCTCACAAACCTAAAATTGGAATGAAGTTCTGAAGCACTCGTAAAGGGGCCACAATCCAATTGCTGAAATAGACAGGGCTTGGAACTCACACCTTCTGCGTCGCCGCAAGAAAGCGTGATCCCCTGTCCTATGGAGCTACTACCGGTCACCGGCCGGAAAGCAAACCGTTGGCAGGCGGATCCTGCCGCGTCCCGATGTTGACAAGCGCGACTGAAGCTTGAAGATTTCTGGACGTAAGCACTTGTCTGGAGGGGTTTATGGCAATGCGCGCGGCTCGTGGTCTATCAATTCTTTTCCTTCTCTTTTTTGCCTGGAGCGGTGTCGCGCAAGCGGCCGAAGCCCGGCCGGTGGTGACATCGGACAATTCCGACTATTTCGGTTTCGATCTCAGATCCGACCAGAATGTCAGCCTCGACCAGTGCAAGACCACCTGCCTCGGCGACCCGGCCTGCCGCGCCTTCACCTACAACCTCAAGGCCAAATGGTGCTTCCTTAAATCCGATTACAATTCGTTGAAACCCTTCGGCGGCGCCGTCGCCGGCAAGATCGTCAACATCGATGGCGATCCCGACATCGGCGCGCCACCCGAACTCGCCTTCTTCCCCAACTGGATGGCCGACCAGGCCCAGCAATACCGCAACAAGCTCACCGGCCCGACCTACACCAAGCCGACCGAGGGGCTGACGGCGCTGAGGGCCGCCGCCGAACAGTCGGCGCTGACGGGCGACCATCGCTCGGCCATGCACAAATACGAAGCGGCGGTTTCGGTGTTGCCTGATGATGGCCAGCTCTGGCTCGAGCTGGCGCGCGAAACGCTTGCCGTCCATCCGACCGCCAACAGCTCGGAGCCGTCGACCCTACCGGCGAACGCCACTTCCGCCGCCTTCAACGCCTACAAATTGCTGCGCACCACCAAGACGCGCGCCGACGTGCTGGCGCTGCTCGGGGACGGCCTTGATCGCCGCGATCTCTACAGGCCGGCCCTGCAGGCCTACGAGGCGAGCCTCGCTCTCGTCAATTCGCCGGCAGTCAGGGCCGCCTATCAGGATCTCAAGGCCCGCAAGGGCTTCCGCGTCATCGATCATACCGTCGATGCCGACACCAGCGCGCCACGCATCTGCGCGCAGTTCTCCGAGGAACTGGTCAAGACCGGCGTCGACTACTCGCAGTTCGTTACTGTCGACAACGCCGCTCCCAAGGGCGTCGAAGCCAAGGACAAGCAGATCTGCGTCGAAGGACTCGAGCACGGCCAACATTATGACGTGACCTTCCGCGCCGGCTTGCCGGCCGCCATTGGCGAGGTCACCGCGGCACCGGTGGTCCTGTCGATCTACGTGCAGGACCGCGCGCCTTCGGCCCGCTTCACCGGCGACAGCTTCGTGCTGCCCGCCGGCGCACGCCGCGGCATACCGGTCGTCACCGTCAACATGAATGCCGCCGAAATGAAGCTCTTCCGCATCGGCGACCGCTCGCTGGCCCAGCTTCTTTCGGGATATCAGTTCCTGCGCCAGCTTGACGGCTACGACATTTCGAACATCTCCGAACAGATGGGCGAGCCGGTCTGGCAAGGCCAGCTCGACATCGCCAACGACCTCAACAAGGAAGTCACCACCTCCTTCCCAATCGACGAGGCTTTGCCGAAGCGCAAGCCCGGCGTCTATGTGCTGACCGCACAAACCGTCAACGATCGCAGCGACGACTATGATTCGCACGCCACGCAATGGTTCGTCGTCTCCGATATCGGCCTGTCGACCTATACCGGACAGGATGGGCTGAACGTCTTTGCCCGTTCGCTCGCAACCGCCAAGCCGATCGCCGGCGCCGAGCTGACGCTGCTGGCCAGGAACAATGAAATCCTCGGCACCGCGACCACCGACGCGGAAGGGCGGGCGGTGTTCAATCCCGGCCTGACGCGCGGCGACAGCGGCATGGCCCCGGCCGTGCTGATGGCCAAACAGGGCGACGACGATTTCGTCTTCCTCGATATGGGCCGTGCCGGCTTCGACCTGTCCGACCGTGGCGTCGCCGGACGGCCGGCACCTGGCGCGCTCGACGTCTATGCCTGGACCGAGCGCGGCATCTACCGAGCCGGCGAGGACGTCCATGTCGCAGCCCTTGCCCGCGACAGTGCCGCCAAGGCGGTCGAGAACCTGCCGCTGACCTTCATCTTCTCGCGGCCCGACGGCGTCGAGGACCGCCGCATCGTCAGCGACGGCGCATCGGCCGGCGGTCACGCGGTCGACCTGCCGCTGGAACCCAACGCCATGCGCGGCACCTGGACGGTGGCGATCCATACCGATCCCAAGCAGGCGGCGGTCGCCAGCCAGATGTTCCTGGTCGAGGACTTCGTACCGGACCGCATCGAGTTCGACCTGTCCTCCGACAAGCAGGAGATCGCGCAGGGCGAGACCGCCAACATTACCGTCGACGGCCGCTTTCTCTACGGCGCGCCGGCCGCGGGCCTCGCGCTCGAAGGCGAATTGACGCTGTCGACCGGCCGCGACTGGGATCGCTTCAAAGGCTATTCCTTCGGTCTGGCCGACGAACAGTCGGCGGAACCGACGGTGACGCCCTTCACCGGCCTGCCGGTGGTCGGCGAAGACGGCAAGGCGACCTTCCCGGTCTCCGTCGATCAATTGCCATCCACCACCAAGCTGGTCGATGCCAAGGTCACTGTCAGGATGCGTGAAACCGGCGGCCGTGCCGTCGAGCGCTCGCTGAATATCGGCATCCGCCCGCAGGGCCACATGATCGGCATCCGCCCGGATTTCGACGACGACGAGGTGCCGCAAGGCGGCACGGCCAAGTTCAGCCTGATCGCTGTCGACCCAGACGGCAAGCGTGAGGCGCTGAAGGGCGCGCAGTGGTCGCTGGTCAAGGTCGAGCGTAGCTACCAGTGGTACCGCTCGAGCAACTCCTGGAACTATGAGCCGGTCACCTTCACCAAGGCGGTGGCCAACGGCCAGGTCCACCTGAGCGCCGATGGCGAGGCGACGGTGTCGCTGCCGGTCGACTGGGGCCGCTACCGGCTTGAGATCGAGACAGCGGATCCGGAAGGCCCGGCCACCAGCTACGAGTTCGACGCCGGCTGGTATGTCAGTTCCACCACCACCGAAACGCCCGACGGCCTCGAGATCGCCCTCGACAAGGATACCTATGCGGCGGGTGAAGTGGCCAAGCTCAAAGTGTCGCCGCACTTTGCCGGCGAGCTGCTCGTCACCATCGGCGCCGACAAGCTCCTGAAGACCGTCACCGCCAGCGTGCCGGCCGGCGGCAGCACCGTCGACATCCCGGTCGGCGACGACTGGGGTGCCGGCGCCTACGTCACGGCAACGCTGTTCAGGCCGGGCGATGCGCAAGAGACACGCATGCCGGCGCGCGCCATCGGCGTCAAATGGCTGAAGCTCGATCCCGGCTCGCGGAAGCTTGCCGTCAGCTTGGCGCCGCCGGACAAGACCATGCCGCGCCAGCAGCTGTCGATCCCGGTCGCCGTAGCCGGCGTGCAGCCCGGCACCAACGCCTATGTCATGGTCGCCGCCGTCGACGTCGGCATCCTCAACCTGACCAACTACAAGGTACCGGATCCGGAGAACTGGTTCTTTGGCCAGCGCATGCTCGGTCTCGAGGTTCGCGACATCTATGGCCGGCTGATCGACGGCTCGCTGGGCACAACCGGTAAGCTGCGCACCGGCGGCGACGGCGCCAACATGCAATCGCAAGGCAGTCCGCCGACCGAAAAGCTGGTCGCCTTCTTCTCCGGCCCGGTCCAGCTCGACTCCGACGGCAAGGCGCGGATCGACTTCGACATACCGCAGTTCAACGGCACCGTGCGCGTCATGGCCGTCGCCTGGACAAAGGAAGCAGTCGGCCATGCCCAGTCCGACGTCATCGTTCGCGATCCGGTGGTGATCACCGCCGGCCTGCCGCGATTCCTGGCTCCCGGCGATTCCGCCGTCATGCGGCTCGACGTCGCCGACACGGACGGCCCCGCTGGCGACTACAAGCTGACCATCGACACGACGGGCGACCTGTCTACCGGCAGTGCCGCCTTGCCTGAAAAGCTGACGCTGGCCAAAGGCAAGCGGCAGACGCTGACCGTGCCATTGATTGCGCAGACCGCGGGCAACGCCTCGATCACCATCAAGCTTGCGCATGCCGACGGCACCGCCGTCGAGCAGACGCTCTATGTGCCGGTGCGCCCGGCGCAACTGCCGGTGACCACCCGCATGGTCGTCGACCTCAAGGGCAATGGCGGCGCGCTGCGCGTCGACAAGGAACTGCTGGCGGCAAGCTTGCTCGATGGCGCTTCGGTCAGCGTCGGCGTTTCGCAGGCGGCTGCCTTCGACGTACCGTCGCTGCTGATGACGCTCGACCGCTATCCCTATGGTTGCGCCGAACAGACCACCAGCCGCGCCATGCCGCTTCTCTACGTCAACGAGATGGCTTCCGGCATCGGCATGGCCAGCGACCCCGATCTGCATGGCCGCGTCCAGGACGCCATCTACAAGGTGCTGAGCTATCAGGCCTCGGCCGGCAGCTTCGGCCTGTGGGGTCCGGGTTCCGGCGATCTGTGGCTCGATGCCTATGTCACCGATTTCCTCACCCGGGCGCGCGAGCAGAAATACGACGTACCGGCCCTGGCGATGAACCAGGCGCTGAGCAATCTGCAGAACGCGATCGGCTACGATCAGGACGTCCAGGATCGCGGCAGCGAGATCGCCTATGCGCTCTATGTGCTTGCCCGCAACAAAAAGGCCTCGGTCGGCGATCTGCGTTATTATGCCGACACCCAGCTCGAAGCCTTTACCAGCCCGATGGCCGTCGCCCAATTGGCGGCGTCTCTCGCCCTCTACGGTGACACCCAGCGCTCGGAGGCAACCTTCCAGGCCGCGCTGCAACTGGCCAAGTCGACGCCCGAATATGACTATTACCGGTCCGACTATGGCTCGCCACTGCGCGACGGCGCGGCGATCCTGGCGCTTGCCGCGGAAAGCAAGCCGGTGCCTACCATCGTGCCGGCGCTGATCCAACTAGTAACCAGGGAACGCGCCGACGCCAGGTGGACCAGCACACAGGACGAGTCCTGGATGCTGCTGGCGGCCCGCGCGCTGAAGGCCGGCAATGATTCGATCGCGCTGACCGTCAACGGCGCACCGCATGCCGGCGGCTATTCGGACCAGATCGCCGGTGGCGACCTGGCCGACAGTCCGCTCACCATCGTCAACACCGGCAGAAATCCGCTGCAGGCGGTCGTCACCACCGTGGCCTCGCCGATCCAGCCTCTGCCGGCCGGCGGCAACGGCTTTACCATCAGCCGTACCTACTACAAGCTAGACGGCACAGAGGCCAACGTGACGGAGGTCAAGCAGAACGAACGCTATGTCGTCGTGCTCAAGGTTTACGAGCAGAACACCTGGCCTTCGCGACTGCTGATCACCGACCTGTTGCCGGCCGGCTTCGAGATCGACAATCCGGGCCTGGTCTCCAGCGCCCAATTGACGAACTTCTCCTGGCTGGCGCAGACCGATGCCGCCCATCTCGAATTCCGCGACGACCGTTTCGTCGCGGCGTTCAATCCCAACGACGGCGACGGCGACCGCAACATCACACTCGCCTACGTCGTGCGCGCGGTGACGCCGGGCACCTACGCCCACCCGGCGGCAACGATCAAGGACATGTACCGGCCGCAATATTCGGCCCGCACCGCCACCGGCATGATGGAGATCAAGGCGCCGTAAGGCAAAAAATGGCGGATAGGAATATGGCGATGGCGCTGCCCCTCATTGCCCTGCCGGGCATTTCTCCCCGTATAGAGACGGGGAGAAAGAGCCATGCGCCGAAGTTTTCGCCGAACTTTAACGTCGCAGAAAAGGCGCCAAGGGTCGCGACAGCCCCCTTCTCCCCGTCACTAAACGGGGAGAAGATGCCGGCAGGCGGATGAGGGGCGGCGCCATGCTCTCCAGAAAATTCCTGCGCCGAGCGGCCATCACGGGCATTTCCTTGGCCGGTCTCGCTGCAATCACCGCCGCCGCCCTCTGGCAGCTCGACCGCGCTTTTCCGCCGCCGCTGCCGGCTGCTTTGGCGGTCTCGACCGAGGTGCAGGACCGAGACGGCCAGCTGCTGCGCGCCTTCGCTACGCCGGATGGCTACTGGCGGCTCGCTACCAGCCTGGACCAGGTCGACAAGCAGTTCGTCGACATGCTGGTCACCTATGAGGACAAGCGTTTCTGGGATCATCAAGGCGTCGACGTGCTGGCACTGGCGCGTGCCGCCGGCCAGTTCGCGACCAGCGGCCATATCGTCTCCGGTGGTTCGACGCTGCCGATGCAACTCGCCCGGCTGATCGAACCGCGCGACAGCCGCAGCCTCGGCTCGAAGATCAAGCAGATGCTGCGCGCCCTCCAGATCGAACGGCGGCTTTCCAAGCGCGAGATCCTCGAACGCTATCTGACGCTGGCGCCCTATGGCGGCAATCTCGAAGGTGTGCGCGCCGCTTCGCTTGCCTATTTCGGCAAGGAGCCGAAACGGCTGACGGTCTCGGAGGCGGCCCTGCTCGTCGCTTTGCCGCAATTGCCGGAAAAGCGGCGCCCTGACCGCAACCTCGACGTCGCCCATGCCGCCCGCGACCGCGTGCTGACCCGCATGGTCTCGGCAGGCCTGCTCGGCGAACGTGAGGCCGCGCGTGCCGCGCTCGACGATGTGTCGGGGCTGCGGCGGACCTTGCCGGCGCTCGCTGCCCATGCGGCCTATACGATGCTGTCCCAGACCATTCCCGGCCAGAAGCTGCAACTGACGATCCGCAAGAGTGTCCAGGAAGGGCTGGAGCAGGTGGCCAAGGATGCGGCCGCCAGGCTCGGCCCTCGCCTCTCGGTGGCCATGGTGCTGGCCGATGCCCGCACCGGCGATATTCTTGGCGAGGTCGGCTCGGCCGATTTCTTCGATGCCAGCCGTTCGGGCTGGATCGACATGACCAAGGTCGTTCGTTCGCCTGGCTCGACGCTGAAGCCGTTCATCTACGGCCTCGCCTTCGAACAAGGCCTGGTGGCGCAGGAGATGCTGATCGAGGACAGCCCAGCGGATTTCTCCGGGTATCGGCCGAAGAACTTCGACATGGGCTATCAGGGCGATGTCAGCATCAGGCAGGCGCTGCAATTGTCGCTCAACGTGCCGGCGATCCGCGTGCTCGACGCGGTCGGCCCGGCCCGGCTGATGGCACGCTTTCGCCAGGCCGATGTGACCCCTATCCTGCCCGTCAACGAAGCGCCCGGCCTGGCGATCGGCCTCGGCGGCGTCGGGGTGACCCTGCGCGACCTGGTCCAACTCTATGCCGGCCTTGCCAATGGCGGCAAGGCACACACGCTGCATGACGGCACCGAGCCGGCGAATGCCGAACGCTCGACCACCACCATCCTCGACGGGCAGGCGACCTGGCAGATCACCGACATCCTGTCAGGCGTCAAGCCTCCCCAGGGTGCCGCCCAACGCGGCATCGCCTACAAGACCGGCACCTCCTACGGCTATCGCGACGCCTGGTCGGTCGGCTTCGACGGCCGCTACGTGCTCGGCGTCTGGGTCGGCCGCCCCGACGCCGGCGCGGTGCCCGGCCTGTCCGGCTATGTCTCGGCTGCGCCCATCCTGTTCGAAGGTTTTGCCCGTTCCAGCCTGGCCGCCGTACCGCTGCCGAGCCAGCCGTCCGGCGTCCGGCGTCCGAAGCGCGAGGAGCTGCCGGTGACGCTGACGCGCTTCGGCGCCGGCGCCGATGGGCTGGTACAGGCGACGCCGAGCGAACCTGCACCAACCATCATCTTTCCGCCCGACGGCGCTCGCGTCGATCTCGGCACTTCCTCGGCCGACGCCTCGCCGCTGGTGCTCAAGCTGCAAGGCGGCCGCGCACCATTCCGCTGGCTGGCCAACGGCAAGCCGCTGGTCGGCATCGACCGGCGGCGCACCGCGACCTGGCAGCCGGACGGCGCCGGCTATTCGACCCTAACCGTGATCGACGCGGCGGGACGCGCGGCCAGTGTGAAGGTTTTCGTCGAGTGAAAGTTTCCCTTGAATAATTTCTGGCAGGTGATTCAGGGGATTGGATTTTACGTCTTGCTTTCGGCCGCCGGTATTTCCTCGGCGTCTGCTGACGCGCTGCCCGCCAGCTTTGTTCGGCTAGCCGACATCGATCCCAATATCCGGCAGGATATCCGCTATGCCCGCCTCGAAAATTTCCTGCATCGCAAGGTAAGCGGCTACGATGCGCCGGTATGCGTCCTCACCAGGCAAGCGGCGCAAGCGCTTTCGGCAGTGCAGAAAGCGATTGCCGCCGAACGACTGACGCTGGTCGTGTTCGACTGCTATCGCCCTGCGCGGGCTGTCTCCGACATGCGTGAATGGACAAAAACGAGCGGGCCACCGGACCCGCAATGGTACCCAAAGGTCAAGCGCAAGGATCTCATCGCCAAGGGCTATATCGGCGAACTGTCCACCCATTCGCGCGGATCGACGGTCGATGTCGCGATCGCGCGAGCCGACCGCAAGAGCGCTCCGAAACCGGCCTGCGGCGCGACCGATGCCGACACGCTCGATTTCGGCACGGGTTTCGACTGTTTCGATCCAGCGAGCGAAACGGCTCACCGACCGATAGCCCGTGAAGCGGCGGCTAACCGCAAAAGACTTGTCGAGGCGATGCGTGCCCGCGGCTTCAAGAATTACGCCCGCGAATGGTGGCACTTCACGCTGGAGAACGAGCCGTTTCCAAAAGAGCGCTTCAACTTTCCCGTTACCGCCGAATAGCCGGCCGAAACCTTCGGGCGCGACGCAGCCATTGCCGAAGAGCTAGCCGTCTCTAGATAATCGCGTCGGGAGCGCGATCATGGTCCATGCGGGAAAATAGTTTCTCGCATCGCCGAAACTAGGCGAAAAATTGCTTCAATAGGCCAAAAAAGGCAACATTGAATGCATCTAAATTCTATCAATTCGGTAGATTTGGCGCGAGTTCAACGGAGGCGGAAATGACCAAACCTCATTTCAGGAAACTGCTCGGCGCACTGGTCGCCACGTCTGTCCAGTTCGGCACGCTCGGTTTCGCGTTTGCCGACACCACGATTCTCAACGTGTCCTATGATCCGACGCGTGAGCTCTACAAGCAATTCGACGAGGCCTTCACCGCCCACTGGAAGGCCGAGACAGGCGAGACGGTCACCGTCCAGCAATCGCATGGCGGGTCGGGCGCGCAGGCGCGCGCCGTGATCGACGGGCTCGACGCCGACGTGGTGACGCTGGCGCTCGAAGGCGATATCAACGCCATTGTCTCGAAAGCGAAGAGGATCAATCCCGACTGGCGGACGAAATTCGAAAACAATTCGGCGCCCTACACCTCGACCATCATCTTTCTCGTCCGCAAGGGAAACCCCAAGGGCATCCATGACTGGGGCGATCTGGTCAAGGACGACGTCCAGGTGATCACGCCGAATCCCAAGACCTCCGGTGGTGCGCGCTGGAACTATCTCGCCGCCTGGGCCTACGCCAGCGCCAAGGATGGCGGCGACGAGGCCAAGACCAAGGAATTCGTCGGCAATCTCTATGCGCATGTCCCGGTTCTCGATACCGGTGCGCGCGGCGCAACCGTGACCTTCGCGCAAAAAGGGCTGGGCGACGTGCTGCTCGCCTGGGAAAACGAGGCCTATCTGGCGCTCGACGAGTTCGGCGCCGACAATTTCGATATCGTCTACCCGCCGACCTCGATCCTGGCCGAGCCGCCGGTCGCCGTGGTCGACGCTAATGTCGACGCCAAAGGCACGCGGAAAGTTGCCGAAGCTTATCTGAACTATCTCTATTCCAAGGAAGGCCAGACGCTCATCGCCAAAAACCATTATCGCCCTTCGAAGCCCGAGTTGGTGCCGGCGGAGGACTTGGCCAAGCTGCCTGAGATCAAGCTGATCACCATCGACGACCCGCTTTTTGGCGGCTGGAAGAAGGCACAGCCTTATCATTTCGGCGATGGTGGTATATTCGACCAGATCTACAAGCCGGCCCAGTAGCATTTAGATCAGGACGACATGACCACAGCACCCGCCAAGGCGAGGTGGCGATTCAGGCAGCCGAGCGTCATTCCGGGTTTCGGATTGACGCTCGGCTTCTCGCTTGCCTACCTCACCCTCATCATCCTCATCCCCCTGTCCGGGCTGATCTGGCGCTCGGCGGCGCTCGGCTGGACCGACTTCTGGGCGATCGTCACCGACCGCCGCACCATCAACGCGCTTGAAATCAGCTTCGGCACCGCCTTCGTTGCCGCCGCCGTCAACGTCGTCTTCGGCACGATCGTCGCGTGGGTGCTGGTGCGCTACAGCTTTCCAGGCCGCCGCATCGCCGATGCCATGGTCGACCTGCCCTTCGCGCTGCCGACGGCGGTTGCCGGCATCGCGCTGACCACGCTTTACGCACCGAATGGCTGGATCGGAAGCCTGCTGACGCCGCTCGGCATTAAGGTCGCGTATACGCCGCTCGGCATCGTCATCGCGCTGATCTTCATCGGTCTGCCCTTCGTCGTGCGCACCGTGCAGCCGATCATGGAGGAGATCGACAAGGAGGTAGAAGAAGTGGCCGCCACGCTCGGCGCCAATCGCTTCCAGATCATCAGCCGCGTTCTACTACCCGGACTGGCGCCTGCCATCGTCACCGGTTTCGCGCTGGCCTTCGCGCGCGGCGTCGGCGAGTACGGTTCCGTCATCTTTATCGCCGGCAACCTGCCGTTCAAATCCGAGATCGCGCCGCTTCTGATCGTCATCCGGCTGGAGGAATATAATTACGCCGCGGCGACCGCGATAGCGGCGATCATGCTGGCGCTGTCCTTCGTCATGCTGCTGGTCATCAACCTGGTGCAGACCTGGAGCCGCAAGCGCTATGGCTGACCCGGAGATCAAATCCTACGCGCCGCACCATGAAAGCCAGTCGCCGGCGGTGACCGAGAGCCGCACGGCGAGAACCGTGCTGATGATAGTGACCTTTGCCTTCCTCGGCATTTTCCTGCTCCTGCCGCTGATCATCGTCTTCAAGGAAGCTTTCGCCAAAGGTATCGAGGCCTACACACAGGCGCTGAGCGAACCGGACACGCGCTCGGCGATCCGCCTGACGCTTCTGGTCGCGGCGATCTCGGTGCCGCTCAACATCGTCTTCGGTATTTCCGCCGCCTGGGCGATCGCCAAGTTCGAGTTCAAGGGCAAGGCGTTCCTGACCACACTGATCGACCTGCCGTTTTCGGTCTCCCCGGTCATTTCCGGCCTGGTCTATGTACTTCTGTTCGGCGCGCAAGGCCTGCTCGGCGCCTGGCTCAAGGCGCATGGCATCGTCATCCTGTTTGCCGTGCCGGGCATCGTGCTGGCCACCGTCTTCGTCACCTTCCCCTTCGTCGCCCGCGAATTGATCCCGCTGATGCAGGAACAGGGCAATGGCGACGAGGAGGCTGCCCTGTCGCTCGGGGCCAACGGCTGGCAGGCGTTCTGGTACGTGACATTGCCCAACGTCAAATGGGGATTGCTCTACGGCGTGTTGCTGTGCAATGCCCGTGCCATGGGCGAGTTCGGCGCGGTCTCGGTCGTGTCGGGCCACATACGCGGGCTAACCAACACCATGCCGCTGCATGTTGAAATCCTTTATAACGAGTACAATGCCGCCGCCGCCTTTGCCGTCGCTTCGCTGCTTGCCGGCCTGGCGCTCGTCACGCTGGTCTTGAAAACACTTCTCGAGATGCGCTACGGCGCCGAGATCGCCGCGACGCGCGGACACTGACAAATGCATGTCGCCCAAAAGTGTGTAGCGGTTTTTGGACAACGACATGCATAAAACAAAGATTTGATGTCGCCCAAAAGTGGGAACCGGTTTTGGGATAACGGCATGCATCAACTACAAAAGGGATTTGCATGGAAGTTCGCGTTGCCAACGTGCGCAAGGAGTTTGAGCGGTTTCCGGCCCTCCGCGACGTTTCGCTCGACATCAAGTCGGGAGAACTGATCGCCCTGCTGGGACCTTCCGGTTCCGGCAAGACGACGCTGCTCAGGCTGATTGCCGGCTTGGAGCGGCCGACCCGCGGAAAGATCTTCTTCGGCGAAGAGGATGCCTCTCAAAAGTCGATTCAGGAGCGCAATGTCGGCTTCGTCTTCCAGCACTACGCGCTGTTTCGCCATATGACGGTCGCCGACAATATCGGCTTCGGACTCAAGGTCCGGCACGGGCCGTCACGCCCGTCGGCGAAGGAAATCCGCCGCCGCGCCTCGGAACTCCTCAACCTCGTTCAGCTTTCCGGTCTGGAAAAACGCTATCCGGCACAGCTTTCGGGCGGCCAGCGCCAGCGCGTGGCGCTGGCCCGCGCCATGGCGATCGAACCGGCCGTGCTTTTGCTCGACGAGCCGTTCGGCGCGCTCGATGCGCAGGTGCGCCGCGAACTGCGCCGCTGGCTGCGCGACATCCACGACGCCACCGGCCACACCACGGTCTTCGTCACCCATGACCAGGAAGAGGCGCTGGAGCTTGCCGACCGCGTCGTGGTGATGAGCCAGGGCCGCATCGAGCAGGTCGGCACCGCCGACGAAATCTACGACACTCCGAACTCGCCCTTCGTCTACGGCTTCATCGGCGAATCGAGTTCGCTTCCGGTCAAGGTCGAGGACGGCCAGGTCTGGATCGCGGACCGGCCGATCGGGCTTTCCGCGCCGCACGCACCGCAAGGCGAAGCGACGCTGTTCTTTCGCCCGCACGACGTCGATCTGGTGGAAGAATGCAACGGCTGCATCGCCGGCACGGTCGCCGCCAGCCGCCGCGTCGCCGGCACCAGGCGGGTCGAGCTCGAAATCGGCGGCGAACGTCAGCGGGTCGAGATCGAATTGCCCGTCGATCATCCGGCGGCGCAGAAAAGTCGCGTGGCTTTTAGGCCGCGGCGCTGGAAGCTTTTTCCGGCTGCTTGATCCTCTATCAGGCGCTACACCAGCCAGTTCTCGACCTTCAGGCCTTTGATCCGGTTGAACTCCCTGGTATTGGCGGTCACCAGGGTAGTTCCCAGCGTACAGGCGTGGGCAGCAATAAAAAGGTCATTTTGGCCGATGGTCTGGCCCCTGCCTTCCAGTTCTGCGCGAATCGCGCCGTGCTCGGCATCCACCGGCACATCGAGCGGCAAGACGGGTATCTCAGCCAGCAATTCCTCGACCTTCTTGTGCAACTTGGCTGATCTTTTCTTGACGCAACGCCGACGGCATCGGCGCCGCTGCCAAGCTGTCCTGAGACTCTGCTTGAAAGAAAAAACTAGAAATCGCCCACAGCGGGAATATTTCTTCTATCGACAACGTGGAGCGGCCGCTCTGCGTGCCTCGTCGCGCACGATGCCTTGCCGCTATGGTCCGGCATTAAGCTCATGGCATTGGAGCCTGTTTTCATGAAGCGATTTTTGCTTGGCGTCGCCACATTGGCCGGCCTGGTCCTCGCATCCTCCCAAGCCTGGTCGGCCGACAGATTGCTCAATGCTTCCTATGATGTCGGCCGCGAACTGTTTGCGCAGGTCAACAAGGCGTTCGTCGCCGGCCACCCCAGCGTCACCATCGATCAGTCGCATGCCGGAACCTCGGCACAAGCACGCGCCATCGCCGAAGGCCTCGGCGCCGACGTGGTCACGTTCAACCAGGTCATCGACATCGACTTCCTGGTCAAGAAGGGCCTCATCTCCGCCGACTGGCAGAAGGACTTTCCCGACAACGCCTCGCCATTCTATTCGCTGCCCTCCTTCCTGGTGCGCGCCGGCAATCCGAAGCACATCAAGGATTGGAACGACCTCGTGCGCGACGATGTCCAGGTGATCTTCCCCAATCCGAAAACCTCGGGCAATGCGCGCTACACCTATCTTGCGGCCACCGCCTACGCCAAGGAAGCTTTCAAGGACGACGACGCCAAGGTGAAGGAGTTCGTCACCAAGCTGTTCAACAACGTGCCGGTGTTCGACAGCGGCGGGCGCGCCGCGACCACCACTTTCGTGCAGCGCGAAATCGGCGACGTACTCATCACCTTCGAGTCGGAAACGCGCGGCGTCCGCAAGGAGTATGGCGAGGACAAGTTCGAGCAGGTAACGCCTTCGGTCAGCCTGTTGGCGGAATTTCCGGTGGCGATCGTCGACACCGTTGCAGACGAGCATGGCACGCGCGATCTCGCCAAGACCTATCTCGACTTCCTCTATACGCCGGAGGGCCAGGACATCGCCGCCCGCAACGGCCTGCGGGCCCGGGACGCGGCGGTCGCCGCCAAATATAAGGCTGAGTTTCCCGATGTCCGTCTGCTGACGGTGGAGGACGTCTTCGGCGGCTGGGCCAAGGTCCAGGCCGAGCACTTTGCAGCGGACGGCCTGCTCGACCAGACTTATGGCAGCCGCTGAGGCGATCTTCCAACTTTGACAGAAGCCGGCTTTGCCGGCTTCTTTGCTTTCGCGCCGCGAAAGGTGATTTCTGGCACTTTCCGGGCGCATTCCGTCCAAAACGTTACAAAGAATCAACGCGTTTGTGCCTACCGTGAGAACGGACGGCTTGTTTTCGCGAACGGCTTCGCGTGATCAAACCGTCATGATTTGCACACAAACAGCCGCCAGACGCGGGTGGTTGGGGCTTCATGGGTTGACTCGGGGCATGCTTACCAAAAAAGGCAAATACGGCCTCAAGGCCCTCGTGCATCTGTCGGGCCTGCCGGTCGGCCAGCTCGCATTCGTCAACGACATTGCGGTCGCCAATAACATCCCCAAGAAATTCCTGGATGCCATCCTGGGCGAGTTGCGTAACGCCGGCTTCGTCCAGAGCCGCAAGGGCAAGGAAGGCGGTTACCGCCTTGCCCGGCCGGCTTCCGAGATCAAGATCGGCCATGTCGTGCGTGTCCTCGACGGGCCGCTGGCGCCGATCCCCTGCGCCAGCCGCACGCAATACCAGCGCTGCGAGGATTGCGACGAGGCGACCTGCCAGGTTCGGCACATGATGCTGGAGGTCCGGCAGGCGATCGCCGAGGTGCTGGACAACCGCAGCCTTGCGGCCATGCGCGACGCCGACAATGACGATTTCCCAGTCGAACTGACGTCGCAAATCTAGCGCGCAAGCAGGCTCAAGGCAGTCGCGACGGTGTCGGCGACCGGACGCGTGCCATCCAAGGTTATCGCCGCCTCGTCCGCCGCTGGCGCCTCGAGCGTGGCGAACTGGCTGTCGACCAGGCTTGCCGGCATGAAATGGCCCTTGCGATTGCCGACGCGCTGTTTTGCTGTTGCCGGGTCGATTTCCCGGTAAACGAAGACGACATCCGGGCAAAAGCCGCGCAGGCGATCACGATAACTGCGCTTCAGCGCCGAGCAGGCGGCGACCACACCTTGCCCGCTTGCGACCGACGCGGCCATCCGCTGGCCGATCGCGTCGAGCCAGCCTTCGCGCAACGCGTCGGCGAGCGGCTGGCCGCTCGCCATGCGCGCGACGTTTTCGGGCGGATGCAGCCTGTCGCCTTCGATAAAGACGGCGCCCAATGCCGCTGCAAGCGCTTCGCCGACAACCGACTTGCCGCAGCCGGCAACGCCCATCACCACGATGGCGGGTGTCGTTCGAACAGTGCTCGCCGGCTTATATGCCACGTCTTTACCGGTCATGCAGGTCAGCGGCTTGCCGGCGCGCGGCCATAGAGCAGCAGCATGGCGACGATGACGACGCCGTAGATGATCTGCCGTCCCGCCTCCGGCATCTGCATGACAGAGAGAATGGACTGCAAGAGGGTGATCAGGATTACCCCGGCGACGGTGCCGAGATAGGAGCCGCGCCCGCCGAGGATCGAGGTGCCGCCGAGCACCACCGCGGCGATCGACGGCAGCAGATAGGCATCGCCCATCGACTGTGCCGCCTTGGAGGCATAGCCGGCCAACAGCACGCCGCCGAAGGCGGAGAGCCCGCCCGAAACCGCAAAGGCGATCATCACCACGCGCCTTGTATCGATGCCGGAAAGATAGGCGGCACGCTCGCGATTGCCGATGCCGTAAACGGTGCGGCCGAAGCCGGTGCGGGTCAGCACGAACACCATTGCGGCGCCGATCAGCGCCCAGATGAGGACGGCGTTGGGCACGGCAGGAACGGCAAAGCCGGTCGCCAGATAGCGCATCGCACCAGTCGCTGAATCCTGCGGCGAGAAACCGCCCGTGTAGACCACCATCAGCCCCTGCGCGACGGCGTTGGTGGCAAGCGTGATGATCATCGAGGGAATGCGCAGATAGGCGACGCCGATGCCGTTGACGATGCCGATCAGAACACCGCAGAAGATGCCGAACGGAATGGCAAGCGCCACGCCGACGGTACCGTATGCGGCCGCGGCGCAGGCCATCATGGCGCCGGCCGCCACCGACCAGGGCACCGACAGGTCGATCTGGCCGAGCAGGATGACCAGCATCATGCCGGTCGCGATGACGCCGAGAAACGACGCCACCTTGAGCTGCTGCAAAAGGTATTCAGGCGACAGGAAGCTGCGCGAATAGAGGCTGCCGAGGAACAGCAGCAGCACGATACAGGCGAACGCCGTCAGCACCGCCGGGTCGGCGCGGCGGAGGAATTTCGGCATGCGGCCGGCGAGACCACTCACAGTCGTTTCGCTCACAGGAACCACTCCAGCCGGTTGCGGACCCGAAACAGGGCGAACGCGCCGAGGCTGACCGCGATCAGCAGAATGACGCCCTGGAACAGGGGCTGCCAGAGCGGATCGAAATCGAAGACGAACAGCAGGTCGCCGATGGTGCGGAAGGCAAGCGCGCCGAAGATCGCGCCGATGGCGCTGCCCTTGCCGCCGAACAGCGACACGCCGCCAAGCACGACCGCGGCGATCGAAAACAGCGTATAGGCGTTGCCGCTGGCATAGGCCGCATCGCCGGTATAGGTGAAGAACGTCAGGAACAGCCCGCCGATCGCGGCAAGCAGACCGGCAAGCGCATAGGCGGCGAACTTTCCACGCCGGATCGGCACGCCGGACATGTAGGCCGCCATCTCCGAGGAGCCGGCTGCATAAGCGGCGCGGCCTAGCACCGACCGGCTGAACGGCACCCAGACCACGAGCACGACCGCCAGCAGCGTCACCAGACTCGCCGGCACAAAACCAAACAGGCGCCCGGTCAGCGCATCGGCGAGCCCTTCATTGACCGAGCCGCCGGGAAACGGCCGAAGCAGCAGCGCGATGCCGAAATAGACCGCGCCGGTGGCGATGGTGGCGACGATCGGCTGCAGGCGTCCATAGATAACGATCGCACCGTTGATTGCCCCGCACAGCAGCCCGGTGCCGAGCACGGCGAGGACGCCGAAGGCGGTCTCGATGCCGGTGCCGACGACCAGCCACGAGGCCAGGCAGTTGGTCAGCGTGAAGATCATACCGACCGAAAGATCGATGCCGGCGGTGATCACCACCAGCGTTTGCGCCATGGCGACGAAGGCGAGCAGCACGCCCTTGTTCGAGGCCGTTTGTACGACGTTGGCGGTGAAGCCCGCCGGATGGTTCGAGGTGTAGATGACGAACATGACAACGAAGATGCCGAACGCCAGCAACGTTCCGCGCTGTTCGGCAAGCCAGTAGCGCCAATCCTTCACGCGCCCGCTCCTTGCCTTGGCATCTCTTCGTGAATGTTGAGCGCGCTGGCGATCAGCGCCCGCTCGGTGATTTCGGCGCCGACCAGTTCGCGCTTGACCGCGCCATCATAGAGCACCAGCACGCGGTCGCAGCAGCCGATCAGCTCGTCATAGTCGGTCGAATAGAAGAGGATCGCCGCACCCTGGTCGGCAAGCTTGCGCATCAACTGGTAAAGCTCCTGCTTGGTGCCGACGTCGATGCCGCGCGTCGGGTCGTTAAGCAGGATGATGCGCGGCTGCCGCATCAGCCATTTGGCGATGACGACCTTCTGCTGGTTGCCGCCGGACAGCGCGCCGACCGAAATGTCGAGGCCGGCGGTTTTGATCGCCAGAAGACCGACCATGTCGTCGATCAGCCGCTGCTCGGCGGCGCGATCGATGATGCCGGCCCTGGACAGCCGATCGAGGGCGGCAAAGGAGAGGTTTTCGCGCACCGTCATCGGCAGCATCAAGCCTTCGGTCTTGCGGTCCTCCGGGATCAACGCCATGCCGATCCGGTCATCGCGCGCCGCGGCCGGGCTGGCGATCGCCACCGGCCTGCCGTCGATCAGGATCTGGCCCGACAGGCCACGCAGCACACCGAAGAAGGCGAGCAGCAATTCGCGCTGGCCCTGGCCGTCGAGGCCGCCAAGCCCGACCACCTCGCCCGCCCCGACCGATAGCGAGACATCGTGCAGCCGATCCGTCCAGGACAGGCTGCGCGCCTCGAGAACCGGCGTGGCTGCGGCAGCCGCCCGCGCGGGCTTGGGCGGAAAGATGTGGCTGTATTCGCGCCCGATCATCAGCTCGACGACCTCGTTGTCGCTTTTTGTACCGGCCGCGTAGCTGGCGACATTGCGGCCATTGCGGAACACCGTGCACTGGTCGGCCAGCTCGGCGATCTCGTTCATGCGGTGCGATATATAGAGCAGCGCCAGCCCTTCCGAACGCAGCCGCTTCAACACGGCAAAAACCCTGGCGACGTCAGCCGCGGTCAGCGCCGAGGTCGCCTCGTCCAGGATCAGGATGCGTGGCTTGCGCGCCAGTGCCTTGGCGATCTCGACCATCTGCCTTCTTGAAAGAGGAAGATCCTTGACCAGCGCCAGCGGATGGATATCGGAGGCGCCGGCGCGAGCAAGGGCTTCTTCGGCGATGCGGCGCTGCGCCTTGCGGTCGATCATGCCGAAACGCTTCGGCGGATCGGAAATGACGATGTTGTCGGCAACGCTGAGTTCGGGGACGAGCGACAGCTCCTGGAAGATGCAGACGATGCCGGCCTGGTTGGCGGCGGCCGGCGAAGCGAAGGTAACTTCGCTTCCGTCCAGCATCATGCGGCCCTCGTCGGGCGCAACAACCCCCGCCATGACCTTGATCAGCGTCGATTTGCCGGCGCCGTTCTCGCCGAGAATGGCGTGGATGCTGCCTGGAGTGACCGACAGTTCGGCCTTCTCCAGCGCCCGCACGCCGCCATAGCGCTTGGATATGCCTTCCATGCGGAAGAGCGGAACCGCACCGTCCATCGGCCCTCCCCAGGCGCTTGGCAATCAGGATGTCGAGCGCCGACGCCGCGGGATCTCCCGCGGCGTCGGGCTGTCGGAGTTTACTGGTTTTCCTTGCTCTGGCCCATGATTTCCTGCGCCGTGAAATTGATGCCGCAGGTCGGGAAGGAATTGCCGACGAAGAAATTGTCGGATTGGTCGGGGAAGTAGTCCTGGCCTGCCTTGAAGTTCGGATCCTCGACGATCGCCAGCGGCAGCTTGACCGCTTGCGGCACGACCTGGCCTTCAAGTGCTGCAATCGCCGTCTTGATGGCAACCGCGACCTGCGCCGGGCCGGTACCGGCCGACGAGCATTTCAGGCCGTCAGCGGCGAACTTGGCGCAGAATTTGCGGAAGCCGTTCTCCGTCTCGCCGCCGAACGGCACGAACGGATGCTTGGCATCGATCATCGCCTGCACGATGCCGGTATCGCCGCCCTGTCCGGTAATGCCGTCGAAGGGGCCGTTGGTGGCAATGGCATCGGCCGTAGCCTTTTGCGCAACGCCGTCATCCCACTTGCCGACGACCTCGGTGACGTCCCATTTCTTGCCGGAAGCGTCGAGAACCTCGTGGATGCCGTTGTGGCGATCGGTGTCGACGGACGTGCCGGCGACGCCGCGCACTTCCAGCACCTTGCCGCCGTTCGGCACGTGCTTGACCAGCCAGTTGGCCCACAATTCGCCAAGGCCCTTCTGGTCGACATTGACGTTGATGGCATCCTTGGTGTCGAGGATGTTGTCGAAAGCGACCAGCACCACACCGGCTTCCTTGGCCCGCTTGATGACCGGGCCGAACGCGGTCGGGTTCTGGGCGTTGACGACAATCGCGTCATAGCCGGAATCGATGAAATTATTGATTGCCGAAATCTGGGCCGGCACGTCCTCGCCGGTCGAGACCACTTTGAATTCCTTGAGCTTGGCCGCGACCGCCGGCTGCGCTGCATAGGCCTTCGCCGTCTGCACCATCTGGATGCGCCATGTGTTGGCGATATAGCCGTTGGCCAGAGCGATGCGGTACGGGCCATCTTTCTTGGGGAACTTGAAGAACTGCGTATCGGCCGACCAGGGCGCGAAGCAGTCAGGCTCGGCCGATGGCCCCTTGACGATTTCAGGATCGGCGATCGCCGACGAGCTCAGCATGACAAAAGCAGTGGCGGCAACGATACCGCCAACGAGTGACTTGATCATCGATATTCCTCCCAGTTGCAGTTTGTTTGTTGTTACGCCGATGAATTTGCGCGTTTCCGGCCCGGCACCTCCCGCCGTACCCGTCGCGCGTTCAGGTGGCCGAATGCCGACCCGATCCCCTCCTTTGCTGCCCGGCTAGTCCCACAAAAACTATCATATTATACATAATAAACAAGCATGAGCTGTCGCTTATGTATAATAAACAGCCCCCATCTTCTGAGCGAAGTACCGCCCGGCGACAACTGGTAGCGCTACCATGACGTAGTGTAAAGCGCCATTGCGTCGAGGCTCGCTTCAGCGCGCCGTGCTCTCACGTCGCTTGAGTTCGAAGCCAAGGTCGACGACCCGCTGCTCTGGCCTGTTGCCTTCGATAGCCGCAAGCGCCATGGCGACCGCCCGCCGGCCGATCTCGTAGCGGTAGGTCCGAACGCTGGTGACCGACGGAAAGGCCACCTCCATCATGTCGAGATCGTTGAAGCCGACGATGCCGATCGTCTTCGGCACGGCGATCGAAGCGCGATGGCATTCGAACAGCACCCCGAGGGCGATATCGTCATTGTTGCAGAACACCCCATCGAGGCTCGGCACCTTGGCCAGCGCGTCACGGAACAATTCGCGGCCGAGGGTGACGCTGGAGGGCACCGGCGTCGTGGTGGTGAGCCTCGGATCGAACAGGCCGGCCGCCTCCATCGCCGCGCGATAGCCGGCAAGCCGCCGCTGCGAACGCGGATCCATGCGCGCACCGATGAAGCCGATCCGGCGATAGCCTGCCTCGATCAGATGTTCCGCAGCCGCCTTGCCGCCCTCGAAATGCGAGAAGCCGACCATCATGTCGACCGGATCGGGCCCGGTCTCCATCACCTGCACCACCGGACAGCCTGCCGTTTCCAGCAGTTTTCGCGAGGCCAGCGTCTGGTCGATGCCGGCCACGATCAGCGCCGCCGGGCGTTGCGGGCCAAACACCTGCAGCAGCCGCTCTTCCTCGAGGCCGGAATAGTGGGTGTTGCCGAGCTGAATCCGGAAAGGGCCGTCCGACAGGCTGTCGTAGATGCCGCGCACCACTTCGGCAAAGACGTTGTTGGTAAGCGACGGCACCAGAACGCCAAAGACCTCGGCGCGCGCCGAAGCCAGCGCCCGCGCATTCGGGTCGGGCACGTAGCCGAGCTCGTTCACGGCCGACTCGATCTGGCGGCGCAGATCTTCCGAGACACGCCCCGGCTCACGCAGGGCGCGCGATACGGTAATGGCGCCGACGCCGGCCTTGCGGGCGACATCGGCGATGGTCGGGCGGCCGCCGCCGCGGCGCGAGCGCGGCTTGATCACCGTACTCGTCCGGACGCCGGGCAACCGCCCACACGCGACCGTGAAACGATGTTCAGCGTTTTTGAAACTGCTGCCATGCCAAACTGGCCCGTTGCCACACCTTGCTGGCGTCGCGCAGCCTTCGGCTGTTGTCAAGCGACGGCCGGAGAGACTGTATCCGTACCGCTGTGCTTCAGGCCGCCACAGCAGCGCTGCGCCGGGCCTTCCACAGCAGCAGCACCATGGCCAAAATATTCAGCAGGTTCCAGGCAATGCCGTTGAGGAACGCGGCGGCATAGGAGCCGGTCAGATCGTAGATCCAGCCCGACATCCAGCCGCCGATCGCCATGCCGAAGATGGTCGCCATCATGACGATGCCGACGCGCTGGCCAGCCTCCTTGGCTGGCATATATTCGCGCACGATGATCGCATAACAGGGCACGATGCCGCCTTGCGACAGGCCGAAAACCAGCGAGACGACATAAAGCGAGGCAAGCCCGTCGAACGGGATATAGAACAACAGCGACAGGCATTGCAGCACCGAGCCGATCAGCAGGGTTTTCACACCGCCGATGCGATCGGCAAGGAAACCCGAGCCAAGCCGGCTGACGACGCCCGCCGCCAGCATGATCGACAGCATATCGGCGCCATGCGCCACGCCGTAGCCGAGATCAATGCAATAGGCGACGATATGGACTTGCGGCATCGACATCGCCACGCAGCAGCCGAGCCCGGCCACGATGAGCAGCGCCTGCAAGGCCGCCGGCGACAGGGAGATCGGCTGAACCACGCGGCTGCCCGGCGATCCCGGAGCCGCCCGGGGCGGTGCGCCGCGCCGGAGCAGCAGGATCAAGGGCACCATGGTGACCAGGCAGACAACGCCGATCGCGGCATAGGTGAAGCGCCAGCCCTCGGTCTGCATGACATAGGGCATCGCCGTCGGCCAGATCGCTCCGGCGAGATAGTTGCCGGATGCCGCAGCCGTCACCGCGACGCCGCGGCGCCGGTTGAACCAGTGCGAGATGTCGGCGATCAACGGCCCGAAGATCGCCGACGAGCCAACGCCGACCAACAGGCCCTGGACGAGGGTGAACTGCAGGATCGAACTGGTCAGCGACGCCAGCAGGAAGCCGGCGCCAAGTGTAATCGCGGCAATCAGCGCCGGGATCCAATACCCCATGCGGTCGATGGCGCGGCCGAACAGCACATTACCGGCGGCAAAGCCGACCATGGTCGCGGTGTAGGGCATCGAGGCAGCGGCGCGATCGACGCCGAATTCTACCTGCACGGCAGGCAGCACCACGACCACCGCCCACATGCCGACCCCGCCGATCGTTGCCAGCAGCATCGAGATGCCCAGCCGTATCCAGGCATAGGCACTGTCGATGCCGGAACTTCCTGCCTGGCTTGAGACGATTGGGGTCAAGAGCGTTTCCTGTCCGCAGTTCTTGAATCGGCGGTTCTGACCACTATCGGCGCATTCGCATCGCCGAGCAGCGCCACGACAGGCAAATCCGTGGCTCCAGGGATTCGGGCCGAAGTGGAACAGGGGTGCGCCATAAGGCGTTTTCCCGGCAACGACCTAGTGGAAGGAGTTTGCCATGACCGCGCAACGGAAATGGTCCGCCGACGTCACCGAGCACAGCGACGCGCTGGACCTCGAGGAACACATCTTCGAATCCCACGATCCCAAGAAGATCGCCGCCTCTTTGAAGCGATCGGCCGAGCACAGCGACCGACGCAAGGCAGGGCCGTTTCAATCCGCCATGTCGATGCTGAATTTCTACATCAACCGCGCCGGCAAGAACCTGCCGGCGGCGCAGAAGAAAGTGCTGGAGGACGCCAAAGATGAACTGCGCGTCCTTTTTGGCCGCCCAAAGGAAGACTAGAATCGGTCACCATTAATTGGTTCTGCCAAATTCGGCTGAACTGGACCTAGTGACAGGGCCTCTTTGTCGCCAGTCTGCAGGCTCGGCTTGTATTCCCAAGCCCGCAAAAGCCTGGCGTCATGACGGTCAAGATCGGCATCAATCCCATCACCTGGAGCAATGACGACGTTCCGGCGCTTGGCGGGGATACGTCCTTGGAGACCTGCCTGTCGGAAACAGCGCTGGCCGGCTACCGCGGCACCGAACTCGGCGGCAAATTTCCGCGCCAGGCTGAAGTGCTTGGGCCGCTCCTGTCTTCCTATGGCCTGGAACTCGTCTCCGGCTGGTACGATGGCCGCATTCTCGACCGCACGGTCGACGAGGAATTCGCGGCGATTACCCCGCATCTGACATTGCTGCGCGACCTCGGCGCCAGGATCGTCGTCTACGCCGACACCTCGCGCGGTCGCCATGACGGCATTTTCGCACCGATCTCCGAGCGTCCGCGCCTCGCCGACAGGGACTGGCCGTCCTATGGCGAGAAACTGACCGCCGTCGCCGACCGCATGGCTGCATTCGGGGTCGGCATGGCCTTCCACCACCACATGGGCACCATCGTCGAGACGGACGATGAAGTCGACAGGCTGATGGCGGCGACGGGCCGAAGCGTCGGCCTTTTGTTCGATACCGGCCACTGCCTGTTTTCGGGCGGCGACCCGCAATCGCTGCTGCAACGGCATCTCGACCGTATCGTGCATTTCCATTGCAAGGACGTTCGCAGGGCGGTGCTGGAACGGGCACGCCGCGAGGACATGAGCTTCATGGCGGCGGTAATGGACGGCATTTTTACCGTGCCCGGCGACGGCTCGGTCGATTTCCTGTCATTGCTGAAACCCCTCGCCGCGCGCGGCTATGAAGGCTGGCTCGTTGTCGAAGCCGAGCAGGATCCGGCCAAGGCGCATCCGCTGACCTATGCCAGCAAGGGCTATTTCTCGCTGCTCGCCACCGCCCGCGAGGCCGGCTTCGAAGTGGCGACGCGGCAGGCAAACTGACCGGCCTGCACTTGCGAGCCGGGGAACACAATGGGCGCGCGCCTCGATGGGGTTAGCGACGCGAAAGCGCCCGGCGATCCGCGCCGCCTTGCTCCCTGCGCGGCGCGGATCGCAGAATCCCGGCTCTGGATTGCAAACCCTGACTTTCAAGCTTGAGGCCGGCCGGAAGCCGTGCCTTGATGCAACCGAGGAGGAGCGATATGGCTTTCGAAGCTGCGCTTGGCATGGAACGGCTTTGCACCATCCGCGAGATTGCCGAGAAGGCGGAACTTGGCGCCGCCACCGTGCATCGCGCGCTGAAGAACAGCCGCGAGATCCGTCCCGAAACCAGGCGGCTGGTGCTCGACACCGTCTGCCGGCTCAACGAGGAAAAGATCGCCCGCGCCGCCCGGTTCGTCGGGGGATAGTGCCTTGCCCGACCACATGCGCCTTTCCCTCGACATCATGTCGGTCGACCGCGCTTCGGAAGAACCGATGCATCGGCAGATCTACGGCGCCTTGCGACGCTTCATTCTTGACGGCCAGATCCCGCAGAACACGCTGCTGCCGTCGACGCGCTCGCTGGCCGAAGATCTGAAGGTCGGGCGCAACACGGTCATCGCCGCCTATGACCAGCTCCTTGCCGAAGGTTTTATCGAGGCGCGTGCCGGATCGGGCACCTGGGTGGCGCCGATCCAGCAGAACCGCCCCTTGGCATCCCTGCGCGCCGGACTGGCAGCGCCGCAAAAGCTGTCGCGGCGCGGTCAGACCATCGTCAACGGCCCGCAACCGCCGCGTAATGCCGGCGTCATCAATTTCCATCCCGGCGTGCCTGAAACGGCATCGTTTCCGTTCACCATCTGGTCAAGCCTTCTGGTGCGCAATGCACGCAGCCGCGACGATAGTCTGCTTGGTTATCTCTCCTTTGCCGGTCACCCCGGCCTGCGCCAGGCCATTGCCTCGACCATCGGCCTGTCGCGCGGCATCAGTTGCACCGCCGACCAGGTGATCATCGTCACCGGTGCGCAGGCAGCGCTCGATCTGGTCTCGCGCGTGCTGATGGACGAAGGCGACCATGTCTGGATGGAAGAGCCCGGCTATCTCGGCGCCAAAAGCGCCTTTCTCGCCAGCGGCGCCAAGCTGGCACCGTTGAAGGTCGACCGGCGTGGCTGGCATCTTGCCGATCCGGAGCTGCCGCCGCCGCGGCTAATCTATGTGACGCCATCCTGCCAATGGCCGTTCGGCACCATCATGCGCATCGAGGAGCGGCTGCAACTGCTCGACATCGCCGAACGCAACGGCGCCTGGATCGTCGAGGATGACTATGACGGCGAATACCGGTTCCGCGGCCGGCCGGTGCCGGCGCTGCGCGGGCTCGACCATGCCGACCGCGTCGTCTATATCGGCAGCTTCGGCAAGACGCTGATTCCGGCGCTGCGCATCGGTTATCTGATCGTGCCGCGCGAATTGTCGGTTCCGTTCGACCGGGCGGTGAGCATCACCGGCCAGTTCGCGCCGCTGATCCTGCAGGCAACGGTCAACGACTTCATCATGCAGGGCTATTTCGCCACGCACCTCAAGCGCATGCGCCGGCTCTACGCGCGCCGGCAGGCGAACTTCGTCAAGCTGTGCCAGGAGCATCTGGCCGAATGGCTGATCGTCACGGAAAACGATTCCGGCATGCAGCTGCTGGCGAGCTTCGTCAGGCCCTATAAGGACAGCGACGTGGTCGCCGCCGCCCTCAAGGAGGGGCTCGACGTTCAGGGCATCTCCATCAACTATCATTCCACTGAGCCCGAGCACGGCCTGCTGCTCGGCTATGCGGCGATGGACGAACGTCAGATCCTGCGCGCCGTTCTGGCGTTGCGCGCCGCGTTCCTAAGATTGGATAGAAGCTAGAGCCAGGCTCTCCATCTCGTTCACCGCGGGGTTGAGTCGGTCGCCCGCAGTGATTAGGAATATGGGGCGTCGGTGCTTGTTTTCGGCGTTCGCGCAAAGCGCGCTTCCCAAGGCCGAACCTCCCCGAAAACCAGAAGCATGCCCACCGCCGGTATTGGCGGGCAACGCATTCATCTGAACCATGAGGATTGCCATGAGAACCGCATCCTGTGCCTGCGGGCAACTGAGGATCTCCTGTAACGGAGAGCCGCAGCTGGTCGCACAGTGCCACTGCCTCGACTGCCAGAAACGGACCGGCAGCACATACGGCGTCGCCGCCTTCTTTGCGCGCGACAAGGTAGAAGCCGAAGGCGACGCCAGTACCTACAGGCGATCAGCTCGGAGCGGCCACCATGTCACTTTCCATTTCTGCCCGGGCTGCGGCTCGAGCGTCTTCTGGGAGCCCGAGCGAAAGCCTGAATGGATCGCCGTCGCGGTCGGCTGCTTCGCCGATCCCGCCTTTCCGGCCCCGGCGCATGTTGGGTGGGAAGACCGGCGTCATCCCTGGGTTTCCGGTTAGCGACGCCAACCCGCCAGCGCAGCGCTTTACCTTACTGGTTGATCTCGGGTTCAACGAGCTTCGCCAGATTTCGCAGCGACTCCTGCCAGCCGAGATAGCAGGCCTCAACCGGGATGGCGTCTGGGATACCTGCCTGCGTGATATTCACTTCGGTGCCGACCGACACTTTCTTCAATGTCACGGTCACCTCGATCTCGCCGGCCAGGTTGGGGTCGTCGAACCGGTCGGTGTAACGCAGTCGCTCATTGGGCACGAGCTCGACATATTCGCCGCCGAACGAGTGGCTGTCGCCGGTGGTGAAGTTGCGGAAGGACATTTTGAACGCACCGCCGACTTTCGCCTCGAAGTGATGAACCGTGCAGGTGAAGCCGTTCGGCGGAAGCCATTTCGCAAGTGCATCCGCTTCAAGGAACGCGCGGTAGACTTTCTCCGAGCTGGTTGTCAGAACGCGGTGCAGCCGTACGGTGCCGGGCATATCGTTAATCCTCCGTGTTGGTGATCGATGCCCCCTAGGACGAGCGGAGCCCGGCCTATCCGACACGGGCCCGCGGATTTTTTGGCGGCCGGTTATGCCGGCCGGAATCCTCGGCCGGCCACCGGACAAGGAACTCGACCGCAGGGGAGCAAACCGCGCCGGATCTGGTCTAGTTCACACTGTCGAACTTCTGCAGATCAACCGGTGCCGCCTTGCGCAATTCGATATCATCGAGCGAAGCATTCTCCAGCGCCACCCGCGCCGCCGCGTCGATGTTGTGGATCATGTCCTGAATGTCGGTATCGCTGTGCGCCGGGTTCATGGCGACCATCACGGTGCGGTTGAGGATGTCGAGCGAGCGCTTGCCGAGGTCGTCGGGATAATCCAGCCGCAGGCCCTGGTTCTCGGGCAGTGCGTAAGGATTGAGCGCCGGGTGATGCGCCCCTTCATGCATCAGCACCTGGTCCCACTGGGTGAAATTGTGACGGCCGGTCTTGCCGGCAACGACGCTCGGAATGGTCTTCGAAAAAGTCTGCGCCGCCTGCTCGCTCGGCAGCAGGTACATCACCTGTGCGGCACAATCGTCGTCCGCGCTGTTCATCGGCGACGGCGTCAGCCCAAGATTGCTAAGGTGGCGGGTACCGGCCAGCACCGTCTTCTTCTCGACCCGCATCGCCTCGATGATGCCGTCCAGCCGGTCGAGTTGGACGTTGAGCATCGCCCCCATCAGTTCGGAAGCACGCGCGCCGATGCCGGCGAAGGGTTTGATGCTGTCGCTTCTGCCCTGCCAGTAGAAATGGCAAGGGTCGATGGCGCAGCGCGCCCGCTCCGCCACTTTCGGGTCGCTGGTGGCGATACCGCCGCCCTCGCCCGAGGTCATGTTCTTGAAGTAGTTGAAGGAATAGGCGCCGGCATGGCCGATCGAGCCGAGCTTGCGGCCCTCATAGCCGCCGCCGATGCCTTGGCAGACATCCTCCAGCACCAGCAAGCCGCGCTTGGCAGCAATGTCCATGATCGCATTCATGTTGCAGGCCGCGCCCCACATATGCACCGGGATGACCGCCCTGGTGCGCGGCCCGATGGCATCGCGCAGGGCGATGGGATCGATGGTCAGGCTCTCGTCGATGTCGACGATGACGGGAATGGCCCCGACCGACAGCACCGCGGTCGCTGTCGCCATATAGGTGTGCGCCGGCACCAGCACTTCGTCCCCCGGGCCGATGCCGAGGCCGATCAGGCCGGCGGCGAGCCCATAGGTGCCGCTGGCGGCCAGCGCGAAATGCTCGACGCCAAGATGCTGCGCATAGCGGGCCTCGAAGCGGTCGCATTCGCTGTCCTTGCCGTAACGAAACAGCGCGCCCGAGCGGATCACCCTGGCAATGGCTTCGATTTCCTCTTCGCCGGCGGTGTACATGACAGGCCTCCAGTCACTTGATAATGTGGGTCACTTGATAATGTGGTCGCTTGATGGTGTGGACAGCTGTAGGCTTGTCGGCACGGTTTGAAAGAACCACTCCGCCGCTATTCGACCAAGCCATCTGCGCCCGGAAGACGGTTCCTATGACTGGTTTTGAACCGTGATTGGGGAAATCGGTAGCTAAGTGTCTCAGCCGGCAGGCAAATCGTACCCATCCGAATTCGCCAAAGTGGCCCTGTCGGAAACCCAGCTTTCGGCGTTCCATTCCGGCCAGTTGGGCAAACGGTTGGTTCCATGAAATACGGGACACACTTTGGAAGACCCTCGAAACCGGCGTGCCGGCGGAAAGGCGGCCGTTCGTGAACGCCGCCGGCTCCAGCAAACGGATCGTGCTCCACGAGGACGATGTCGGCATGTGCCACGGCGCCAACAGCGCCTTCCTCGAATTGAGCGGGCTGGGTGTCTGCAGTTCCGGCGCGGTGATGGTGCCGTGCCCGTGGTTCCTCGAAATGGCCGAAAGCGCCGCCGCCAACCCTGCCCTCGACCTTGGCGTCCACCTGACGCTGAACAGCGAGAAGCAGCACTACAAATGGCGGCCGTTGACCGCGCCGTCGCGGGCGGCCGGCCTGACCGACGAGTTCGGCTTCTTCTGGCCGGATGTGGCGACCACGCGCCGCAAGGCGGTGCCGCAGGCGGTCGAGGCCGAGCTTCGCGCCCAGATCGACACCGCCTATCGCGCCGGCATCGACGTCACCCACCTCGACGCGCATATGGGAGCGGCATTGTCGCCGGAATTCTGCAACATCTACATCAAGCTCGGGCTCGAATATCAGCTGCCGGTGCTGCTGACCAAGACGCTGTCCGCCTATTCCCCCAACGACAATCTGGTCGGCGTCACCGAGGAGGCGTTCCAGCGCGGCGTGGCGCTGGCCCGTGCCGGCGGCTTTGCCATTTTCGACGCCGCCATCCAGACGACCTGGGGCCGGCCGCGCTCCAGGCCGATCGAGCCGGCTTACAAAGCGCTCATCGACGGTTCGCGACTGGCTCGCCGCACAGCCGATCGACGTCATCGGCATGAAGCCGTTGCGCGAGGAGCTTCGCGCAGCGCTCTCGGCGGGGCGATCATCAACAACAGCCCGCGGCAACACCGCGGACGAACAGCGATCGGCGTCGGCAAAGGCCCGCAAAGCGGCCACCCGATCCGCAACGTGAGCCGATCGTCGCGGCCGGAAAACGGCGCCAGAGGGATTGGAACTGCAACGACAAATGGGAGAATAAGATGAAAACGCTTCTGAAAGTGGCATTGGGCGCCTTCGTTTCGGCGGGCCTGATGACGGGTATCGCGCATGCCGCGGGCCTCAAGGATCCGAAGGACGTCCGCATCACCTTCGTAGTGCATGGGTCGGCATCCGATCCCTATTGGTCGGTGGTCAAGCGCGGCGTCGATGACGCGGCCGCCCTTACCGGTGCCAAGGTCGAATATTACGCGCCGCAGGTCTTCGACGTGGTCGAGCAGGCCCGGCTTCTCGACGCCGCTATCGCCACCAAGCCGGACGGTATCGCCGTCTCCATCGCCGACGCCAATGCGCTCGGCAAATCGGTCAAATCCGGGCTTGCCGCTAATATTCCCATGGTGGTTCTGGATTCCGGCGAAAAGGAAGGCGCCGAGCTCGGCACGACGCTCTATGTCGGCACCGTTTCCGAATATGATTCCGGCAAGAAGGCCGGCGAGCGGCTGGCCAAGGAAGGCACGCTCAAGGTCGTCTGTATCAACCACGAGGTCGGCAATGTCAGCCTCGACCAGCGCTGCCAGGGCCTCAATGACGGGCTGAAGCCCTCCGGCGGCGGCACCGAGGTTCTGGCCGTGGCGCCGGATCCGGCCGACATCCAGCGCCGCACCGAGGCCTATCTGTCGGCGCATCCCGACACGCAGGCCGTCTTTGCGCTTGGCGCCACCGCCGCCAACCCGCTGATCCCGATGTTTCGCGACAAGGAACTGTTCGGCAAGCTCAAGCTCTACACATTCGACATCAGCCCGGAGGTCCTCGATTCGGTCGTGGCCGGCGAAATGGGCTTCGGCATGGACGCCCAGCAATATCTGATGGGCTATCTGCCGGTGATCTATCTGGTCGAGCAGGCGACGCACGGCTTCTGGCCGCAGAACAACGCCTATACCGGACCGCTGTTCATCGACTCGCCGGAAAAAGCCAAGGCGATCCTGGCGCTCGCCAAAGAGGGCATCCGCTAGGCAAGCGCTCCGACGGAACGGGAGAATGCGCCAAGCGCACTCCCGATCCGTTCGAAGATTGCGAATTGAGCGATTGGAGAGCCTAATGGCGGTCGTGGAAGACAAGGCTATATCTCCGGGCGAACTGAAGGCGACCGACCGCTTCGGCATGACGTCGAAGCGGGCCGCCGGCGCCGACGAGCGGCTGGCCAGCACCGGCAAGCTGACCCAGTGGCTGCGCCGGCCGGAAGCCGGTGCCGCCGGTGGGCTGCTTGCGACGATCATCATCTTTGCGCTGCTGCCGGGCGCGGCAAACCTCTATTCGCTGCAGGGATCGATGACATTCCTGACGCTGTCGGCGGAGCTCGGCATCGTCGCCACCGCGGCAGCACTCCTCATCATCGCCGGCGAGTTCGATCTTTCGGTCGGCTCCATGGTCGGCTTTGCCGGTGTCGTCATCGGGCTGACGGTGAAGTACTGGGGCCTGCCGCTATGGGGCGGCATCGCCTGTGCCTTCGCCGTTGCCATCCTCACCGGCTATCTCAACGGCCTGATCGTGGTGAAGACGCGCCTGCCCTCCTTCATCGTCACGCTCGCCACGCTCTATATCCTGCGCGGACTGTCGATCGGCATCACCCGCGCCGTCACCGGCCGCACGCAGATCCCCTACATACTCGAAGGCGCACCGGACCCGGCAACGGCCGGCATTTTCAACGGCCATCTGCTCACCGGCCTGCTCCACTGGATGGGCGCGCAAGGCTGGATCGCCACCCGCAGCGACGGCATTCCCTTCGTCGCCGGCATTCCGATGTCGATCGTCTGGTGGCTCGGCCTGACGGCGCTGGCCGGCTACGTGCTTACCCAGACGAAATACGGCAACTGGATCTTCGCCACCGGCGGCGACCTGATCGCAGCCCGCAACGTCGGCGTGCCGGTCGATCGCGTCAAGATCAGCCTGTTCGTCTACACCGCCTGCGCGGCGACGCTGCTTGCCACCATCCAGGTGATGGAGGCGGGCTCCGCCGACACCACGCGCGGCCTGCTCAAGGAATTCGAGGCGATCATCGCCGCCGTCATCGGCGGCGTGCTCCTCACCGGCGGCTACGGCACCGTCTATGGCGTGCTGTTTGGCGCGCTGATCTTCGGGCTGGTGCAGATGGGCATCTTCTACACCGGCATCGACACCGACTGGTTCAAGGTCTTCCTCGGCATCGTCATCCTGATGGCCGTGCTGGTCAACAACTACATCAGGCTGAAGGCGCTCGGCCGCGGAGGTGGCAAATGACCGAACCGGCCCAAATGACCGAACCGGCCCAAATGACCGAACCGGCAATGGAACTGCGCGGCGTCAGCGTCAATTTTGGCTCGGTGCGCGCGCTCCAGGACATCGACATCAAGGTCTATCCGGGCGAGGTCCACTGCCTGCTCGGCGACAACGGCGCCGGCAAGTCGACGCTGATCAAGGTTTTGTCCGGCGTCTATCGGCCGAGCAAGGGCGAAATCCTGGTCGACGGCAAGCCGGTCACCTTCCGTAGCCCGCGCGACGCGCAGGAACTCGGCGTGGCAACGGTTTTCCAGGACCTCGGCATGATCTCGCTGATGTCGATCACCCGTAACTTCTTCCTCGGCCGCGAGCCGACCAAAAGCAGCCTGCCCTTCTCGCGCATCGACAAGGAGCGCGCCAACACCATCGCCAGGCAGGCGATGGCCGATATCGGTATCGACGTGCGCGATCCGACGCAAGCCGTCGGCACGCTGTCGGGCGGCGAGCGCCAGTCGGTGGCGATCGCCCGCGCCGTGCATTTTGGCGCGCGCGTGCTGATCCTCGACGAGCCGACGTCCGCACTCGGCGTCCACCAGGCGGCGATGGTGCTGAAGTTCATCATCGAAGCGCGCATGCGGGGTTTGGCCGTGATCTTCATCAGCCACAACATCCACCACGCCTATCCGGTCGGCGACACCTTCACGCTGCTCAACCGCGGCCGCAATCGCGGCACCTACGCCAAGTCCGAGATTTCGCGCGACGAGGTCATCTCGATCATGTCGGGCGGCGAGGACCTGAAGGCGGTCGAGGCGGAGATTGCCGGCCTGCTCGCCCAGATCGGCAACCGGCCGCCTGCGGCGCCTTGAGCTGACAATCGGACATTGCGGGGAATAATCCAATGAGCAGGTTACGCGTCGGGGTCGTCGGCGCCGGCATGATCTCGCAGGTCGAGCATATCCCCAATCTGCTGCGCCTCGGTGAATTGTTCGAGCTGGTCGGGGTCGCCGATCCCTCGAGGATTTCGCGGCAGTTCGTCACCGACACCCATGGCATTGCCAATTTCGAAACGATCGACCAGCTCCTCGACCAACACCTCGACGCGGTGGTGATCGGCTCGCCGGACCCGCTGCATCACGAACAGGTGCTGGCGGCGCTGGCGCGCGGCCTGCATGTCTTTTGCGAAAAGCCGCTCTGCTATTCGCTGGCGGAAATCGCCGAGATCATCGCCGCGCGCGATGCCGCCAGGAAAATCGTTCAGGTCGGCTATATGAAGCGCTTCGACCCGAGCTACCGGCTGGCGCTCGCTTCGCTGTCTGGAACATCGGGCACGCTGCGCGCGGTCTCGGTGGAGGTAAACGATCCCGACGCCTGGCCGTTCATCGCCCATCAGCCCTACAGGCGCGGTACCGATATCCCAAAAGACATGGTCGCCACTGTCGCCGCCAAGCAGAAGCGCCAGGTCGAAGAGGCCGTCGGCGTGCATCTGACCGATCTCGCTTTCCGTGGATTTACCGGCGCTTACAGCTCGGCCTTGATTCACGATGTCAATGCCGTCCATGGCCTGCTCGATGCGCTCGGCGTGCCGGACGGCGAGGTCGTCGGCGCGCAGATCTTTGCCAATGGCGACGGCGGCCAGGGCGCCGTCAAGTTGCTGGACGGGCAGGCGCTGTGGACCATGACGCATCTCACCGTGCCCAAGCTCGCCGACTACAAGGAGCGGATCACGCTGTTCTTCGACGATGCCAGCCTCGAGCTCGAATTCCCCTCGCCCTGGCTCAACCATCATCCGACCCGGCTGACGGTGACGACCTCGGACGGTCACACGCTGTCGAAGAAAGATTTGCGTGCCGGTTACGCCGAAGCCTTCGTCGAAGAGATGCGTGGCTTCTGGGCAGCGATCGTCAGTGGCGATGCCGTCGTCAACCCACCCGAACACGCCGCCCGCGACCAGGCGCTGCTGATCGGGCTGACCCGGCGGCATCTCGCGACCGCACCCTTCGATTGAGCGCTAAAACCCTGATGCCGAACGGCCGTTACCTGGACTTGATGACGCTGTCGGTATTGGCCAGCAGCTTGCGCACCGCATTGCGCGCCGCGTCCGGCCGCTGCAGCCGGATGCTCTTCTCGATTGCCTCATGCAGCCTCTGCGCATGCTGCAAATCGTCGAGTTCACGGGTGGTATAAGCGAACAGATGATCGAATGCCGATTCGATCAGCACACCGAGCGGCACCAGCAGATCGTTGCCCGAGGCCCGCAGGATGGCGAGGTGAAAACGCGTGTCGGCACGGGTCCGCTCCTGCAGGTTCGTCGCCTCGCCCATCTCGCGGCAGGCCTGGCTGATCTCGGCCATCTGCTCGTCGGTGCGCCGCATCGCGGCAAAGGCGCTAGCCTCCGGCTCGATGATGTGGCGGAATTCCTGCACGGTCCTGAGGAACACCTCGCGGTCCGGCGAGGTCGCATACCAGGCCAGCACGTCGCGATCGAGCAGGTTCCAGCGTTCCTTCGGCTCGACCCAGCTGCCGATCTTCGGGCGTGACGCCAGCAGGCTCTTCGCCATCAGCATTTTTATGGCTTCGCGGACCGCCGAGCGGCTGACGTCGAAGGTCTCGGACCATTTGGCCTCGTTGGGCAGGATGGTTCCCGGCGGATAGTCGCCGCGCACGATTCTCAGCCCGATTTCGTTGGCCAGCGACGCGTGCACGCTCGACCCCGGCATGCGCGCCGCATCGGCCCGGCGAATACCGCTCGTGCGCTCGGCAGACGCCTCGGCCGCTGTCTTTCCCTTATTCGGCTTCGCGTCCCGCATAGCTCCACAAAGTCCGGATTTGGAGGCGTGTCAAGGAGATGAAATCGACGGCAGTGTCTCAGTTTGAATTTCCGCATCCGTCCCCTTGCGGACACCGCGCTTTGCCGAGCGTTCAGGCCGGAGAGGTATGAACGACTTCTCTTTGTTCCGACTGAATTCCTCGATCAGGAAATCAAGGAAGACGCGGATTTTCGGGGCAAGATGTTGCCGTGCCGGATAGACCGCATACAGTGTGGTTTCGACCTTGTTCCAGTCATCCAGAGCCGATTGCAGCCGGCCTGCTTTCAGGTCGCTCTCGACATAGGGATAGGGGATCAGACTGACGCCGAAGCCGGCGCGCAACGCATCGCGCACAGCAAGGCTTGAGGAGACCGAATATCGTCCGTCGACGGCGATCCGCTCGGTGCGGCCGTCCTTGCGGAACTCCCATATGTCCGCATGCCCCGAAAGGCTGAACCGGATGCAATTAGCCATCTTCAAGTCGGAAGGCGTTTTAGGCCGACCATGCTGCTCAAAATAAACCGGAGCTGCGCAAAGCACATGCGGCATGACCGCAAGCGTTCTCGCGACCAGGCTGGAATCCTCAAGATTGTCGCTGCCGCGAACGGCAAGGTCAAATCCCTCCCGCACGATATCGACGCGCCTGTCATCAAGGTGCAGATCGAGTTTCAAATCGGGATAGCGCGATAGAAACTCGGGAATGGCAGCCGAAAGCCGTGTCAACGTGACAGTCATCGGCGCGCTGACCCGCAACGTGCCGCTCGGCGCCGTCTTGATCGGACCGAGGACCTGGTCGGCCCTGGCCAGCGCATCGAGCCCATGCGTGACATGCTCCAGATAAATCCTGCCTTCTTCGGTCAGGGCCATGCGCCGCGTCGTCCGGTTGATGAGCCGCACGGCCAGATGCGCCTCCAACTCGGCGATGTTCTTGCTGATGGCGGGGGGAGAGAGACCGAGCCGCCGTCCAGCTTCGGCAAAGCTGTTCAGTTCCGCCACCTGGCGGAAAACCTGCAACGCCGTCAGGCGATCCATCGCACCATTCTCTTCCAGTAAATAATGTCTTGCAATTGTTGCATATTATCGCTCCTTGGTAAATTCTCTATCTGCTTCCCGAACGACTTTCTCAGTTTCGGAATGACATGATGACCAACCCCGCAATTTCCCTTATCGAGCGGCGCATGTCGGCCAATCGGTTCGATGCCTCGCACGAATTGACGGACGCCGAGATCGAGGAGCTGGCACGTCTCGCAACGCGCGCGCCAAGCGCCTACAACCTTCAGAATTGGCGGTTCATCGCGGTGCGGACGCCGGAGGCAAAGGCACGATTGCGCAGCCTCGCCCATGGCCAGGCCAAGGTGCAGGAGGCAGCCGTCACCTTCATCATCTGCGGCGTACTGCCCGACCACGCTGCCCTCGATGCCAGGCTCCGTCCGTTCGTCGAAGCCGGCTTCATGCCGGCGGATATGGCTTCGGGGTGGCGGGAGGGCGCCCGCGCCCAATATGCCGATCCTCTAGCGGCCCGCGACGAAGCCGTGCGCTCGGCAACGCTTGGCGCCGCAACGCTGATTTTCGCGGCCGAAGCGCTGGGGCTCGTCTCCGGTCCGATGGCAGGCTTCGATGCCGAAGGCGTGGCCCGCGAGTTTGGCCTTGCGCGCAATGAAATGCCGGTGATGCTCATCGCGGTCGGCCGCGCCGCGCCCGGAAACTGGCCGCAAAAGCCGCGCCGCCCTCTTGCCGAAGTTCTGGAAATCTTATGAAGACGCACCGTTCCGATCTGCTGCTTACAGCCATCGCACCGGCGATATGGGGCAGCACCTATATCGTCACCACGCAGTTCCTGCCGAACTTCTCGCCGATGACGGTCGCAATGCTGCGAGCCCTGCCCGCCGGATTGCTGCTGCTGGCGATCGTTCGGCAACTGCCGATGGGCATCTGGTGGCTGCGCAGTTTCGTCCTCGGAGCCCTCAACATCTCGATCTTCCTGAGCATGTTGTTTGTCGCCGCCTACCGGCTTCCGGGCGGGGTCGCGGCGACCGTGCTGTCGGTCCAGCCATTGATTGTGATTTTCCTCGCTGCTGCCCTGCTTGCCAGCCCTGTCCGCCGGTTGGCGATCGTCGCCGCCCTTGTCGGGATCGCCGGTGTCGCGTTGCTGGTGCTGACCCCGAACGCGACGCTCGATGCGGCCGGCGTTGCCGCCGGCCTAGCCGGGGCGGCCTCAATGGCCTTCGGAAGCGTGTTGAGCCGCAAGTGGCAGCCGCCAGCATCGCTGCTCGCCTTTACGGCATGGCAACTGACTGCCGGTGGTCTCCTTCTCGTTCCGGTGGTCCTGCTTTTCGAACCACCCATCCCGTTCCCGACCGCGGCCAACCTGCTTGGGCTGGTGTGGCTCGGCCTGATCGGTGCGGCGCTGACCTATGTCCTCTGGTTCCGGGGCATTGCGCGACTGGAATCCGCAGTGGTGTCATCGCTGCTTTTCCTCAGCCCGGTGACCGCCGTGCTGCTCGGATGGGTATTCCTGGATCAGACGCTGACCTTGCCTCAAATCGCCGGCGTCGTTTTCGTCATCGGCAGCATCTGGCTGGCTCAACGCCCCAAGCGCAACGAGGCCTGAGCCTGATGCATGTCGCGCAAAACTGTGCAGCGGTTTTGCGCGACATGCATTAAAACGAGAACCTAAAGCGCGTCGCATGAGGCCGGTCGAACGCGACGCGCTTAGGTTCTTGACTTGTCTCGGTGGATTGTTCGGCACTATGGTCAAGCGGCGGAGGATCTGCCGATGCCACAGCGCCCGTATGATGAGCGCCTGCTCCGTCAGGCATTCGAAGTCGCGCGCAAGGCCCGCGATGCTGGCGAGCATCCCTTTGGTTCGCTGCTCGCTGACAAAGACGGCAATGTGTTGCGCGAGCAGCCCAACGCTTACAAAGCCGGCGGGGGCGACCGCACCGCTCATGCCGAAAGGCTGCTAGCCTCGTGGGCGGGGATGAATGTCAGTCTCGAAAAGCTGGCTTCCTGCACGCTCTACACGTCGGCCGAACCTTGCGCGATGTGCTCCGGGACAATCTATTGGGCGGGCATCGGACGGGTCGTCTTTGGGCAGAGCGAACATGACCTCAAGGGGTTGACGGGCGCACATGTCGAGAACCCCACACTCGACCTGCCCTGCAGGATCGTCTTCGAAGCCGGGCAGCGTCCGACTGAAGTCGTCGGCCCGCTGCTTGCCGATGAAGCGGCGCAACTCCAGGCCGAATTCTGGAAGGACAAGTAGGGTCAGGACTCGTTGATTCAGAGGCAGAGGTGAGTGCCGACGTGGACAACGACCTGAAGCAATTCCAGGAAAAGTGTGAAACGATTTTCCGCCCGGAATTGGCTCAAAACAAAAAATATAGATCGGTTCGGCGTTTCCGTGAACGACAAAACAGTTTCTAATTCAAAGGCCGGTGAGCAATTTCTTAAGTAGAGCGTTAAGAGTTTCCTGCTCCGACGGCGTCAGCACGGAGATTAATTGCTCTTCCAGCGCCACCATTGGACCGATCAAATCATCTATCGCGCGCTTTCCGCCAGTCGTCAGCGCAATTTGCTTGCCGCGCCGGTCGTTGGGATCGGGGCGTCGTTCAACCAGCCCAGCGCGCTCCAGCCGATCCAGGCGGCTCGTCATGCCGCCCGAGGAGATCATTGCCGATTCGTAGAGCTGAGTAGGTGAGAGCGTATAGGGTTCACCGGCGCGCCTGAGCGGCGTGAGCACATCGAACTCACCTACATTCAGGCCAGCTTCTTTGAGCAACGGGTTCATGTGATCGCGGATAACCCGCGCGGCGGCATCAAGCAGACGGCCTACCGTTTCAACAGGTAGCAACGGAAGATCGGGGCGCTCGCGGGCCCATTCCTTAGCTGCGGCCTCGGCGCGATCCATGGCAAATATTCCCTCGGCAAAAATGTATCTTGCAATCAAGATACATCGCATCTACTTACATTGTGGCAAGACAATAGCGCAGCGCGCAGCCCTGGAGAAGGAGAAATCGATGCCCAAAATGATTTTCGTGAACCTGCCTGTCCGTGACCTGTCGGCCTCGACGGCGTTCTACGTGGCGCTAGGCGGCACTGTGAACCCGCAGTTTTCGGGCGAGAAATCCACCTCGCTCATGTTCTCGGACACGATCGGGGTGATGCTGCTGACCCATGACCACTACCGCGAATTCACCACACGCCCAATCGGCGACGCACAGCGCGACAGCCAGGCAATGATCGCCCTCACTGTCGATAACCGCGACGCCGTCGATGCAACACTGACCAGCGCGGTCGCGGCGGGCGGTCGCGCCGATCCCAACCCGGCACAGGATCTTGGCTTCATGTATAACCGCCACATCGAAGACCCGGATGGCTACGTCTGGGAAATCGTATGGATGAACCCGACGGCGAACGCCTGAACCTAATGCATGTCGCGCAAAAATGTGCAGCGGTTTTGCGATAACGACATGCATCAAAGTTTGAATGCGCCTTCAACAGCCTCCAGGTAAGCCTTGTGGCCGTCGCTAGTCAGCTGGACGCGGTTGGCGAGGCGCTTCGCCCGTTGCGTATTCGCTATCCCGCCCGCCGACGAGCCAAGACACGGCCAGCTTGGTGTCGGCATTGATGGCCGTCCAAAGTCCACGTGTCGCCAGTACCTTCCGGAGCGGCCTTGGCGTTAGCAACGTTCTTCTGTTTGGCGTAGGTGAGCGACCAGATTTCGTCCACCTGAATGCGCTTGCTGGTCAGATTGCGAAGCGCTTGATCCTGGTACTCGGCACACACCGCGCCAGCATCCGATAGCAGCTTGGCGACAGTGTTCTTGCTGACGCCCGTCACCCTGGCGATGGAGCGGATCGACTGACCTTCGCACCGACAAAAGTTATTTTGAAATTCTAGGCATCCTTAATTGGTGTGCCTTCACCATTGCCTCCTGCGAGATCGGTTTCCGGCGCGGCGTTGACGGGATTATCGGTGAGAATATCCTCGTCCTTGTCGCCTTTCGATTTTGAATTGCCCTTCCGATCAGTGCGCCGACTTCTGGCGGTATGCACTCCGTCGCCGTTCGATGCAGCTTCTTCTTGGGTTGATCGTTCATTGTCGTCGCTCCTTTGATCGGTCGCCATCGCACTTAGTGAGATGACCTGCACATCCTCAGATTCATCGTATGCCCTGCTACCCAACAAGCTCGCCAGACCCATAAGGTTCGGGTCCGGGAACGAAACATTTTCAAAAAGGTCGCTGGCCTCTTCATCGTCGATGATGAAATCGTGAGCGGGGTAATGCTGAACCAAGTGCATCACCGTAGCATGACTAGCATTTCCGGATTTTTCAATAAGTCTTATACCATAGTCGAAAGCTACTTCCAAGTCTCGTTTGTCGCTGCCAACGGTATCTGGATCAAGCTTTGCAAATATTGTCGACATCATTGCGGCAGTCATAGTCGAGCTTAGTTCGGCAGCCAGCTGAAAGTTAACTAGCCCGCCGCTCTTCTGCATAATAGGCAGCATCAGCCTCTCGAATACGGTCAAAGAAGCGTCTGCGAGACCTTCAAATGCGGATTTTGTTAAAAGCCCCGATTTTCTTGCGCCAAGCTCGTTTTGCTTCAACAGCTGAACATCAAGCGGGCCAAGCTCAGAAAATGGATCCATAATCAACTCATGCGCGCCAAGCGCCACTATGGTACCTGCGCTCTTGCAATAGCTTGGCGCATACAGGTAGAACTTCTTGTATACTTTCTGGATGAACCTCGCGATCTGGTAAGCCGAATTGGCGGAACCGCCATTGGTAGTCATGACCAGGACGATGTTTTCTCGATTGCGCGTTGTGAGGATCGTCTCAACGATCTTCCCGAAGCCAACGTCCGAAATGTCTCCGGAATAGAGGATGATATCGGCATCGTAAATTTCGGCCGATGCCGCTGCCAACTCAAGCAGCCTTACGCTGGCCTCGTCTTCCGTCATTTTTTCTTCCATCGCGCTTGTGCTGCCCTGACAGCTATGAGCTTGCGCCTCTCTGGAGACAGTTTCGCAGCTCTAGCGACGCCGCCTTTCAGCCCGCCCTTGCGGCCCATCAGTGACGCTATCAGGTCTTTCCCATCTGGAGTCTGCAGGGGTTCGCCCTTGTCTCCGGTTGCCAATTCCATGATAAGCTTCGCCAACTCATTGGGATCGCGGGGTCGTTTCGGCCTATTTCTATCCATGATTTCACCGTGCCACAGGGGAGAGGGGAATGCTAGCCCGCTCAAGCATCAATATTTATGAAGCGTTAATTGGGGTTAGCTGATCCATTGTCCATGGGCCGGTGAGAGCCTTACCAAAATTTAATCTGGCAGCGGAATTTCAAAACTGAATTACTGCGCCCGTCAGCTCGTCTTGACGTATTTCCGCCAGCTGTGCTCCGGCCGGAAGCCGAGCATGTCGCGTGCCTTGCGGTTGGAGAGCAGCGTCTCGTATTCGCCAAGTTCGCCCTTGACCGGCACATCGGGGTAAAACCGCTTCAAAAGTTCGGCTGTCGGCAGGTCGGACGAGGTGTCGTCATTGGCGGCGTTGAACACCTGGTAACCGAGCCCGTCCTTCTCGATGGCGCGCAGCGTGATCTGGCCGAGGTCGCGCGCGTCGATATAGCTCCAGGCGATGCGCTTGCGGAAACCCGGATCGGCGAACCATTTCGGAAACAGCGAATATTCATGCGGCTCGATGACGTTGCCGATGCGCAAGGCATAGATGTCGCTGCCATCGTGTTGTGCAAAGGCGCGCGCCGTCTTCTCGTTGACCACCTTGGATAGCGCGTAGCTGTCCATCGGATCGACGTCGTACGCCTCATCGAGCGGGAAATGCGTCGGATCGCGCGGTTCGTTGGCGAAGACCAGCCCGTAGGTCGTTTCGCTGGAGGCGATCACCACCTTGCGGATGCCGAGCTTCACCGCGGCCTCGATGACGTTGTAGGTGCCGAGCGCGTTGATGCGGAACACCTCATTGTCGGGCGTGATCATGATGCGCGGGATCGCCGCGAAATGCACAACGGCATCGATCGGTTGCGAACGCAGCGACGGGTCGAATTCGTGCAGGCCGATATAGCTCGACAGCGCATTGAACACCTGCCCGCTGTCGGTGATGTCGGTGATCAGCGTGCGCACCTTGGGATTGTCGAGCGGCTTGGTGTCGATGTTGAGCACCTGGCAGCCCTGCTCGACCAGATACTGCACGACATGGCGCCCAGCCTTGCCGCTGCCGCCGGTGAACATGATCCGCTTTGTCATTTTGCTCTCCACATTCCCTGGAATTCATGTGTATTGTCAGACAATATCGAACTCTGCAATCGCCTGCCATGGCATGCGGCAAAAACCGCCTCAACAATTCGCCGGCAAGGTGCAGCGCCGTCATCCATCACTGCAAATAGGACGAAACGACATGAACACGACTGCCGCGAGTGAAAAGATTGGCTTCATCGGGCTTGGCCTGATGGGGCACGGGATCGCGAAGAACATCGTCGACAAAGGTTATCCGCTGACGTTTCTCGGCCGCAAGAACCGCAAGCCCGCGGAAGACCTGCTCGGCCGGGGCGCCAAGGAAGCGGCGACCTCGCGCGACGTGGCGGCGGCATCGACGGTTGTCTTCATCTGCGTCACCGGTTCCCGCGAAGTCGAAGCCATCATTCGGGGTCCAGGCGGCCTCAAGGAGGGCCTGAAGCCGGGATCGGTTGTCGTTGACTGTTCGACCTCGGATCCTGTCTCGACGGTGGCGCTGGCCGCCGAACTCAAGGCGCTCGGCGTCGACTATGTCGATGCCCCGCTCAGCCGCACGCCGAAGGAGGCCTGGGAAGGCACGCTCGACGCCATGGTCGGCGCGCCCGATGCGATCTTTGCCCGGCTGAAGCCAGTGCTCGACACCTGGTCCGGACGCATCGTCCATATCGGCGACACCGGCGACGGCCACCGCATGAAGCTGCTCAACAACTTCATTTCGCTCGGCTACGCCGCGATCTATTCCGAGGCGCTGGCGCTGGCGCAGAAGGTCGGCATCTCGCCGCCGCGCTTCGACAGCGTCATCCGCAACGGCCGCATGGACTGCGGCTTCTACCAGACCTTCATGCGCTGGACGCTGGAAGGCGACCGCGACGCGCACAAATTCACCATCGCCAACGCCCTCAAGGACCTCACCTATCTCGAATCGATGGCGGGTGCTGCCGGCATCGCCAACCCGCTTGGCAACGCCACCAAGAACGCCTTCGCCTGCGCCTTCGCGGTCGGCCCCGCCGATCAATATGTGCCGATGCTGGCCACGCATATCGGCAAGGTCAACGGTGTCGACCTGATGCCCACCAAGGATGGCAAAAAGCAGACGATCTGAGAACGTTGGGATTAACGCCTGGGAGTGTCGCAACTGCAAACGTTCGCTGCCGACCAGCTACATCCGCCAATCTCCAACGCTGGCGATTAGCATATGACACCACACCTTCGTCATCCCAGGGCGGAGCAGGAGCGAAGCGACGTCGCGCAGACCCTGGGATGACGAAGGGAGGGTTTCGGCTAATCTCCTAAATTTGCGATTTGCGACTGACGGGAATGATCGACCTTCGTTGCTGGTTGACCCGACTTACACGCAGTTGGCCGAGAAACGATCGAATCAGCGCCGAAACCGGCCGATAACGTCGTCGGTATTGGCGAGAAGTCTGTGCACCAAAGCACGCGCACTTCCGATCGGAAGAAGCCAGAAACAAAAAACCGCCTCGGGAGGCGGGTCGTTGGAGCCAATTAGCACCATACCAAAATTAGTAGCATAGCTGCCGGCACAAAGCAAGAACAAAATACGCCCCCGGTCGCACAAAGCTCAACGGTGTCGACGTCATGCCGGCCAAGGATGCGAAAAATGCAGACGATCTAAGCGCATGGGCAATGCGCACGGCGCACTATTTTTCAATCAACGCCAGCGCCGCCCCTCATCGCCCTGCCGGGCACTTCTCCCCGTATAGTGACGGGGAGAAGGACGCTTTCGCTGATGATTTCGCCAACTATTTCCATTGCAAAGAGTGTGCCAAGATCGCGGCCAGCCCCTTCTCCCCGTCACTATACGGGGAGAAGGTGGCGGCAGCCGGATGAGGGGCGGCGCCGGACTTTGCGTTATAAATCACCGCCGCGACCGGCCGATGACATCGTCGGTGTTGGCAAGAAGCCTGTGCACCGCGGCGCGGGCTGCGGCGGGCCGCTGCAGGCGGATGTTCTTCTCGATCGCCTCGTGCAGTGCCTGCGCCCGCCGCTGATCGCTGGTCTCGCGGGTGACGAACTGGAACAAATGGTCGAGCGCCGATTCGATCAGCACGCCGAGCGGCACCAGCAGATCGTTGCCCGATGCCCGCAGGATGGCGAGGTGAAACCGCGTGTCGGCGCGGGTCCGCTCCGGCAGGTTGGTCGCCTCGCCCATTTCGCGGCAGGCTAGGCTGATCTCGGCCATCTGCTCGTCGGTGCGCCGCATCGCGGCAAAGGCGCTGGCCTCCGGCTCGATGATGTGGCGGAATTCCTGCACGGTCCTGAGGAACACCTCGCGGTCCGGCGAGGTCGCATACCAGGCCAGCACGTCGCGATCGAGCAGGTTCCAGCGTTCCTTCGGCTCGACCCAGCTGCCGATCTTCGGGCGTGACGCCAGCAGGCTCTTCGCCATCAGCATTTTTATGGCTTCGCGCACCGCCGAGCGGCTGACGTCGAAGGTCTCGGACCATTTGGCCTCGTTGGGCAGGATGGTTCCCGGCGGATAGTCGCCGCGCACGATTCTCAGCCCGATTTCGTTGGCGAGCGAGGCGTGCACACTGGAGCCGGGAAAGTGTGCGGCATCGGCACGCCGAACGACGGCCGGCCGCCCAGGCTCTGCCTTGAATTTGGCGGGTCGCTTTTTTGATGTCGCGTCCGGCATTGGTATTCCCCGGCAACTGCTTGTCGAAAGCCTGAACTCAGGGCACGGCAAAGCAGCGGCCTACGCTCCAAAGCAGCGTCGCCTCGTGCGTTTTGTATGGACAGTGCGAACGGGGCGCCCGTCGATGGGCGCCCCGAAATTGCCGACCTACTTTTGGATGCAGGTGTCGACCGTGTCCTTGGTGCATTCGTCGAGGCCGGTGAACACCGGATCGGCGACCGGCTTGCCGTCGACCAGGTCGATCATCACCGAGGGCGCCTTGTAGCCCATCTCGAACGGCCGCTGGCCAACCAGTGCGGTCACCAGCCCGTCACGAGCAATCGCCACCTCGTCGCCGATCGTGTCGGCGGCGCCGATGACAAAGGCGTTGCTGGCGATCTTGTCGGCCATCGGCTTGAACAGGTCGCGGTAGGGCTGCGGAGCGCCGAACAGCGGCCAGCCGCCCATGATGCCGAAGGCGTCGAGATCGGGATTGGCGGCGAGGATGTCGGTCATCGCCTGCACGCCCTTGGCGCCGTCGTCACTGGTGAACACCGGGCAGCCGGCAACTTCGGTCCAGCCGCCTTCGCCCGCCAGCGCCGCGAGGCCGTCCTTGCCCGACAGCGCGTCACGCATGCCCTGCGCGCGGCGCAGGATGTTGTCGGCGGCCGGATTGCCTTCGATGGTGCAGATCTTGCCGCCATTCGGCTTGGCCTTCTTGATGTATTCGCCGATCTTGTGACCCATCAGGTAATTGTCGGTGCCGAGATAGGTCTTGCGCAGCGCCGCATCTTCCTTGCTGAGGTCGGCGTCGAGGGTCATGATCGGGATCGACGGATTGGCGCTTTTGATCGTCTGCGCGATCAGCGGCGCGTTCGATGGCGAAATCGCCATTGCCACCGTATCGGGCTTGCTCAGCATGTCCTGGACGATCTGGGCTTCACCGGCCTCATCCGAGGTCGATGCCGGTCCGGTGTAGAAGCACTCATATTCCGAGCTGGCGTTTTCCTTGTTCCACTTCTCGCAACCCTGGTGGATGGCCTCGAAGAATGGATTGTCGAGACCCTTCACCACGATGACGAGCTGTTTCTTGGCCATAGCCGGCCCGGCACCCAACGCCATGACGGCGGCGGCAGCGAGCAATAGTGATTTCCTCATGTCAGTCCTCCCTTTTGAAACAAACGGACACCGCGTGCCCGCCACACACAGATCGACCCGGAGCAAGATGACAGAGGACGTCGCACTCGTGTCGCCAAGCCAGGTCGATAAGCATTTTCATATTCAGTCTCGGACCGGCACCGACAGATATCGCTGGTTACCAAATCCCTGACCGACAAACCCTCACCGATTCCTTCCGGCAACCCGGTGGCTCGGCGCAAGCTCCTCCGACACTTAGCTAATATCGCCTTGTCACCGACGTCAATGCTATTTGTCCTACAAAACTGATTTTTCGAAAGAAGCCGTGGTTGACGCCAAGGAGGCATATGCGTAAATGGGCAAAATCGCTGCTTCCGGGAGGAACTGGGGAGAGCGAATGGCCGCGGCAGAACCGCAGGCCCCAAAGCACGGGGAGGCAAGAAGGCTGGTGGCGGTTCTCGAACTCACCAACATCTCGAAGCATTTTGGCGCCATCCAGGCGGTCAACGACGTTTCGTTGTCGATCGAGGCCGGACAGGTTGTCGGCCTGATGGGCGACAACGGCGCCGGCAAGTCGACGCTGGTCAAGATGATCGCCGGCAATTTCCCGCCGAGCCATGGCACGATGCAGATGGACGGCAAGGAGCTGATCCTGCACAAGCCGGTCGAGGCGCGCCAGCACGGCATCGAAATCGTCCATCAGGACCTGGCACTGTGCAACAATCTGACGGCCGCCGCCAACGTCTATCTCGGCCGTGAATTGCGCCGCGGCCTCGGGCCGCTTCGCATCCTCGACTATGCCGCGATGTACAAGCGTGCCGGCCAGATCTTCGCCGAGCTGAAATCCGAAACGCGCCCGCGCGACCTGGTCAAACAAATGTCGGGCGGCCAGCGGCAGGCGGTGGCGATCGCCCGCACCATGCTTTCGCAGGCCAAGATCGTGCTGATGGACGAGCCGACCGCGGCGATCTCGGTGCGCCAGGTCGCCGAGGTGCTGAACCTGATCCGCCATTTGCGCGACCAGGGCATCGCCGTCGTGCTGATCAGCCACCGCATGCCCGACGTCTTTGACGTCGCCGACCGCGTCATCGTCATGCGGCGCGGCCGCAAGGTCGCCGACAAGACGATCGCATCGAGTTCGCCGGAAGAAGTCACCGGACTCATCACCGGCGCCATCGAACAGGTATGATTGACGCCTCAACCATGAGTAAAAAAGGTCGATAATGGCAGTCACCCTTGATCAGACGATCGCGCACAAGCAGCACACCTTGCTGAGCAAGGTGTTTGCCAGCCAGACCTTCTGGGTGGTGATCGCGGTCATCCTCGCCTGCCTGTTCCTGTCGGTGGCCACGGATTCCTTTGCCACGACCAAGAACCTCTACAACATCACCCGCAACGTCACCTTCGTCGCCATCGTGGCGCTCGGCATGACCTTCGTCATCATCACCGGCGGTATCGATCTGTCGGTCGGCTCGGTGCTTTGCCTGTGCTCGATGGTGCTGGCCGTCACCATGCATGCCGGCTACGGCATCGAGATCGGCATTGGCGCTGCGATCGCGACGGCGCTGATCATCGGCGCCTTCAACGGGGTTCTGATCGCCTATCTCGGCTTCCCGCCCTTCGTGGTGACGCTCGGCATGCTGTCGATCGCACGCAGCCTAGCCATGGTCGCCTCCAACAACACCGTCGTCTTCCAGTTCGGGCCGGACCACGAAAAGCTGCTGGCGCTGGGCGGCGGCGCCTGGGTGTTCGGCATCGCCAATCCGGTGCTTTACATGATCGTGCTGGCGTTGATTACCGGCTTTGTGCTGCGCTGGACGAAATTCGGCCGGCACATCTTCGCCATCGGCGGCAACGAGCATGCGGCAACGCTGACCGGCGTTCCGGTGCGCCAGATCAAGGTCGTCGTCTACATGATCTCGGCAATGGCGGCTGGCCTTGCCGGCATCATCCAGACCGGCTGGCTGGGCGCGGTCACCACCAATCTCGGCAACGGCATGGAGCTTCAGGTGATCGCCGCCACCGTCATCGGTGGCGCCAACCTGGCCGGCGGCATGGGCACAGCCTTCGGCGCGGTCGTCGGCGCGGCGCTGATCGAGGTCATCCGCAACAGCCTCGGCCTGCTCGGCATCAATGCCTTCTGGCAAGGCGTGTTCATCGGCGGCGCCATCCTGCTCGCCGTGCTGTTCGACCGCATCCGCAATTTCAGGCGCAACGACTGACGTTCAAGCGCAGCCTCCCCCTTCTCCCCTTGTGGGAGAAGGTGTCGCCGAAGGCGACGGATGAGGGGTGCTCCAGTTTGCCATCGCCTCATTTCTTCCAACACCCCTCAACCGTCTCGGCGCTAGCGCGCCGATCCACCTTCTCCCACAGGGGGAGAAGGGGACGCGCTCCTATCGCCGGGTCTGATAATCCGCCGGTGCGGCGCATGGCCGGCGCCCGGACGTGCACATCCGTCTTGACGCAAGCCCGAACTGCGCCGCACAATCGCTCGCAGCAGGCGAAGGGAGGCCAGTCGCCTGCGGGAGGATATACCCATGACGGAAGCGATCAGGCTCTACTGGGGCCGGTTCGGACATGTTTCTGTCCTGAACGTCGCCAGCGACTTCGTCACCCACGCCCATGTCGAGGCGCATATCATCATCTGGCTGGAAGGCACCGCCGGCGAGATGACCATCGGCCGCGAGACGGTGCGGCTTGGACCGGGCACCGCCGCCGGCATCAATTCCTTCCAGCCGCACAGCCACGCTCTGTCCCGCGACGGCACGCCCGGCCTGTTCCTCGCCTTTTACATCGATCCGGACTGGGCACGGAAACGCCGCGAGCTGCCTTCCGCCGCGCCGCTGTTCTCCGCCCCGGCAATCACGCTCGAGCCTTGGCTGCACAAGGCAGCGGCTAACCTCCTCGACCATCTCAGCGACAATGAGAGCATCGACGACATCGCCAATTACGAGATCGAGCGCTTCATCGACAGCGTACTCGATGCCGCCGATGCCTCCGCACCGCAGACCGTGCGCGCCCGCATCAACACCATGCAGGACTTCCGCGTCCGCAAGGCGATCCAGCTGATGAAAGCCAATGTCTGCGAGCGTATCTGCTTCGACGACGTGGCGCGCAGCGTCGGCCTGTCGCGGCCGCATTTCTTCGCGCTGTTCAAGGAACAGACCAATCTGACGCCCAACGTTTATTGGAACACGCTGCGCATGGAGGAAGCCGTGCGGCAGTTGCAGTGGTCGCAGGAGCCGCTGATCTCGGTCGCCTGCAATCTCGGCTTCACCACGCAAGGCAATTTCTCGCGCTTCTTCCGCGACCATGTCGGCGTCCCGCCGACGCTTTACCGCGAGGCGGCGCGGGCGATCAGCTGAGCGCCCGTTTTTCAGACTATTTGATAGGCGTTCAAGACGCATTGATAAGCGCCGCCGAGCCTGCCGCCCTACCCTCCCAAGCAGCTGATGTGCAAGGGAACGATCATATGGCGAAAGTCACCATCTCCAGCGTCATCGACGCACCGGTCGAAAAGGTCTGGGCCCGCATACGCGACTTCAACGGTCTGCCGACCTGGCACCCGCGCATGGTCGAAAGCCATATCGAGGACGGCAAGGATGCCGGCATGATCGGCTGCGTGCGCAATTTCCAGCTCGCCAGTGGCGCCCGCCTGCGCGAAAAGCTGCTCGATTTCTCCGACGAGAACTTCCTCGTCAGCTACGCCATCCTGGAGACGCCGCAGCCGCTCACCAACCACAAGGCGACGTTGCAGTTGCGGCGGGTGACCGACGGCGACCGCACCTATGCCGAATGGACCGCCAGCTTCGACGCCGCTCCCGAGGAAGCCGATCAATTGGCCGAAGGCATGGGCGCCAACGTCTTCCAGGGCGGGTTCAACGCCCTGAAGGCCCATTTTGCCGGCCAGAGCCAGGCGTAAAGGGAGCGTTCCATGGCGCTTGCACTGCAGAGTTTCGCGACGGTGAAGGATGCCAGCGCGGCGCTGAAAGCCGCCGGCACCCGCTACCTCGGTGGCGGCACGTTGGTGGTGCGCGCCGCCAATGAAGGCGACGTGTCGATCTCCGGTTTCGTCAGGTCGACCGAACCGGCGCTGTCGGTCATCCACATTTCCGGCGGCGAGGTCCGCATCGGCGCTTCGGTGACCATGGCGGCGATCGCCCGCCATCCGGATCTCGCCCCGCTGGCCCACGCCGCGCGCGCCGTCGGCGGCCCGGCGATCCGCAACATGGCAACGGTCGGCGGCAATCTCTTCGCGCCAGCGCCTTACGGCGATTTCACCGTTGCGCTGCTGGCCTTGGACGCAACGGTCAGCACCAGCGACGGCGAGCTGCCGATCGAGACATTCCTGGCAAGGCGCGAGAGCAATGACGCTATCGTCACCGCGGTCGGCTTCACGCTTCCGACCGAAGGCGGCTTTCGCTTCCTGAAAGTGTCGCGGGTCAAGCCAAAGGGCATTTCGGTGCTGAGCATCGCCACCGTGCTGGAACAGGCGCCGGACGGCACTGTCACGTCAGCGCGGATCGCGCTCGGCTGCATGGCCGACCGGCCGATCCGTGCCAGGGCGGCGGAGAAAGCCTTGATTGGCCGGAAACTCACCAGCGAGGGCATCGCACCGGCACTGGCCGTTGCCCGCGACGGCACTTCGCCGCCAACCGATCCGATCGCCAGCGCCTGGTATCGCAACGAAGTCCTGCCGGTCCATCTCGGCCGGCTGCTGCTCGCCTGAAAGACCGTGGCGCATATGTCCGCCTGGCTGCGGCGCAAGGAGTAAAAAGATGGCAAAGGTCCCGATTCAGTTCACGCTCAATGGTGCGGAGAAAGCCGAGTTCATCGACAGCGGCACGACGCTGCTTCATGCGTTGCGCGACAAGATCGGCGACACCTCGCCGAAGGGCGGCTGCCATCAAGGCACTTGCGGCGCCTGCTCGGTCATCATCGACGGCGAGCTCAGGCTGTCCTGCCTGACGCTGGCCGAGACCTGCAATGGCGCAACTATCGCCACGACCACGGGGCTTTCGGAAGGCGGCGTGCTGCATCCGCTGCAACGCGCTTTCCTCGATGCTTTCGCCACGCAATGCGGTTTCTGCACGCCGGGCATGATCATGGCCGCCAAGGTGCTGCTGGATCACACGCCGAACCCCAGCCGCGAGGATGTCGTCGAGGCACTGTCCGGCAATATCTGCCGCTGCACCGGTTACGAGCCGATCATCCAGGCAGTTCTGAGCGCCGCGCGCTCCAATTCGCAGAACGCGGCTTGAGGGGAGTTAAGAAAATGGAACTCCGCAAGAGCTATTTCGCCGACCAGCGCAAGGACGATCTGCACGAGATCGGCCAGCCGCGGCCGCGTTCGGATTCGCCCGGCCATGTCACCGGCAAGACCGCCTATTTCGCCGACCGCAATTTTCCCGGCATGCTGCACCTGAAGATGGTGCGCAGCCCGCATCATCACGCCCGCATCCGCAGCATCGATACGTCAGAGGCGGAAAAGCACCCCGGCGTCGTCAAGGTGCTGACCGCCAAGGATGTGCCGCACAATGTCTACACCATCCTGATCCTGATCCAGATCGGGCCGGAGGACGAGACGGTGCTGGCCGACGGCAAGGTGCGCTGGAAGGGCGAGGCCGTGGTGGCGGTGCTGGCCGAGACCGGGCGCGCCGCGCAGGAAGCCGCCGCCAAGGTCAAGGTCGATTACGAGGTGCTGCCGGCCGTCTTCGACATGGACGAAGCGCTGAAGCCCGGCGCGCCGATCGTCAACGAATATCACGGCCGGAATTATTACCTCTACGACAGCGGCGAATGCCGCAAGGTGCGCTTCGGCGATGTCGAGGCAGGCTTTACAGGAGCCGACCACGTGCTCGAACAGACCTACCAGTCTTCACCGATCGAGCATGCGCCGACCGAAACGACCGGCTGCATCGTCGCACCCGAGGGTAACGACCGCTTCACCTGCTACACCAACACGCAGGCGATGTTCTTCACCCTCGATAACGCCTCGATCATCCTGCAGATGCCCGGCAACAAGCTGCATTTCGTCGGCGGCACTGTCGGCGGCGGCTTTGGCGGCAAGGTCGACGTCATCGTCGAGCCGATCGCCATCCTTGGCGCCAAAATAACAGGACGACCGGTCTGTTTTATCTACAGCCGCGAGGAAGAGATGCAGATTTCCTCGCCGCGCGCCGCCGAGAAAGTCGTCATCAAGGACGGCGTCATGAACGACGGCCGCATCGTCGCGCGTAAAGTCACGGGCTACACCGATGCCGGCGCCTATTCGCGCCATTCGCCCTACGGCGCGCAGAAGGGCGCCGGGCATTATCCCGGCCCCTATACGATCCCGAATGTCTGGATCGACACCTACTGCGTCTACACCAACCGCACCCCGTCCTCTGCGATGCGCGGCTTCGGCGTCACCATCGGCGATTTCGCGCTGGAGGTGCAGATGGACAAGCTCGCCCGGCTGATCGGCATGGACCCGCTCGAATTCCGTTTCATCAACGCCTATCGCGATGGCGACATGAAAGCACATCGGCAGCCGACCGAGGGTGCTGCGCTGATCGAGTGCATGCAGGAAGCCTCGCGCGCCGCCAACTGGCCCGTGGCAGAAACATTCATGGCGATGTCGTCCTACGCGAAGGGAGCTTGAGATGGCGATCAGGCGCGGACGCGGCGTCGCCGCGATCAACTATCCGACCGGCATGAATCTCGGCGGCGACCCGACGCAGGCGCTGGTCCATTCGACGCCGACCGGCAATTTCATGGTCACGCTGTCGAGCGTCGATCTCGGCCAGGGCATGAAGCAGATCATGGCGCAGATCTGCGCCGAGACGATCGGCGTGCCGACCGACCGCGTCGTCGTCGACACCGCCGACACCGACACCGGCCCGCACTGCATGGGCACCTTCGCCTCGCGCGGCACGCATCGCGCCGGCAATGCGGTTATCCAGGCGGCCAGGGAAGCCCGCCAGGTGATGCTGGAAGTGGCGGCCGAGGAGCTGGAGGTCAATGCGTCGGACCTCGAGACCGACGGGCAAGGCAACATCCTGGTCAAGGGCGCGCCGCAGAAATCGATCTCGATCTTCGATGTCGCGCTGTCGGCGCATTTCAAGCGCGGCCGTTCGATTTCCGGCCGCGGCATGTTTTTGATCCCGCGCTCCTATCCGGAAAAGGAAACCGGCGCGATGAAGCCGTCGACCTGCTACGCCCACGCCTGCACGGTTGCCGAGGTCGAGGTCGACGACGAGACCGGCGAGGTCACCGTGCTGACCGTGAAGAACGTCTTTGAGATCGGCCGCGCGCTGAACCCGAAAATGGTCGAGCAGCAGCTCGTCGGAGGCTCGTGGATGGGCATCAGCCATGCGCTCTACGAAACGACCGAACCCTATTATCCCAATCGCGACCATGGCGGCACCGACTTCAACCAATATCTGATGCCGGGTCCTGGGGATCTCGCTCAAACCGATATCATCGTGCTGGAGAGGCCCTCGGCGGACGGGCCGTATGGCGCCAAGGGGCCGGGCGAAATGTGCGCCAACCCGCAGATCCCGGCGGTCGCCAATGCCGTCTTCGACGCCGTCGGTGTGCGCATCGATACGCTGCCGATCACGCCGGAGCGCATCCTGCGGGCGCTGAAGGCGCAAGCCCCGAACTGAGTGCCGGAAATGCCCAAGAGAAGCGCCCGGACTTCAAACGCAGAGACAGTCGCGACCTCGCCGGAGGCGGTGGCGTCCCGGCTCGCCACCTCGCGCTATCTCGCCGATGAAAGCCTGGCCACCGCAATCTTCCTGGCAATCAGGCTGGGTAAGCCGCTGCTGCTCGAAGGCGCGCCCGGCGTCGGCAAGACCGAAGCGGCGAAGGCGATAGCCGAACTGCTCGGGCGCGATCTGGTGCGGCTGCAATGCTATGAAGGCATCGACGCCGCACATGCGCTATACGAGTGGAACTACCAGCGCCAGCTGCTCGCCATCCGCCATGCCGGCGAGCACGAGGTCGACATCTATGACGACCGTTTCCTGATCGCGCGGCCGCTGCTGCAGGTGCTGAAGGCGCCGGAAAAGCGCGTGCTGCTGGTCGACGAGATCGACCGCTCGGACCATGAGTTCGAAGCGCTGCTGCTGGAATTCCTCTCCGATTTCCAGATCAGCATTCCCGAGCGCGGCACCATCCGCGCGACGGCGCAGCCGATCGTCATCCTGACCTCGAACCGCACCCGTGAACTGGCCGAAGCGCTGCGGCGGCGCTGCGTTTACCACTGGATCACCTATCCCGACGCCAGGCGCGAGGCCGAGATCATTATGCTGCGCGCCGGCGATGTCGCCGAGGCCACGGCGCGCGCCGTGGCTGCCGCCGTGCGCGATATTCGCGCGCGTCCGCTGGCGAAGCCGCCCGGCATCGCCGAGGCGGTCGAATGGGCCAATGCCGCGACCATCCTCGAAAAAGGCGGCAGTCCGTGGCCGGAAGCGTTTCGCCGCGCCATCGGCGTGCTGATCAAAGACGAGGAGGATCTATCCTGCATCGCGCCGGAGCTCGGCAAGATTGTCGAGGAGGCGCTGGCGTGAGCGCGGCGGGCCTGCCTCAAGGAGCAGCACCCTTCCTCGGCTTCGGCCGGCTGCTCCGCCGCTACGGCTTCCCGGTGGCGCCCGAGCAGGTCTCCGGCTTCATGCAGGCGGTGACGTTGCTCGGTCCCCGTTCGATGGCCGACATCCGCGAGGCCGCCCTCGCCACGCTGGCGCCGCCGCCCGACCGCCGCGACGAATTCGAGGCGCATTTCCGGAGCCATTTCTATGGCAGCACTGCTGCCGTGGTCGAAGGCGAGGCCGACGAGGAAACCCGCATCAAGGACGATGGTGCAACGGGCGAAGAAGAAATCGAGGTGGTCCGCCAGGAGCAAGGCGGCGAACTGTCTTCGGCCAGCGAACAGTTGAGCGTCCGCGAGTTCCAGCGCGACAGCGACGGGCTTGCCGCCTTCCGCCGCAAGCTCGCCACCGCGTTGCCCGCCCGCCGCTCCTTCCGCACCGTACGCACGCATGCCCGCGGCAAGCTCGACCTGCGCCGCTCGCTGCGCGAAATCGTCAGTGCCGACGGCGATATCCCCTCGCCGCTGCTGCGCCGGCGGCAGACAATGCCGCGCAAGCTTCTCATCATCATCGATGTGTCCGGCTCGATGAAGCTCTACACATCGGACTATCTCAAGCTGGCGCATGCGGCCGTGCAAGGCGCCGACCGGGCGGAGGTATTCACTTTCGGCACACGGCTGACCCGCATCACCTCGCCGCTGCGCATTCGCGACCGCAACCAGGCGCTGGCCCGCGCCGCTGCCCAGGTCGACGACTGGGACGGCGGCACCCGTATGGGACCGACGCTGCTCGCGTTTCTATCGGTGCCGCGCTTCTCCGCCTTTGCACGCGGGGCGGCAATCGTCATCCTGTCCGACGCGCTGGAGCGCGGCGATCATGCCGAGCTGGAGACCGCGATGCGCCGGCTGAGCGCCCGCGCCTTTCGGCTTTCGCTGGCGACGCCATTGGCCGGCGACCCGCGCTTCCGGCCGGCAACGGCAGCACTTCGCACCATCCTGCCGGTGCTCGACGATCTGGTCGACGGCTCCTCGATCGCCGGTCTCACCGAGTTCATCCTGTCGCTCGCCCGCCCAGCCCCGGCGGCCGCGGCAATCTGGAAAAGGGTTTTGTGATGCAAAAGGCGATCGACGCGCATTTCCACATCTGGCGCCGAGAGGACCAGCCCTGGCTGCGCGGGCCGATGGTGCCGCGCATCTTCGGTCCATACGAGCCGATCCGCCGTGACTATCCGATCGAGGAATTCCTCGCCGACCAGCAAGGCTCGGGCGTCGAGAAGGCGGTCTATGTCCAGACCAACTGGGCCAAGGAGGATTTCGAGAAAGAGGTGGCGTTCCTGCAGAAGACCGCGGAAGAAACCGGCTGGCCGCACGCCATCGTGGGCTATGCCGATATGACGGTGGACGATATCAGGCCCCAGATCGACCGGCTGAAAAAATATCCGCTGCTGCGCGGCGTGCGCATGCAGCTGCACTGGCACGGAACGCCGGCCTTCCGCTTCGCCGCCTCGGCCGATCAGGTCATCGATCCCAAGGTGCGGGCCAATGTCGCGCGGCTGAAGGATTACGGCCTGTCCTTCGACCTGCAGCTTTTCCCCGCCCAGATGAAGGACGGGCTGACGCTCGTCGGCGACAACTCCGAGACGAATTTCATCCTCACCCACGCCGGCATGCTGACCGACATGGAGCCGGAGACCACCGAGGCGTGGAAGTCCGGCCTGCGCACGCTGTCAGCGGCGCCCAACCTCTATGCAAAGCTGTCCGGCCTCGGCACCTTCGTCCACCGCAACGACCCGGCGCTGATCGCCTATATCGTCGACAACGCCATCGACATCCTCGGCAGCGACCATTTGATGTTCGGCTCGAACTTCCCGATCGAGAAGCTGTGGACCAGCCATTCCGAGCTGATCAAGGCGCACCGGGAGGCGGTGGCGAAACACGGCGCGGCCGCCGAGGCCGATATTTTCTGGAACACGGCGGAGCGCGTTTACAGGCCGGCGTGAGACGCGCAGACCTCCCCTTCTCCCCTTTGTTTGGACCGGAGACATCGCGAACAGGTGTGCGAGGACATCGCGAACAGTTTCCCACCCTATCTGTTGCTTGCGTTGAGGTCGA